>NZ_JBARMY010000042.1:0-4212 GCF_049802695.1 Mycobacterium sp.
GCTCAACGCCGCCGCCCTGCGCGGCCCCGTCTCGACCATGCCGCTGACCACCACCACCACCTCCACGCTGGCCACCGCCACCCAACCCCTGGGCTACGTGCCACCGGCTCCGCCGCCACCAGAACCCGCCCCGCCGTCGCAGGCCCTGTTTCAAACCGGCACCATCGACACCTTGCAAACGCCACCCACCCCACCCCCATCAGCGCAGCTGCTGACGCCGCCGGCCCCACCCCACCCGACCAGCCCACCGGTCCCGCAAAGCGGCCCACCGGCACCATCCACCGATGCCGGCGGGACGGGCGTACAGATGCTCGGCACCGGGCCGGGCGGGGCGCCACAAGCACCACCTGCCCCCATGCCGCTAGACCCAGAGCCGACTCCGCCCCCTCCGCCGCCAGTTCGAGGCCGGGCTCCCGAAGGCATTCACCCTCCTGTCGAAGGACCCCTGACACCAGGACCGCCAAGCCGAGCTAGTGAACGGCGCAAGGGCGGCGAGCATCTCTGGGACGACCAGGGTGGCGAGTGGAGATACCACGGTGAGGATTCGGACCACAATCCGCACTGGGACTACAAACCCCCCGGAAAGAACACCGAGTGGGAGCAAATTCCCATCGGCGATCTCCCCCCGATGAAGGGGGGAGTCGATCCGTCCCTCATCGCTAAGCTGCCGCCGTGGATGCAGAACCTGCTAGCTCCCGGGGTGCCCGGAGGGCCGCAGAACCCACTATTGGCGCCGTACCCCGGTGCCACTATGCCCGCGCCTCCACCCGCGTATGTCCCGCCGCCTGACCCGGGCCTACTCCCACCTATCGACATGCCCAATCTCGATCCGGGCAGCGCCATGCCAATTGCCGGCAGCGAAGTCGTCGTAATCGACGGTATCCTCGTGCTTCTGATAGCGGGTCTCGTTATTTGTCTCGGGTGAGCGCCGGGCTGACATGACTGCGCCCACCAACCCCACCGCAGTGTCGTCGTTGGCACAAGTGATCGCCGGACACACTAGAGGGCTGACACTCGTGCCGCCGGCGCACCTGCAGCTCTGGCTACCGGATCTCACGGTGCCACCCGGTTGGGTGGGGCGCACCGTCGGCGACGCCCCCGCGACGAGGATTCTGTTGCGCCGGCTAGGTGACGGTCACGACTGGGATGGCTGCGAGGTCCTCAAGCTCTACCGAGTGCCCGTCGCGATTCCTGAGCCAATGGTGTTGGACAACGCCGACCGCATCTTGCGCGACAGCGGCGCCACCGAGATCCGCACGCACAGAGTCGACACACCAGCGCGTTACGGAGTGATCGCCGTGCGTACGTCAGGCGCTCTGGGTGCCGGCGCGCACAAGGTGCGCAGCCACTTTCACTACTACGTGGTCAACACCGCTGCGGGCGGTGCGCTTATCGAGCAGGCCATTCTCATCGGTGCCGACGTCGGCATCGTGCTGGGCCGCGAGGTGGCCGACCTCACCGACGATCTCTACCGTTCGTTGTTGGCCAGCATCGATCGTGCCCCCAGACCGTCCGATTCTTGAAGGGGAGCTCACAAGCGTCATTCCGAATCGACCTTCGGCGCGGTTGCGAACGACGGCCGCATGCTCAGCAGCCGCTTCCTATGCGCGTTTGTTGCCGGCCTGCTTCGTCTGTGTCGGTGCCGGCGTCGGCTTGGCTTGAGGCGCCTCGTCGTCGCGGCCCGCTTCGACGCTGGAAGCGGTCGATCTCTGCGGTCGTGGAGAGCGTGACTCTGGGTAAAGTTGGGAGAATTCCCCGTAACTAAGCGGGCCTTTGTATTCGTCATGCGACAAGACAAGTACTTCAACCGGACTTTTCAGGTCATCGACATATTGATGACCCGGCCTATTGCTATTTACCATCGGTACCATCAAATCGAGCATCTCGACCAGCTTGGCATCATCAAACCGCCAGACAACGGTTTGCGGACCCAGTTCTATATCGGCGGCACCCTCTTGCCGCACCACCTGATGTTTAATTCCGTCGAATTCGAAGGTTGCTGCACCGTCTTCATGTGCCGATCGCACCGCGGACTGAAACATGCGTATTCCATCTTGATCTCCGTTTAGCAGGATGGCAGGGTCGCCCATATCCTCGAAAGGTTGCACGCGGAGTTTAGCCATTCTGGGTTCTTTCGACGGTAGGAGATCGCCTATGCTCAGGTTACTGTAGGCGTTCGCGTAGTCAACTCAGGCAGCGATGCGCTCGGCTACCGCCCCATCGAAGCGATTCAGCACTGTCTCGGCTGTAACCAGGGTTCTGATGTGTGGACTGGGCAGCGGGCCGGATCTGGGACGGATGCGAAATCCTCAACCCTCTACCGCGTGCCTGGCACGGTGCCCGAAACCATGGTGCTGGACAATGCCGACCGCGTCTTGCGTGACAGCGGGGCCAACGACAGCCGCACACACCGACTCGACACATCCCGGCGTTACGGGATGATTGCGACGCGTTGCTCGGGCACTCTGCACGCCGACACACGCACGGTGCACTGCGATTTCAACCACTAGTTCATCAATACCGCTGCTGGCGGTGCGCTTATCGAGCAGGCCATTGCCGCGGGCGCCGACGCCCGCCCCATGCCGGCCCGTGAGATGGCAGACCTCACTGGAATCTTTACTGTTCCCTGTTGGCCAAACATCGAACGCGCCCATAGCCCGTCCAGCGGCTGAAAACGCAGGGCCCGCCGGGTACTGCCGGGTATGCGGACGAACGCCGCTCGACGACCTGAAGAGACCTTCACGCTCGCCGAGACACATATTTACCAGAACTGTCGAGCACAGGCCGTGGTGGGGGATTCGTGAGCGTTATTCGTTGACCTGGTGGCTCGCTGAGGAGTCGCTTCCGACAAAGCCCCGCAAGCTTCCGTCCTTTCGGTAATCCTCAGCCAGCAGTAAAAACCACCACTCTGGGTCGTCGTCGAAGTGGTTTACATACACGTCGCGGATCCGTTGAATGAACTCATCGAGCGCGGCATCCCAGGCGCCAAAGCGGTGCAATGCGGAGCGAGCATGGGAGGGTCTATTGAGTCAGCGCGTCAGGGTGTCTGTTGCCCTGAGCCGAATCTCGGCTTGCTTCAATGGCTTCCGCGGCCTTCAACCCTTTTTCGGTGGGATTCAGCCAGCAGTAAAACCACCACTCCGGGTCGTCATCGAATTGGTTCACATACACGTCGCGAATCTGCTGGATGGACTGATCGAGCGGAGCATCCCAAGCGCCAAAGCGATGGTTTGCGGGTTGCCAGATCACCCAATTCGAACAGGCCATCGACCACCAGAGAGCGGATCAGGTCGAGGACTTTGTCTTGGACGACCGCTAACGGCTCGCCTGAGTTTTCCTGTTCAACTGCCCCGTGGACCGACGAGAGAGCTACCCAGTCGATGAGACCGCGCAGCAGGACCTCGTCACGCGCGGACATCACAACCCCACCACAGGTATCGGCATCATCGAGTAATCGCACCCAGATTGACGTGCACGAGGTCACCGAGTCAACGATGGGAACTTAGGTCCTCGGCTCTGCTGACCTGTCCTATGCCGAATGTTGGCGTGCAGCGTGAGCTTTGGCCGCCTGCAACCCTTCTTCGGTGGCGGCCAGCCAGCAAAACCACATCCAAATGTTCGCATCATGAAAATTCGTTACGTACACGTCTCGTATTCGCTGTATCGACTGCTCGAGAGATGTGTCGAAGGCGATGAAGCCGACATCTCGCTTTACGTCGCCCAATACGAACAGGCCGTCGCTCACCAACGAGTGGATCAGGTCGAGCGTCTTGTTCTGGATGACCGGCAAGGGTTCACCGGAGTTTTTCTTGCGCCACGTAACAGTGTGGATTCGATCCAGTTCGACCCAGTCAACGAGGCCCCAGCCCAGGACCTCCTCACGCGCCGACATCACAGCTCCACCATTGGCATCGCCATCACTCGACGACCGTACCCAGCACCGCACGCTGACGCTTTTCCCCTTCCCACGTCGGCCATGGGAAGATGAGACTCGTGTTGCGATGGACCACTGCTGGTGAATCCCACGGCCGCGCGTTGGTGGCCGTGGTCGAGGGCATGGTCGCCGGGGTAACGATCACCTCCGACGGCATCGCCGACCAGTTGGCCCGTCGCCGTCTCGGCTATGGCCGCGGCGCCCGGATGAAGTTTGAACGGGATCAGGTCACGATGCTGGCCGGAGTGCGGCACGGTGTCACGCTGGGCGGCCCGATC
>NZ_JBARMY010000043.1:0-6473 GCF_049802695.1 Mycobacterium sp.
CCGGGCAGGTCCACGGCCAGCGCCGGCTCGCCCAAGCCAACGATGACGGTGTCCCAGGTGTGCGCGTTCTGCCCGCCACCGTGCAGAAACACCATCCGCGGCGGGCGCTCACCCCAGCGCAGCGCACTGAGTGTGCCATCGGCGGTTTCCGTGTCGACGCGCTGCACGGTCGGCAGCGGGCCCGGCACCCCGGCCTGCTCGGCGTTCTCGCGCAGCAGCGCGAACTCCGAGAGGCCGGCCAGTTCGTCGTCGGAAATCTCTGGCACGCCTCAAGACTCTACGAGCGGCGGCAACTACCCCTCGATGAAGGTTTCGAGCTGAGTCCGGGCCACGTCGTCGGGCAGCTGCTGCGGCGGGCTCTTCATCAGATACGCCGACGCCGGGACCACCGGACCGCCAACGCCACGGTCCTTGGCGATTTTGGCCGCCCGCACCGCGTCAATGATGACGCCGGCCGAGTTCGGCGAGTCCCACACCTCGAGCTTGTACTCCAGGTTCAGCGGAACGTCACCGAAGGCGCGGCCTTCCAGGCGCACATAAGCCCACTTGCGGTCGTCGAGCCAGCCGACGTGGTCGGACGGGCCGATGTGGACGTCTTTCGTCTTGAATTCGCGCTGCAGGTTAGAGGTGACAGCCTGGGTCTTGGAGATCTTCTTCGACTCCAGCCGCTCGCGCTCGAGCATGTTGAGGAAGTCCATGTTGCCGCCGACGTTCAGCTGCATGGTGCGGTCCAGTTGCACGCCGCGGTCCTCGAACAGCTTGGCCATCACCCGGTGGGTGATGGTCGCGCCGACCTGGCTCTTGATGTCGTCACCGACGATCGGCACCCCGGCATCGGTGAACTTCTTGGCCCACACCGGGTCGGATGCGATGAACACCGGAAGCGCGTTGACGAACGCCACGCCGGCGTCGATCGCGCACTGGGCATAGAACTTGTCCGCCTCTTCGGAGCCCACCGGCAGGTAGGACACCAGCACGTCGACCTCGGCGTCGCGCAGCACCTGCACCACGTCGACCGGCTCGACGTCAGAGACTTCGATGGTGTCGGCGTAGTACTTGCCGATGCCGTCGAGTGTCGGTCCGCGCTGCACCACCACGTTGGTCGGCGGCACGTCGGCGATCTTGATGGTGTTGTTCTCCGAGGCGAATATCGCGTCGGAGAGGTCGAACCCGACCTTCTTGGCGTCGACGTCGAACGCGGCGACGAACTTCACATCGCGGACGTGGTACGGGCCGAATCGCACATGCATCAGTCCGGGCACCGAGGACGTCTCGTCGGCGTCCTGGTAGTACTCGACGCCCTGTACCAACGAGGACGCACAGTTGCCAACGCCGACAATGGCGACTCGGACCTCCGGCTGCGCCCCCGGCGTCTGTAGTGGCTTGTGCTCACTCATCGGGCGTTCTCCTTACTTCTACCTTGGGGGTGTTCACGTAATGCTCGATCTACTTCTTCAGCTTTGTTCGGCCCGGCCTTGGGCCACCCGCTCGGCGGCAATCAACTCGTTGAGCCATTTGACTTCCCGCTCACTGGATTCCAGCCCGAGCTGGTGCAGCTGGCGGGTGTAGCGATCGAACGAGTTGCTGGCCCGCGCGACTGCTTCACGCAGGCCCTCTCGGCGTTCCTCGACTTGCCGGCGGCGGCCTTCCAGGATGCGCATCCGCGCCTCAGCGGGGGTGCGGTTGAAGAACGCCAGGTGCACGCCGAAGCCGTCGTCGGTGTAGTTGTGCGGGCCGGTGTCGGCCACCAGCTCACCGAAACGCTGCCGGCCTGTGTCGGTCAGCCCATAGACCCGGCGAGCGCGCCGAACCGGCATCCCGGTTGGGGCGGCGTTCTCGGCGATCAATCCTTGGGACTGCATGCGCCGCAGTGCCGGGTAAAGCGAACCGTAGGAGAATGCGCGGAAGGCTCCGAGCAGACCGGTCAGCCGTTTTCGCAATTCGTAGCCGTGCATGGGTGACTCGAGCAGGAGACCGAGGATGGCGAGCTCTAGAATCGAGTCACCTCCTTTGCTCTGGCCGCTACGACAATCCGACGCCTCGCGTCATCCTATCGTCCCGATATATTAGGCACACACGAGCTGATGTTCGCAAATTGTTCAGCTGACGGACACCGCGGGCCCCGGACCGGACTTTCGGCGTCGCCGCAGCAAACCGTGCCTGCGCCGCGGGGCGCGCCGAAACCGCGCCGTCACCGGCTTTTTCACTTTGTAATCACGATGGCTGCAAGCCTGTCCGGCCGCGCATGCCGCGGGTAGACGATGAACGTGGCAATACACTTTCACTGGTTCCTGCCGACCTACGGGGACTCCCGGTACCTGGTGGCCAGCGGCCATGGCAGCACGATGCGCGGCGATCGCCCCGCCGATTTGAAGTATCTCGCTCAGCTTGCCGGGGCCGCCGAGATCAACGGTTTCGAGTCGGTGCTCACCCCGACGGGTCAATGGTGCGAAGACGCCTGGCTGACCACGGCGATGCTGATCGAGTGCACCGAAACGCTGAAGTTTTTGGTGGCGCTAAGGCCGGGACTGGTCAGCCCTACCCTCGCCGCACAGATGGCGACCACATTTCAGTGGCAATCGCAAGGCCGGCTGCTGCTGAACGTGGTGACCGGTGGTGAAAGCGTCGAGCAGCGGGCGTTCGGGGACTTCCTGACAAAAGAGGCGCGCTACGCGCGGTGCGGCGAGTTCCTCGACATCATCCGGCGGCTGTGGACATCTGACGACCCGGTCACCTTCACCGGGGAACACCTGCAGGTCGAACAGGCGGCATTGGCCCGGCGCCCTGAGCCGTTGCCGCCGATCTTCTTCGGCGGTTCGTCGCCGGCGGCCGGCCAGGTCGCCGTCCGGTTCGCCGACACCTATCTGACGTGGGGCGAGCCGCCCGGCCAGGTCGGCGAGAAATTGAACTGGATCCGCGGGCTGGCCGACGCGCACGGCCGGCAACTGGGTTACGGCATCCGGCTGCACGTCATCTCACGGGACACCACCGAGCAGGCCTGGGCCGAGGCCAACCGGCTGCTGAACGCCTTGGATCCGCAGACCGTTTCCGCCGCCCAGCAGTCGCTGGCGCGCTCGGAGTCCGAAGGTCAGCGCCGGATGCGTCAACTGCACGCCGAAGGGCAGGGTTTCGCTGCCGGTGCCGACGCCCGCAGCCTGGAGATCTACCCGAACTTGTGGTCTGGAGTGGGACTGGTTCGCGGCGGCGCCGGTACCGCCCTGGTCGGCTCGCACCAGGAGGTGGCCGACCGGATCACCGAATACGCCGAACTGGGCCTCGACCACTTCATTCTCTCCGGCTACCCGCATCTGGAGGAGGCTTACATCTTCGGTGAAGGAGTGCGCCCGATCTTGACCGATCGGGGCCTGCTCGTCGAGGGCGCCAGACAGAACGAGCCGGTCCGGTCGGCGTTCCTGCCGAGCTGCGGGGACGTCAGTGCCTCATAGTTCCGTTGCTGCGCCGATCGAAGCCGGTCACGGCGAGCCGTGGTATGCCTGCGGGTATCTGACGGTGACTGCGGTGACCAGCGTGGCTGCAACCGTTTTGCTCAACCCGATCGAACTCGGGCAGCCGCCGGTGACAGCGGAGACCGTGCCGGCCGGATAACCGGGCGAAGTCTCGACAATCGCCGCGCGGACGTACTCTAGTGACCATGCGACTGCAGCGACAGGTGGTGGACTACGCGCTTAGGCGCCGCTCACTGCTGTCCGAGGTGTACTCGGGACGCACCGGTGTTTCCGAGGTTTGTGACGCCGACCCCTATCTACTGCGCGCTGCCAAGTTCCACGGCAAACTCAGCCCGGTGATGTGCCCCATCTGCCGGAAAGAGCAACTCACGCTCGTGTCGTGGGTTTTCGGCGATCATCTGGGCGCGGTGTCGGGCTCGGCCCGCACGGCCGAGGAGTTGGTGTTGCTGGCGTCCCGGTTCGACGAATTTTCGGTACACGTAGTGGAGGTATGCCGGACCTGCAGCTGGAATCACCTGGTCAAGTCGTACGTGCTCGGCGCAGCGCGCCCGCCGAAAGGCTCGCGCGGCACGCGGACGGCGCGCAACGGTACCCGCACGGCCAGTGAGTAACGAAGGGCATAAAGACCAGTCAGCCACTGACGTCCCCGGCGGGTCAGCGGCATACGGCGCGTCCAGTCGTCCAGTGCCGCCCGACGACCGGCTGACCACAGTCATTCCCGCAGTCAAAGACGGCCCTGGGCGCGATCCAATCGACGCGGTCAAGGCGGCGCTGGACGCGGAGCCGGTGACGCGGCCCTTCGAACGCGATCCAATCGAGGCCGTTAAGGCGGCGCTGAATGATTCGACACCGGGGCCGCCGCACCACGACGACCGTCTGTTCGGCGGCCGGCGCCGCCCCGAGGGTCGCCCTCCTGAGCCGGCGCTGCCGGGCATACAACACCTGCTCAGCGATGTGGTTCATCCCGCCAATTGGCGGTGGGCGCGCCGCGGGCTTTACGTCGCCGCGGTGGTGGTGTTGGTGTTGCCGCTCATCACCTTCGCCATGGCGTACCTGATCGTCGACGTCCCGAAACCGGGCGACATCCGCACCAATCAGGTCTCGACCATCCTGGCCAGCGACGGCTCTGAGTTGGCCAAAATCGTCCCGCCGGAGGGCAATCGCGTCGACGTCGACCTCAGCCAGGTTCCGGTGCACGTGCGGCAGGCCGTGATCGCCGCGGAGGACCGCAACTTCTACTCCAACCCGGGGTTCTCGTTCACCGGTTTCGCGCGGGCGGTGAAGAACAATCTGTTCGGCGGTGACACCCAAGGCGGCTCGACCATCACCCAGCAATACGTGAAGAACGCCTTGGTGGGTGCCCAGCGGGCCGGCGTGAGCGGGCTGGTCCGCAAGGCCAAAGAACTCGTCATCGCCACCAAGATGTCAGGGGAGTGGCACAAAGACGACGTGCTGCAGGCCTACCTGAACATCATTTACTTCGGCCGCGGCGCCTACGGAATAGCGGCGGCGTCCAAGGCGTACTTCAACAAGCCCGCCGAGCAGTTGACGGTGGCCGAGGGTGCGCTGTTGGCTGCGCTGATCCAGCGGCCCTCCACGCTGGATCCCGCCGTCGACCTGGACGGCGCGATCAAACGCTGGAACTGGGTTCTCGACGGCATGGTCGACATCAAGGCGCTGTCAGCGGGCGATCGCGCGGAGCAGGTTTTTCCGCCCACCCTGCCGCCCGATGCGGCTCGTGAGCAGAACCAGACCAGCGGGCCCAACGGGCTGATCGAGCGGCAGGTCACCAGGGAGCTGATGGAGCTGTTCAACATCGACGAGCAGACCTTGAACACGCAGGGCCTGCAGGTCACCACCACCATCGACCCGCCGGCCCAGCGGGCCGCCGAGAAGGCGGTGTCGAAGTACCTCGACGGCCAAGATCCTGACATGCGGGCCGCGGTGGTTTCCATCGATCCGCGCACTGGAGCGGTCAAGGCCTACTACGGCGGTTCGGACGCCAACGGCTTCGACTTCGCTCAGGCTGGGCTGCAGACCGGCTCGTCGTTCAAGGTGTTCGCATTGATCGCCGCGCTCGAACAAGGCATCGGGCTGGGCACGCAGATCGACAGCTCACCGTTGACGGTCGACGGCATCAAAATCACCAACGTCGAGGGTGAAGGCTGCGGAACCTGCAACATCGCCGAGGCGCTCAAACGCTCGCTCAACACGTCCTATTACCGGTTGATGCTGAAACTCAAGCACGGCCCGGTGGATGTCGCCGAGGCCGCCCACCAGGCCGGTATCGCCACCAGCTTTCCCGGCGTACCGCACACCCTGTCCGAGGACGGCGAAGGCGGCCCCCCCAACAACGGAATCGTGCTGGGCCAGTACCAGACCCGGGCGATCGACATGGCCACCGCGTACGCGACGCTGGCCGCCTCCGGCGTCTACCACCCGCCGCACTTCGTGCAGAAGGTGGTCAACGCCGAAGGTCAGGTGCTCTTCGACGCGAGTAACTCCAACGACAACGGCGACCAGCGCCTCGACAAGGCGGTGGCGGACAATGTGACGTCGGCGATGCAACCGATCGCGGGCTACTCCAACGGCCACAACCTGGCCGGCGGCCGGCCGTCGGCGGCCAAGACCGGCACCACGCAACTCGGCGACACCGGCTCGGACAAGGATGCCTGGATGGTCGGCTACACCCCGTCGCTGTCGACCGCGGTATGGGTCGGGACCGTCAGGGATGACAAACCGCTGGTCAATAAGTGGGGTTCGCCGGTGTACGGCTCTGGACTGCCCTCCGACATCTGGAAGTCGACCATGGACGGCGCCCTCAAGGGCACCACCAATGAGTCGTTCCCCAAGCCCGCGGAGATTGGCGGATACGCCGGGGCGCCCGTGGCACCGGCTCCGCCACCGCGGGTGCAGGCGCCGCCGTCGGAAACCGTGATCCAACCCAGCATCGAGGTGGCTCCGGGCATCACCATCCCGGTCGGTCCGCCTACGACTGTGCCTGCC
>NZ_JBARMY010000044.1:0-2739 GCF_049802695.1 Mycobacterium sp.
TGGCAGAGGATTTCGGTGGCGAGACCATGTTCGTCGACATCTCGGCGAAGCAGGGCACCAACATCGATCACCTGCTCGAGGCGGTGCTGCTGACCGCGGACGCCACGCTGGACCTGCGGGCCAACCCGGACATGGAAGCCCAGGGTGTGGCGATCGAGGCCCACCTGGACCGCGGTCGCGGACCGGTGGCGACCGTGCTGATCCAGCGCGGCACGCTGCACGTCGGCGACTCCATCGTCGCGGGCGATGCCTATGGGCGCGTCCGCCGGATGGTCGACGAGCACGGCGAGGACGTCCACGAGGCGCTGCCGTCGCGGCCGGTGCAGGTCATCGGCTTCACGTCGGTGCCAGGCGCCGGTGACAATTTGCTGGTGGTCGACGAGGACCGGATTGCCCGCCAGATCGCCGATCGTCGCAGTGCCCGCAAGCGCAATGCGCTGGCGGCACGCTCCCGTAAGCGCATCAGCCTGGATGATTTGGATGCTGCGTTGAAGGAGACGTCGCAGCTCAACTTGATCCTGAAGGGCGACAACGCCGGTACGGTCGAGGCGCTGGAAGAGGCTTTGATGGGCATCCAGGTCGACGACGAAGTCGAACTGCGCGTCATCGACCGCGGCGTCGGCGGCATCACCGAAACCAACGTCAACCTGGCGTCGGCCTCGGATGCGGTGATCATCGGCTTCAATGTGCGTTCGGAGGGCAAGGCCACCGAGCTGGCCAATCGCGAAGGCGTGGACATCCGCTACTACTCGGTCATCTACCAGGCCATCGATGAGATCGAGAAGGCGCTGCGCGGCATGCTCAAGCCGATCTACGAAGAGGTCCAGCTGGGCCGCGCCGAGATCAGGGCACTGTTCCGCTCGTCGAAGGTCGGTCTGATCGCCGGTTGCCTGGTGACCTCCGGTGTGGTGCGCCGCAACGCCAAGGCCAGGCTGCTGCGCGACAACATCGTGGTGTCGGAGAACCTCACGATCTCCTCGCTGCGACGGGAGAAAGATGACGTCACCGAGGTCCGCGACGGCTACGAGTGCGGTTTGACGTTGACCTACTCCGACATCAAGGAAGGCGACGTCATCGAGACCTACGAGCTGGTGCAGAGAGAACGCGCCTGATGAGTGCAGCGCCCAACGCCACCGGCGCCGGTGGGAGCATTGTCTATGGCTGATCCGGCACGAGCGCGCCGGCTGGCCAAGCGAATCGCCACGATCATCGCCTCGACGATCGAGCACGAGATCAAGGACCCGGGGCTGGTCGGGGTGACCGTCGTCGACGCGAAGGTGACCGCCGACCTGCACGACGCCACGGTGTATTACACAGTGCTTGGGCCCACCCTGGACGACGAGCCGGATTACGACGCCGCCGCGGCTGCGCTGGAGCGGGCCAAGGGGGTCCTGCGGACCAAGGTCGGCGCCGGCACCGGGGTGCGGTTCACGCCCACCTTGACGTTCGCGCGTGACACCACGTCGGACAGCGTCCAGCGCATGGACGAGCTGCTGGCCCGAGCCCGCGCCGCGGACGCCGATCTGGCCAAGGTCCGCTCGGGTGCCAAGCCGGCCGGTGAGCCCGACCCGTACCGCCTCCCACCGGCGCCCTCTGACGACGACATCGACGCTGAGGACACCGGTGACGGCGACCAACCAGAGGACTGAGGTCAGCGAGGACGCGCGGCGCGTCGACGCCGCCGGTGCGGCGGACCTGCTGGACGGCGCCGGTCGAATCGCGGTGGTCTGCCATGTGCATCCCGACGCCGACACCATCGGTGCCGGGCTCGCGCTGGCCCTGGTGCTCGACCGGTGTGGCAAGGACGTCGAGGTCAGTTTCGCCGCTCCGGCGACGCTGCCCGAGTCGCTGCGATCGCTGCCCGGCGTCGCGCTGATGGTCCGCCCCGACGCGATGCGCCGTGATGTGGAGCTGGTTGTCACCGTTGACATCCCGAGCGTCAGCCGGCTGGGCGCGTTGGGTGATTTGGCCGGGCCCGGCCGTGAGGTGCTGGTGATCGACCACCATGCATCCAACCAGCTCTTCGGCACCGCGAACTTCGTTGACACGTCGGCGGATTCGACAACCATGTTGGTCGCCGAACTGCTCGACGCGTGGGGCAAGCCGATCGACATCGAGGTGGCGCACTGCATCTACGCGGGCCTCATCACCGACACCGGGTCGTTCCGCTGGGCCAGTGCCCGGGCGTACCGGCTGGCGGCGCGACTCATCGACATCGGCGTGGACAACTCCGCGGTCAGCCGGATGCTGCTGGACACGCACCCGTTCGGCTGGCTGCCGATGCTCTCGCGCGTGCTGGGCTCGGCGCAATTGCTGCCCGACGCTGTCGGCGGTCGCGGGCTGGTCTATGCGATCGTCGGCCATGCGGAGTGGTCGGCCGCACGTGCCGAAGAAGTGGAGAGCGTCGTCGACATCGTCCGCACCACGCAGCAAGCCGAGGTGGCGGCCGTCTTTAAGGAGATCGAGCCGCGAAAATGGTCGGTGTCGATGCGGGCCAAGGCCGGCGTGGATCTGGCGGCGGTCGCGGCCCGGTTCGGCGGTGGCGGTCACCGGTTGGCCGCCGGGTATAACACCGCGGGGCCGGTCGACGACGTGGTGGCGTCGCTGCACGCCGCTCTCGGCTGACCGGTGTCCGGCTTGGGCTCCACGAGGTCAATAGCGCGTCAGCGCACCTGCGCGCGTCCCCGCTGCAACACGGCATCGCGGTTGGCAGCGATGTCGTCGCCGCTGGTCCGGAAT
>NZ_JBARMY010000045.1:0-4417 GCF_049802695.1 Mycobacterium sp.
CCGCCGACGATCACTATCCCCTTACCGGATCGGTTGCCCTTTGTGCTACTGGTCACGGGGAGTTCATACACGACGGCCGGACTTGCAGATCAACGGCCCGTGCCGTCGCCGGCCCTACCGAGCGGTAACCCTGCGCGCTCAGCGCGGGACCGGTCGATCAGGTTCGAGAGCACGACGACGCTCTCACTGCGTTCGATGTCGGCGCTGGTGCGGATTCGCTCGAGCGCTTCTTCCAGGTGGTGCATATCGCGCGCCAGCACATGCAGGATGGCGTCCGCGGTACCCGTTATGGTTGCGGCGCTGACGATCTCGGGGATCTCCAGCCACCCTCGGCGCAACTCGTCGGGCGCGATCCTGCCGTGGCAGAAGACCTGGACGTAGGCCTCGGTGTTCCAGCCCAGCGCGTCGCGGTCGATGACCGTGGTGAACCCCCGGATGACGCCGCGGTCGAGCATGCGGTCGACCCGACGCTTGACCGCTGGAGCCGACAGGTTCACCCGCTCCCCGATTTCGGCGAACGTCGCGCGGGCATGCTGCGCCAACTCCGCCAGAATCTGCTCGTCGATGCCATCCGGCTGATCGCCCACTACATCTCATCCCCTCTACGCAATAGATAACTGTCCAACTCCATTCAGCACAAGAAAACAGTACCTCACGCGCAATAGGGAGCAATTGATTGCGCGACTCGTCACTTCTATGGTCGGAGTATGACGCTTCGGGATGTCGTTGGCACCGCACCCACTGCGCGCTCGCCGAAGCGCCGCACAGCGCGCCACCGCCACTACGTGATGTGCCCGCCCGATTTCTTCGCCGTGGAGTACACAATCAATCCGTGGATGAATCCCGACGTACACATCGACAGCGCCGTCGCGGCAGCGCAGTGGGAGAACCTGCGGGACACCTACCGGCGGCTGGGCCACACTGTCGACTTTGTGCAACCGGTGTCCGGGTTGCCCGACATGGTGTATGCCGCCAACGGTGGCCTGATCATCAAGGGCCAAGCGGTGGTCGCACAGTTCAAGCACCCACAGCGCCGGCCTGAAGCAAGCGCCTACGCGCAGTGGATGACGTCGAACGGCTATTCGGCGGCCTCGACCCGCCACATCAATGAGGGTCAGGGCGACCTGCTACCGGTAGGAGCGAGGCTCTTGGCGGGCACGGGATTTCGCACCGACGAACGTGCTCACGCCGAGATCGCGGCGATCGTCGGAATGCCGGTGGTCAGCCTGCAACTGGTTGACCCACGCTTCTATCACCTCGACACCGCGCTGGCCGTTCTGGACGACGTCACCATCGCGTACTATCCACCGGCGTTCAGCGGTCCGTCATGTGCAAAGCTGCAAGCGCTGTTTCCCGACGCAATCCTGGTCAGCAGCGCCGACGCCTATGTGCTCGGTCTGAACGCGGTCTCTGACGGACGTCATGTCCTGCTCCCGTCGGCGGCGGTCGGCTTCGCCGATCAGTTGTCCGGAGCCGGTTTCGAGCCGGTCGGCGTGGACATGTCCGAATTGCTCAAAGGTGGCGGCTCGGTGAAATGCTGCACGCTGGAGGTGTATTCGTGACCGTCACCGACGCTGTCACTGCCGAACCGGGCGGTCCGACATCCGCGGCGATCGCCCTCGACGAGCGCTACACGGCGCACAACTACGCCCCGCTGCCGGTCGTGGCCGCCCGTGCCGAGGGCGTCTGGATCACCGACGTTGAGGGTCGCCGTTATCTGGACTGCCTGTCCGCTTATTCGGCGGTGAATTTCGGACACCGCCATCCGGAGATCAGCGCAGTCGCGCACGCTCAGCTGGAATTGGTCACACTCGTCAGCCGGGCGTTCCACTCCGAGGCGCTGGGACGGTTCTGCGCTGCCCTCGCCGTGCTGTGCGGCAAGGACATGGTGTTGCCGATGAACAGCGGCGCCGAAGCAGTCGAAAGCGGTATCAAGGTGGCCCGAAAGTGGGGCACTGATGTCAAGGGCGTGCCGGCCGGGCAGGCCAATATCGTGGTCGCCGACAACAACTTCCATGGTCGAACCATCAGCATCGTCGGGTTCTCGTCGGATGAGGCTGCGCGCAACGGGTTCGGCCCGTTCACACCCGGCTTTCGTTCGGTGCCGTTCGGTGACGCCGACGCGGCGGCGGGCGCCGTCGACGAACACACCGTCGCCGTGCTGGTGGAACCGATCCAGGGTGAGGCGGGAATCGTCATCCCGCCGGACGATTATCTGCCCGCGGTGCGCGCGATCTGCACCGAGCGGGACGTGCTGATGGTAGCCGACGAGATCCAGTCCGGACTCGCCCGCACCGGCCGGACGTTCGCGTGTGACCACTGGGGTGTGGTGCCCGACGTCTACTTGCTCGGCAAAGCGTTGGGCGGCGGCGTGGTCCCGGTGTCGGCGGTGGTGGCTGATCGGGAGATCCTAGCGGTGCTGCACCCCGGCGAGCATGGGTCGACTTTCGGTGGCAATCCGTTGGCGGCTGCGGTCGGCAGCACTGTGGTGTCGATTCTCGCCCGCGGCGAGTTTCAGCTGCGCGCAGCTGAACTCGGTTGTCACCTGCACAACCGGCTGCACGATTTGATCGGCCACGGCGTGTCGGCGGTACGCGGCCTGGGGCTGTGGGCCGGTGTGGACATCGACCCGCGCATCGGGACCGGCAAAGAGCTGAGCCTGCGCCTCGCGGAGCGCGGCGTCCTGGTGAAGGACACTCAAAAATCAACCCTGCGTTTCGCTCCGCCACTAGTGATCACCGCAGCCGAGATCGACTGGGCTGCCGAGCAATTCGCTGCGGTGTTGGCCGAGGGTAACGCACAAGCCTGAGCTAGTACTTCAATGCGCCTTTGTCGACGGGTATCTGGGCGCCCGACAACGTACCAGAGCCGCCACCGGCCAGCCAGACGACGACGTCGGACACCTCGTCGGGCGTCATAAAACCCTTCGGCTGCATCGGCATTGGCGGGAAGCTGTGCACGAAGCTGCTGTGCTTGCCGAGCAGTTCGATTAACGCGTCGGTTTCGATCATGGGGGTGTCGACGGAGTACGGGTGGATGGAGTTGACGCGGATGCCGAACTCGCCAAGTTCTAAAGCCAACGTGTTGGTCAACCCCACCAGTCCGTATTTGGTCGCTGTGTAGTGGCCGTTGCCCGGGGTGGCTTTCACCCCGGCTGCCGAACTGACCACCACGATGGATCCACCGTTGCCAGCGTCGATCATCGCTGGGATCACGGCGCGCAGAGTGCGCCAGGTACCCGTCAAGTTGACCCCGATGACGGTGTCCCACTGCTCGTCGGTGAGCTCCCACACGCGGCCCCAGCCCAGAACGCCGGCGTTGGCCACCAATATGTCGAGCCGGCCGAACTGCTCAATTCCGTCGGCCACCAACTGACGCACCGCCGCGTCGTCGCGAGTGTCGACCTCGCGGGCCAGCACCTTGCGGCCCTCGGCTTCCACCGCGCGGACGGTCTCGGCGAGATCCTCCGCGGTGGCGGCCGGATAGGTGATGGTGGAGACCGGCGAGCAGATGTCCAAGGCGATGATGTCCGCGCCTTCGCGGGCCAACCGCACCGCATGCGAGCGCCCCTGACCGCGGGCGGCTCCGGTGACGAAGGCAACTCGCCCGTGCAGTGTTCCCGACTGTGCTGTCATGACCGCCCCTTCGCCGACTGCCGATCAGGCTAGCAGCGAAACTGAAACGTGTTTCAGCCCGGCGACGATGCGGCGCGAAGCGGCCGGTCCCGTGCGTCCCTGCGGCCTCGCATGGTCCGAATCGCCGTTTGCTGCGGAACACGAATCAGTACCGGTGGACGCAAAACGGCGCTCACCCTGCCGGGTGAGCGCCGCCTTGGCTGATCGAACTACTTGAGGATCTTGGTGACCCGGCCGGCGCCGACGGTGCGGCCACCTTCGCGGATCGCGAAGCGCAGACCGTCGTCCATGGCTACGGGCTGAATCAGCTTCACCGAGATGTTGGTGTTGTCGCCGGGCATGACCATCTCGGTGCCCTCCGGCAGCGTCACCACACCGGTCACGTCGGTGGTGCGGAAGTAGAACTGCGGCCGGTAGTTGTTGAAGAACGGCGTGTGCCGGCCGCCCTCGTCCTTGGACAGGATGTAGACCTGACCTTCGAAGTCGGTGTGCGGTGTGGTGGTGCCGGGCTTGATGACGACCTGACCGCGCTCCACGTCCTCCCGCTTGATACCGCGCAGCAGCAGCCCGACGTTGTCGCCGGCCTGACCCTGGTCCAGCAGCTTGCGGAACATCTCCACACCGGTGACAGTCGTCTTGGTGCTGGTCGGCTTGATACCGACGATCTCGACTTCCTCGTTCACGTTGATCACGCCGCGCTCGACACGACCGGTCACCACGGTGCCGCGGCCGGTGATGGTGAAGACGTCCTCGACGGGCATCAGGAACGGCTTCTCGGTGTC
>NZ_JBARMY010000046.1:0-13321 GCF_049802695.1 Mycobacterium sp.
AATCTGCGGCGCTCGGCCCGCGCCGCGGTGGCCGCGGCCGCCCGGGTGGAGCGTGCGCTGGAGATCCTCGGCGACACCGTGCCTCACCATCTGGCCGCGGCCGGCAAGCTGCGGGTCGAGCATCGTCAGGCCTCGCTCGAGGAGCTGGGCCGGCTCGCTGACCCGCCGATGACGAAAGATGCTGTGGCAGGACGTATTCGGCGGCTGCTGTCGATGGCTGACCGGAAGGCGAAAGTGGACGGTATCCCGGACACCGAATCGGCGGTCACACCGGACCTTCTCGAGGACGCCTGACGGCTACGACGGGCCGACGGGGTAGTCAGGCGCCCAGCGCACCTGCGCGATGCGCTCGGTGAGCTTCTCGTCGCTGCGTTTCGGGGCGACACCTTCCGCGACGGCTTGAACGGCAACGGCTCGGGCGATGCGCACAGCGACGTCGGGCAGCTCTGACCACGCCGGCAGCAACGGCTGGTCGGGGTTGGTGACGGCGGGTGAGGCGTCGCCCAAGGTCGCCGCGGCGACCCGCATCATCTCATCGGTGACCCGGGTCGCCTGCGCGGCGATCGCGGCGAGGCCCATCGCGGGAAAAATGTAGACGTTGTTGCACTGAGCGACAGGTCGTTCGACGCCATTGCGGCGCAGCGGAGCAAACGGCGAGCCGGTGGCGATGAGAGCACGGCCGTCGGTCCAGTGGTCCAGCTCAGCCGGGTGAGCCTCGGCACGGCTTGTCGGGTTCGACAGCGGAAAGATGATCGGCCGCTCGGTCCTGCTCGCGAGCTCGCGCACGATGTCTTCGGTGAAGGCGCCCGCGGCGGTGGACAGGCCGAGCAGCACACCGACGTCGACGTGGTGCACGACGTCGGCCAGCTGGGCCGGCCCGGACAATCCCCAGTCGGTCACCCGCTCGGCGGGTTGAGCGAATTCCCGCTGGGCCTCCGACAGGTCCGTGCGGTTGTCGGTGAGCAAACCCGACACGTCGACTACCCAAATCCGATCGGCAGCAGCCTGTTCGGACAAGCCCTCGGTCACCATCTCGCGACGGATCATGTTCAGAACGCCGATACCGGCCGAGCCCGCGCCCAGCATCACGACCTGCTGCTGTGACAGCGGACGCCCGGCCACCTTTGCCGCGCCGTGCAGTGCCCCGAGGGTGACAGCGGCGGTGCCCTGGATGTCGTCGTTGAAGGTGAGTAACCGGTCACGGTAGCGCGCGAGGATCGGCAGTGCATGAGCGGTGGCGAAGTCCTCCCACTGCAGCAACACGCTGGGCAGCTGCTCGCGCACCGCACTGACGAATTCGTCGATGAACGCGTAATAGTCGTGATCGGTGATTCGCCGATGGCGCCAGCCCAGGTACTGCGGGTCATCAAGAAGTTCGACGTTGTCGGTGCCGACGTCGAGCACGATGGGAAGGGTGCGGGCAGGATCGATTCCGCCGATCAGGGTGTAAAGCGAAAGCTTGCCGATCGGGATACCGATCCCGCCGATGCCCTGATCACCCAGACCGAGGATGCGTTGTCCGTCGGTCACCACGATCACGTCGACCTCGCGGTGCGGGCGGTTGCGCAGCACCTCGGGTAGGTGGTCGCGATCCGGATAGGACATGAACAGTCCACGCGGGCGCCGGTAGATCTCGCTGAACCGCTGGCAGGCTTCACCGACCGTGGGGGTGTACACGATCGGCATGGTTTCCAAGATGTGGTCGCGTAACACTCGGTAGAACAGCGTTTCATTGCGGTCCTGCAACGCACGCAGATAGATGTGCTTGTCGAGATCGTCCCGACGAGTGACGAATTCGTGCCAACAGTGCTCGGTTTGCTCAGCAAGCGTCTTCACCGCAGTGGGCAGCAGGCCCAGCAGGCCGAACCTGTGGCGCTCATCCTCAGTGAAGGCGGTGCCCTTGGTCGTCAAGGCATCGAACAATCTGGCTTGTCCCCATTTCTCGTCAGACATCCAGATCCCTCTTCGCTTGTTGTTGAAACCGGGCTGATTTCAGTAATCCAAAAGGTACGACACCGGTCATTGCCGCACAGGCTCTATGGTGGTCGCTGTGACCCAGACTGCCGACCGCGCCGCAGCGTCAGCGCCGTGGTCACCACGGGAGTCCGAGGTGGGCACGGCACGCCTTGTTAGTGTCCGGTCCCGTACCGTACTGTAACAACAGTCTTTCTCCGCTCGGCTTGTGGGAAGGACGCAGCGAATGTGTCGCCGGTAATCGAAAGGCTGTCGGGTGAAAAGCATTTCACCTACGCGTTTGGTCAGGCATTACTGGATGGTCGTCGTCTTCGTGGTAGTGATCGCAGCCGCGGGTTTCGCTGTTTATCGACTGCACGGCAGTTTCGGCTCGCATAACAACACTTCGCCTGCCGGTGCCAACAACGGTCAGATCGTTCCTTTCAACCCGAAACAGGTGGTTCTCGAGGTCTTCGGCGCCCCCGGCACGGTGGCAACTATCAACTATCTGGACGTCAATGCTCAGCCGCAGCGAGTCGACAACGCGACCTTGCCGTGGTCTTACACGATCACCTCGACAGACCCCGCGATTGTCGGCAACGTGGTGGCTCAGGGTGACGGTGACTCCATAGGCTGCCGCATCATCGTCAATGGTGTGGTGAAAGACGAAAGGTCCTTCAACGAAGTGAACGCCTATACCTATTGCCTGGATAAGTCCGGATGAGCGACCGTCACGTCCGGCGGCCATCTGTGCCGCAGACCATCCGCCGGCTTTCGGTACCCATACTGCTTGTCTGGTTTGCGCTGGCTGCCATAACAAATATTTCCGTGCCGCAATTGGAGAAGGTGGCAGAAGTACAAAACGTGGCGCTGAGCTCCCCCGATGCGCCCTCGTTGAAGGCTATTAAGTACATCGGCCAGAAGTTCCACGAGTTTGATACCGACAGTTCAGCCATGATCCTCCTGGAAGGCGATAAGCCCCTCGCCGAAAGCGCGCATCGTTTTTACGACACCTTGATCCACAAGGTCGAGCAGGACAAGAAACATGTCCAGTACGTTCAGGACTTTTGGGGCGATACGCTGACAGCCGCGGGCTCGCAGAGCTCCGACGGCAAGGCTGCATACGTCCAGGTGTTTCTCAACGGTGACCAAGGCGGGGCATTAGCGAACCAGTCCGTCGAGGCGGTCCGAGACATCGTGGGCGGTACGCAGCCGCCGCCCGGCGTCAAAGCCTACGTGACGGGCCCGGCGCCGCTCGTCACGGACCAGTTCGACGTGGGCAGCAAAGGCACCAACAAGGTGACCGCACTAACTGTCCTGGTAATCGCGATCATGTTGCTTTTCGTCTACCGTTCCGTCCTCACCATGATCCTGGTGCTGGTCACTGTCCTTATCGAGTTGGCTGCGGCGCGGGGATTCGTCGCCTTCCTTGGATACCACGGCGTAATAGGGCTTTCGACGTATGCGACAAATATCCTCACCTTACTGGTCATCGCCGCCGGAACGGATTATGCGATATTCTTCGTCGGCCGTTATCACGAGGCGCGACATACTGGGGAGGATCGGGAAGCCGCCTTTTACAGCATGTACAGCGGAACGGCCCACGTCGTCTTAGGCTCGGGTCTGACCGTCGCCAGCGCGGTGTTCTGTCTGACCTTTACGCGGACGCCGTATTTCCAAACCCTGGGCCTCCCGGCCGCACTAGGCATCCTTATTGCGCTGGTGGCCGCGCTCACCCTCGCCCCGGCGGTGCTTACCCTGGCTAGTTCCATCGGTCTGTTCGACCCGAGGTTCAAGGCGAAAACTCGTGGTTGGCGGCGGATCGGCACGGCCATCGTGCGCTGGCCCGGACCCGTTCTCGTGGTGGCCTTCGCAATCGCTTTCATCGGCCTGCTAGCCCTGCCCGGATACAAGACCAGTTTCGACGTCAGCCCGTACTTGCCTGCCAGTGCCCCGGCCAACGTCGGTTACGCGGCCGCGGATCGGCACTTTTCCCGGGCCCGGCTGGAGCCCGAACTGCTGATGATCGAGACGGACCATGATATGCGTAATCCCACGGACATGCTCATCTTGGACAAGGTGGCCAAGAGCGTGGCTCACATTCCCGGTATCGCGATGGTGCAAGGAATAACAAGGCCGCTGGGAACACCGATCGACCACAGCTCGATACCATTTCAGATCAGCGCCCAAAGCGCCAGCCAGATCGAAAACCTGAAATACCAGGAAGACCGCGCACGCGACTTGCTGAAACAGGCCGGCGAGCTTGATAAAACGATTCACATATTGCAGCAACAGTATGGCCTGCAGCAGCAGCTCGCCGCCGCTACTCACGATGAATCCGAAAAGTTTCACGAGACGCTCGGCATCATCAATGACCTACGAGATAAAATCGCTAATTTCGACGACTTTTTTCGGCCGATCCGAAGTTATTTCTACTTTGAAAAGCACTGCTATGACATCCCGATCTGCTATGCACTCAGGTCCGTCGAAGACGCACTCGATGGTGTCGACCAGCTGAGCGAGAAGTTCGAAGACCTCACAGCAAGTCTCGATAAACTGGACGCGCTTCAGCCGCAATTGGTGGCACTGATTCCCCCGCAGATCGACAGCCAGCAGGTCAATCGCGACTTGGCGCTGTCCAACTTCGCCACCACGTTCGGGACCAACCGCCAGACGGCGGATGCCATCGAGAACGCGACCGCCCTGGGACAAGCCTTCGATGCTGCAAAGAACGACGATTTCTTCTATCTGCCTCCGGAAGTTTTCGAGAACCCCGATTTCAAGCGCGGCCTGAAATTGTTCCTTTCGCCGGACGGCAAGGCGGCTCGCATGATCATCACCCATGAGGGTGATCCGCAGACCCCAGAGGGGATTTCGCACATCGACCCAATCATGCGCGCCGCGCGCGAGGCCGTGAAGAACACTCCCTCGTCGGGCGCCAACTTTTACCTCGGCGGCTCGGCGGCAACTTACAAAGACATCCAGAGCATGGCCAATTACGACCTGATGATCGCCGGAATAGCCTCGCTCAGCCTGATTCTGCTCATCATGATGATCATTACCCGAAGTCTGGTCGCCGCTATCGTCATCGTGGGCACGGTGGCGCTGTCATTGGGCGCCTCTTTCGGGCTCTCGGTGCTGGTCTGGCAGGATCTCCTGGGCATCAAACTCTACTGGGTGATACTTGCGCTGGCCGTCATCCTGCTTCTGGCGGTGGGATCCGACTACAATCTGCTGCTGATCTCACGGTTTAAGGAGGAGATCGGCGCTGGACTGAACACGGGCATCATCCGAGCGATGGCCGGCTCCGGCTCGGTGGTGACCGCTGCGGGCCTGGTCTTCGCTTTCACCATGTCCTCGTTCGTGTTCAGCGATTTGCGGGTTCTCGGTCAGTTGGGTACGACCATCGGCCTCGGGCTGCTTTTCGACACACTGATCGTGCGTTCGTTCATGACGCCGTCCATCGCCGCGCTGCTCGGGCGATGGTTTTGGTGGCCGCTGCGGGTGCGCACGCGACCGGCCAGCGCGATGCTCCGGCCCTATGGACCTCGTCCCGCGGTCCGTCAACTGCTGTTGTGGGACGACGACGATGAAGTGGCGGCGACAGCCGAACCAGGTTCGCGCGCCGACTGATTCGGCACCGAGGCCGAAGGTGGACCGGGGCGCGGCTGCTTCGGCCCGCGCACGCCGCCGCCGCCGCGGCCAGCGGGTCTTTGTAACCCACGTCACACCTGCGCGCTAAGGTCGCCACCATACGCGCGGACCCGTCGGCGGAGGGGATGACGAAACCACCATGGGATTCACCACACCGGAACTGCCGGACGTCGACCTGGACACCTGGCCCACCCTGCCTCGTGCCACCCGGATGCAAGTCGTCACCCGCCACTGGGTCGAGCACGGGTTCGGAACCCCTTACGGGGTGTACCTGCTCTACTCGGTCAAGATCGCGCTGTACGTCGCCATACCAGCGTTCGTGATTTCGCTGACTCCCGGCCTCGGCGGGCTCGGGCACATCGGGCAGTGGTGGACCCAACCGATCGTGTACCAGAAAGCGGTCGTCTTCTCGCTGTTGTTCGAGGTGCTGGGCCTGGGCTGCGGCTCAGGACCGTTGACCGGGCGGTTCATTCCGCCGGTGGGCGGGTTTCTGTACTGGTTGCGCCCCGGTACGATCCGGCTGCCGCCCTGGCCCGGCAAGGTGCCGTTCACCCGCGGCGATACGCGCAACATCGTCGACGTCGCGCTCTACGCGGTTGTGCTGATGTCCGCCGTGTGGGCACTATTCGCTCCCGGATACGGCGGCCCGGTCACCGGCGCCGGGGATGTCGGTCTGATCGACCCGGTTGTCGTCGTGCCGGTCATCATCGCGCTGGTAGTCCTGGGACTTCGGGACAAAACCGTGTTCCTCGCCGCCCGCTCCGAACACTACTGGCTGAAAATGTTCCTGTTCTTCTTCCCGTTTACCGACCAGATCGCGGGCTTCAAAATCGTCGTGCTCGCGCTGTGGTGGGGAGCGGCGACCTCCAAGCTCAACCACCACTTCCCTTATGTCGTGGCAGTGATGACGAGCAACAATGCGCTACTGCGGCCCAAGATGTTCAACTGGCTCAAGCGCAGGCTCTACCTCGACCCGGTCAACGACTTGCGTCCGTCGGTGTTGCCAACGCTGATGGCGCACGTCGGCGGTACCACAGCTGAATTCATCGTGCCGGCGGTGCTGGTGTTCGTCGCCGACGGTCATCCCTGGCGATGGTTCCTCATTGCTTTCATGGTGATCTTCCACCTGAACATCATCTCCAACCTCCCGATGGGAGTTCCGCTGGAGTGGAACGTGTTCGTCATCTTCTCGGTGTTCTACCTGTTCGGCCACTACACCACAATCCGAGTCACCGATCTCCAATCACCGCTGCTGCTGGCACTCTTAGTCGCTTCGCTCGCGGTGGTACCGATCGTGGGAAACATGTTCCCGCAACAAATTTCATTTCTCCCATCGATGCGGTACTACGCCGGGAACTGGGCCACCAGCATTTGGTGCTTCCGCGCGGGAGCCGAGGACAAGATCGATGCCAATGTCGTCAAAAGTGCGGCGATAACGATCAAGCAACTGGCCAAGCTCTACGATCAGGGGACCGCCGAGTTCATGTCCGACAAGGGCGCGGCGTTTCGTGCTATGCATCTGCACGGTCGGGCGCTGAACGGCTTGCTGCCGCGCGCATTAGGGGCCAACGAGGCCGACTACCGCGCCCGGGAGGGCGAATTCGTCGCCGGACCACTGGTCGGGTGGAACTTCGGCGAAGGCCACCTGCACAACGAGCAGCTGCTGGAAGCGCTGCAGCGGCGCTGCCACTTCGGCGAGGGTGACGTCAGGGTCGTCGTGCTGGAGGGCCAGCCCATCCAGACGAAGAAGCAGTGGTACCGCATCCTCGACGCCAAGAGCGGGATGATCGAGGAAGGCTATGTCAAAGTCGAGGACATGCTGAGCCGCCAGCCCTGGCCCGAGCCGGGCGACGAGTTTCCCGTCCACCCGACAAGGCACCACCGCGACGCCGTGCACCGGCCGCAGTGATCCGCGCCGGCGACCATCTCGCGCGAGCGATGGGGCGGGGGCACCTCCCGCTTGCGGGGGAAGAGCGGCGCTCATGACCAACGCGGTTGTCGTCGGCGCGGGTCCCAACGGTCTGGCCGGCGCCATCGAGCTGGCCCGGCACGGCGTCGAAGTACAGGTGTTAGAGGCGGGCGACACGGTCGGGGGAGGTGCGCGGTCAGGGGAGCTGACCGTGCCCGGCGTCATCCACGACCACTGCTCGGCGTTTCACCCGATGGCCGTCGGCTCGGCACTGTGGAAGGAAATCGGCCTCGAACGCCACGGGCTCAGGTGGCAGTGGCCGGAGGTCGACTGCGCACACCCGCTCGATGACGGCACCGCCGGGTTGCTGCACCGGTCGATCGCCCAGACCGCCGCCGGGCTCGGCCCCGACGGACCGCGTTGGCGCTGGGCGCTGGGTGACCTGGCGGGCGGTTTCGACGAATTGGCCGCCGATCTGCTGCGGCCGGTACTCAACGTTCCCCGCCACCCGATCCGGCTCGCGGCCTTCGGGCCCCGCGCAGTGCTGCCGGCCACCGTGCTGGCGCGGTGGTTCCGCACTGAGCAGGCCCGAGCCCTGTTCGGCGGCACCGCCGCGCACGTTTACACCCGGCTGGACCGTCCCCTGACGGCGTCGCTCGGGCTGATGATTTTGGCCAGCGGACACCGCTTCGGGTGGCCCGTCGCCGAAGGCGGATCCGGGACGATCACCGCGGCCGCAGCCGCCGCGCTGCGCGAACTGGGCGGAACGATCAGCACCGGCGTCAACGTGATCAGTCGCGCCGACATCCCCGACGCCGACATCGTGCTGCTCGACCTGAGCCCGGCCGGGGCGCTGTCGCTCTACGGCGACGTGCTACCCGTCCGCATCAAGCGGTCCTACCAGCGCTACCGGGAAGGCTCCTCGGCGTTCAAGGTCGACTTCGCGATTGAAGGCCACATTCCGTGGACCAACCCGGACTGCGGGCGCGCCGGCACCGTCCACCTGAGCGGCACTTTCGCCGAGACTGCCGACGTCGAGCGCCAACGCGCGCAAGGCCGGATGCCGCAGCGCCCCTTCGTCCTGCTCGGTCAGCAGTACCTTGCCGACCCGTCCCGTTCGGCCGGCAACGTCAACCCGATCTACGCCTACGCCCACGTGCCCTTCGGCTACACCGGCGACGCCACCGCGGTCGTGGTGGACCAGATCGAGCGGTTCGCACCCGGGTTCCGCGACCGCATCATCGCCACCGCCACCACCACGACGGCCCAGCTGGAGGAGGAAAACGCCAACTACGTCGGCGGTGACATCATCGGCGGGGCAAACGACGGGCTACAGGTGCTGTTCCGGCCGCGGCTGGCGGTAGATCCCTACTTCACCGGAGTTCCCGGTGTCTTCCTGTGCTCGCAGTCGACGCCGCCGGGTGCGGGCGTACACGGGCTGTGCGGCTATCACGCCGCCCGATCCGCGCTCCGCCGGCTGCACAAACGGGCCAGGTCAGCGGTGTGAGAGACCGCAGGTCGCGGGGCCATCCGCACAGCACTAGGCTGGTGGGAAGGCGAACCGCGGCGTCCGGCTGCGCCGCGTGTGCGATCGCCAGTAGTTAGGCGACGAAGGAGAAATTTGTGACGATCCGGGTAGGCGTTAACGGCTTCGGTCGAATCGGCCGCAACTTTTTCCGGGCGCTGGCCGCCCAGAAAGCTCAGGGCACCAGCACCGACATCGAGATCATCGCGGTCAACGACCTCACCGACAATGCGACGCTGGCGCACCTGCTGAAATTCGACTCGATCCTGGGCCGGCTGCCCGAGGATGTAAGCCTCGAAGGCGACGACACGATCGTGATCGGCACCACCAAGCTGAAGTCGCTCGAGGTCCGGGAGGGTCCGGCCGCGCTGCCCTGGGGCGACATGGGCGTCGACGTCGTCGTGGAATCCACCGGCATCTTCACCGACGCCGCCAAGGCCAAAGGCCACCTGGACGCGGGCGCCAAGAAGGTCATCATCTCCGCGCCGGCCACCGATCCGGACATCACGATCGTCCTCGGCGTCAACGACGACAAGTACGACGGCAGCCAGAACATCATCTCCAACGCGTCGTGCACCACGAACTGTCTTGCGCCGCTGGCCAAGGTGCTTCACGACGAGTTCGGCATCGTCAAGGGCCTGATGACGACGATCCACGCCTACACCCAGGACCAGAACCTGCAGGACGGGCCGCACAAAGACCTGCGTCGCGCCCGCGCCGCGGCGTTGAACATCGTGCCCACCTCCACCGGCGCCGCCAAGGCGATTGGTCTGGTGCTGCCTGAGCTCAAGGGCAAGCTGGACGGCTATGCGTTGCGGGTGCCGATCCCCACCGGTTCGGTCACCGACCTGACCGCGGATCTGTCGAGGTCTGCCAGCGTCGAAGACGTCAACGCCGCGTTCAAGGCCGCCGCGGAGGGCAAGCTCAAGGGCATCTTGAAGTACTACGACGCGCCGATCGTGTCCAGCGACATCGTGACCGACCCGCACAGCTCCATCTTCGACTCCGGGTTGACCAAGGTGATCGACAACCAGGCGAAAGTGGTGTCCTGGTACGACAACGAGTGGGGCTACTCCAACCGACTCGTCGACCTTGTCGCGCTGGTCGGCAAGTCGCTCTAACCGTGGCGCAGCCTTCACTTCCTGTCCTCTCCGATCTTCTCGCCGAGGGTGTCGCGGGTCGCGGCGTGCTGGTGCGCTCAGACCTCAACGTGCCGCTCGACTTCGATGGTCAACAAGGGACGATCACCGACGCCGGTCGCATCACCGCGTCGGTGCCGACGCTCAAGGCGCTGGCCGACGCCGGCGCCAAGGTGGTGGTGACCGCTCATCTGGGCCGGCCGGCAGGCGGCCCGGATCCCGAGCTGTCGCTGGCACCGGTCGCCGCGGCGCTGAGCGATCAGTTGGGCCGGCACGTGCAGTTGGCCGCAGGCACCGATCGTGCCCCTGTCGGGGGCGACGTGCTGGCCCGTGCCGAGGGGTTGACCGACGGGGACGTCCTGCTGTTGGAGAACATCCGTTTCGATCCGCGGGAGACCAGCAAAAACGACTCCGAACGGCTGGCGCTGGCAAAGAAGCTGGCCGAGTTGGTCGGAGACGACGGCGCTTTCGTATCCGACGGGTTCGGCGTCGTGCATCGCAAGCAGGCCTCGGTCTACGAGATCGCCACGTTGTTGCCGCACTACGCCGGCACCCTGGTCGCCGACGAAGTGCGGGTGCTCGAGCAGTTGACCAGCTCGACCGAACGACCCTATGCCGTGGTGCTCGGTGGGTCGAAGGTGTCGGACAAACTCGGCGTCATCGAACAGCTGGCCACCAAGGCCGACAGCATCGTCATCGGCGGCGGCATGTGCTTCACCTTCCTTGCTGCCCAAGGCTTTTCGGTCGGACAGTCGCTGCTGCAGGAGGAGATGATCGACACCTGCCGCAAGCTGCTGCACACCTACGGTGACGTGCTCAGGCTGCCCGTCGACATTGTGGTGGCCCACGAGTTCGCCGCCGATTCACCGGCGCAGACCGTTGACGCAAATGCCATCCCGGATGACAAACTGGGCCTGGACATCGGACCCGGCTCGGTGACGCGATTCACCAAATTGCTGTCCAATGCGAAGACCATCTTCTGGAACGGTCCGATGGGTGTGTTCGAGTTCCCGGCCTTCGCGGCCGGCACCAGAGGTGTGGCCGAAGCGATCGCCGCCGCGACCAAGAAAGGGGCGTTCAGCGTGGTCGGCGGCGGTGACTCGGCGGCCGCAGTACGTGCGCTGAAACTGCCCGACGACGGTTTCTCGCACATCTCCACCGGCGGCGGCGCATCGCTGGAATTCTTGGAGGGCAAGACGCTGCCGGGCCTGGAGGTCTTGCGTGGTGGTGACCAGAACCTGAGCGAAGGAGACGCGTGAGCCGCAAGCCGCTGATAGCCGGCAACTGGAAGATGAACCTCAACCACTTCGAAGCGATCGCCTTGGTGCAGAAGATCGCGTTCTCCCTGCCGGACAAGTACTTCGACAAAGTCGACGTCACGGTCATCCCGCCGTTCACCGACCTGCGCAGCGTGCAAACGCTGGTCGACGGCGACAAGCTGCGGTTGACCTACGGCGGGCAGGACCTCTCGCAACACGACTCAGGTGCCTACACCGGTGACATCAGCGGGGCGTTCCTGGCCAAACTGGGGTGCAGCTACGTGGTGGTCGGTCACTCCGAGCGGCGCACCCACCACGACGAGGACGACGCGCTGGTGGCCGCGAAAGCGGCAGCCGCACTCAAATACGGGCTGACGCCCATTGTGTGCATCGGCGAGCACCTAGAGGTCCGGGAGGCCGGCGACCACGTCTCGCACAACGTCGAACAGCTGCGCGGGTCGCTCGACGGGCTTTCGGCGGATCAAATCAACACCGTCGTCATCGCCTACGAGCCGGTCTGGGCGATCGGCACCGGACGCGTGGCCGGCGCCGCTGACGCCCAGGAGGTGTGCGCGGCCATCCGCGACGAGTTGAAGTCGCTGGGCTCAGCCGAAGCCGCCGAGAACGTCCGGGTACTCTACGGCGGATCGGTGAACGCCAAGAACATCGGCGAGATCATCGCGCAATCCGACATCGACGGCGCCCTGGTCGGCGGGGCATCGCTGGATGGCGAACAATTCGCGACGCTGTCCGCCATCGCCGCCGGCGGACCCCTGCCGTAGCCGTGACCGCCGAACCGACAACGCTGGCGGGGCGAAAATTCGTCTCGCTCACCACTTTCAAGAAGAACGGTGATGCGGTCGCGACGCCGATGTGGATCGGTCGCGACGGCGACGGCTTGTTTTTCTGGACACCGGCCGACAGCTGGAAGGTCCGGCGGGCCGGCAACAATCCGCGGGTGAGGTTGGTGCCGTGCAGTCGCTTCGGCAAACCCGACGACGGCGCCGACCCGGTCGAGGGCACCGCGGAGGTGATCACCGACCCGGCCACCGTCGCACGCCTGGCCGGCGTCATCCGGCGCAAATACGGCCTGGAGTTTATTGTGGTGACCTTCATCGAGCGGCTTGCCGCGCGAGGCCGCCGTAAGCCGCGTGTCGTATTGCGCGTCACCGTGTGACCCGAGCTCGTCGTGATCGGCGCCCAACGAAGTATCGCCGCGCTGATGGTCGATCTCGGTGCCAAGCCGTGACAGGTGAGTCGGTACGCTGTCGGCCATGGAGTTGACCCTGCAGATCATCTTGGTGGTCACCAGTGTGCTCGTGGTGCTGCTGGTGCTGCTGCACCGCGCGAAGGGCGGTGGTTTGTCGACCCTGTTCGGCGGTGGCGTGCAGTCGAGTCTGTCCGGGTCGACGGTGGTCGAAAAAAACCTCGACAGGTTGACGCTGTTCGTCACCGGAATCTGGTTGGTGTCCATCGTCGGCATGGAACTGCTCATCAAATACCGCTGACCGCCCAGCTTCGCGCGCGGTGACCCCGGCCGCACGCCGAGCGGCGACGCCGCTGCGCCATGATACTGAGACGCATGGTTGAGGTTTCCGAGATCGGGCTCGAACCGATCGGCGCGGTGCACCGCACCCGGCTGGGTCGGGAGGCGACCGAGCCGATGCGCGAAGACATCCGGTTACTCGGGGCGATCCTCGGCGACACGGTGCGCGAGCAGAACGGTGACGAGATATTCGATCTGGTCGAGCGTGCCCGGCTGGAATCGTTCCGGGTGCGCCGATCGGAGATCGATCGGGGGGAGCTGGTCGGCTCGCTCTCCGGTATCGGCGTCGCGCAGGCCATCCCGGTCATCCGGGCGTTCAGCCACTTCGCGTTGTTG
>NZ_JBARMY010000047.1:0-1520 GCF_049802695.1 Mycobacterium sp.
GGCGTGCAGAACCCAAGTGGCGCCAGCCTCCGCGCGGGAGAACACCGCGACGCTACGCCGGCCGGAGTCCTGCGCGGCTTCGACGACCACCTGCACCGCCGCGGCGCCGGATGCGGGCACCATCAAGGGGGTTCGCAGCGTGAGTTCGTCGACGACCGGGCAGCCGACTTCGTCGCCGGCGCGGATCGCCAGATCCACGAACCCGGTCCCCGGGAACAGCGCCACGCCACCGACCGCGTGTTCGGCCAGCCACGGCTGAGATCCCGACGAGAGACGGCCGGTCAGCACCACTCCGCCGCTGGACGGCAACTCCACCACCGCGCCCAGGAACGGGTGCTGACCGGACGCCAAACCCAGCCCGGCGGCGTCGATGGCGGCGCCGTCACCGGAGAGCCAGAATCGCCGCCGCTCGAAGGCATATGTCGGCAACTCGACGAATCCGGCAGCCGGCAGCGTCGCACGCCAATCCACCGTGACGCCGGACACGAAAGCCTGAGCGGCTGAGGACAGGAAGCGACGGATACCGCCGTCGTCGCGGCCGAGGGTGGGGACGACGGCGGCTTCGGCGCCACCGCCGCTGTGCTCGTGGACGGTGTCCTCGACCCCGCCGACCAATGCCGGGTGGGGACTGCATTCGATGAAAGTCCGGTAGCCGCTTTGCGATGCGGCGCGCACCGCCTGGTCGAGTTCCACCGTCTGGCGGATATTGCGGAACCAGTAGTCGGCGTCCAGGACGGCGGTGTCGAACTGGGCGCCGGTGACGGTGGAAAAGAAGACGGTGCGCGAAGACCGCGGTTCGATGCCCGACAGCGCCTCCGCGAGGTGATCGCGAATCGCCTCCACGACAACGGAATGTGATGCGTAGTCCACGTCGATGCGCCGGGCGCGCAGTTCACGTTCGGTGCAGTAGGCGACCAGTTCGTCGAGCGCGGCGACTTCACCGGAGACGACGACGGCCGATGGTCCGTTGATCGCGGCGATACTGACCCGATCGCCGTACGGCGCCAGCATCTCTCGGGCCTGTTCCGGCCCACAGGCCAGCGACGCCATGCCGCCGCGGCCGGACAGCGCCAGCAATAACTTGCTGCGCAGCGTGATGACTCGTGCGGCATCGCGCAGCGACAACGCACCCGCCACGTATGCGGCGGCGATCTCACCCTGCGAGTGCCCGATCACGGCGTCGGGACGCACACCGATCGACTTCCACAGGTCGGCCAGCGACACCATCACCGCGAACAGCGCGGGCTGCACGACATCGACGCGGTCCAAGTTCGGCGCCCCGGGCGCCCCGCGCAGGACGTCGATCAGCGACCAGTCGACGAATTCCGCGAACGCTTCTGCGCAGGACTGCAGTCGCTCAGCGAAAACCGGTGCGGCGTCGAGTAATTCGACACCCATGCCGAGCCATTGGGCGCCTTGGCCGGGGAAAACGAACACCGTCTTGCCGGCCGGAACGGCACGCCCGGTGACCACCGCAGCCCCCGGCGACCCGTCGGCCAACTGCGCCAACCCGTCCAACA
>NZ_JBARMY010000048.1:0-10348 GCF_049802695.1 Mycobacterium sp.
GTTGACGCCTTGCGCGCAGTGCCCGACGGCGAGCGCCTGGCGGCCCGACTGGAGCGTTACCGGCGCATCGGCCTGTCCCGCCCGGCGACGATGCAGAGCGCGCAGCGCGATGAGGAGGAGCCGGGCGATCCGCCCTAGTGCGTGCAAGGGTGCGGATCGACCGGTCAGCGTCCCACAGTTAGGCGGCTCGATCAGGCAAAATGGCGGGCATGGACGCTGGTGTGAGCTCGCCTCGGGTTTTGGTGGTCGACGACGACTCCGACGTGCTCGCCTCGCTGGAACGCGGGTTGCGGCTGTCCGGCTTCGAGGTCGCCACCGCGGTTGACGGCGCGGAGGCGTTGCGCAGCGCCACCGAGACCCGGCCGGACGCGATCGTGCTGGACATCAACATGCCGGTGCTCGACGGCGTCAGTGTGGTCACCGCGCTGCGCGCCATGGACAACGACGTCCCGGTCTGCGTACTCAGCGCGCGCAGTTCGGTCGACGACCGGGTGGCCGGCCTGGAAGCCGGCGCCGACGACTACCTGGTCAAACCGTTCGTGCTGGCAGAGCTGGTCGCCCGGGTGCGCGCGCTGCTGCGGCGCCGCGGCTCGACCGCCACGTTCTCCTCGGAGACCATCGCGGTCGGACCACTGGAAGTCGACATCCCGGGTCGGCGAGCCCGGGTCAACGGGATCGACGTCGACCTGACCAAGCGGGAATTCGACCTGCTCGCGGTGCTCGCCGAGCACAAGACGGCGGTGCTGTCCCGCGCGCAGTTGCTGGAATTGGTGTGGGGCTACGACTTCGCCGCCGACACCAACGTCGTCGACGTGTTCATCGGGTACCTCCGGCGCAAACTGGAGGCCGGCGGCGCGCCCCGGCTGCTGCATACTGTTCGCGGAGTGGGTTTCGTGCTGCGCATGCAGTGACGAGGTGACGATGAATCTGTTATCGCGAGTATTGACCCGCACGCCGTCGCTGCGTGCCCGGGTGGTGGTCGCGACCGCGATCGGCGCGGCGATTCCGGTGCTGATCGTCGGCACCGTCGTCTGGTTCGGTATCACCAATGACCGCAAGGAGCGGCTGGACCGCCGGCTCGACGAAGCGGCGGGCTTCGCAATCCCGTTCCTGCCGCGCGGTCTCGAGGAGATTCCCCGCTCACCCAACGACGCCGACGCGATGATCACCGTCCGCAACGGCACGCAGGTGACCTCGAATTCGACGGTCATCCTGCCCGAATTGGCGGCGGGTTACGACGACACGTACGTCAACGGGGTGCGTTACCGGGTGCGGACGGTGAACATCCCCGCCCCGCAGGTGATGTCAGTGGAAGTCGGTGCCACCTACGACGAGACCATCGCCGAGACGAACAGCCTGCACCGCCGGGTTGTCTTGATATGCGCGTTCGCGATCGGCGCCGCGGCGGTATTCGCATGGATACTTGCCACGTTCGCGGTTCGGCCGTTCAAGCGGCTGGCGCAACAGACCAGGGCGATCGATGCCGGCGATGAAGCGCCGCAAGTCCAGGTGCGTGGCGCCACCGAGGCCGTTGAGATCGCCGAAGCGATCCGGGGCATGCTGCAGCGCATCTGGAATGAGCAGAATCGGACCAAGGAGGCACTGGCCTCCGCCCGTGACTTCGCCGCGGTGTCTTCCCATGAACTGCGCACCCCGTTGACGGCGATGCGCACCAACCTCGAGGTGCTGGCCACCCTGGACATGCCGGACGACCAGCGCAAAGAAGTGCTCCACGACGTCATCCGCACCCAGTCGCGCATCGAGGCGACGCTGAGTGCGCTGGAGCGGTTGGCACAAGGCGAATTGTCGACCTTCGATGATCACGTGCCGGTCGACATCACCGAGCTGCTCGACCGCGCGGCCCACGATGCGATGCGGGTGTACCCGAACCTCGACGTTTCGCTGGTGCCGTCACCGACCTGCATCATCGTGGGGCTGCCGGCCGGATTGCGCCTGGCCGTCGACAACGCCATCGCCAACGCCGTCAAACACGGCGGCGCCAGCACAGTCCAGCTGTCCGCGGTCAGTTCGCGGGCCGGCGTGGAGATCGCCATTGACGACGACGGCACCGGAGTGCCCGAGGAAGAGCGTCGCGTCGTCTTCGAACGATTCTCCCGCGGTTCGACGGCGTCGCATTCCGGGTCGGGACTGGGGTTGGCACTGGTGGCGCAGCAGGCTCACTTGCATGGCGGCACAGCGGCATTGGCGGACAGCCCGCTCGGCGGCGCACGGTTGTTGTTGCGCCTGCCGGGGCCAAGCTGACTAGCGCGGGATCTTCGCGGCGATCGCATCGAGGATGCCGACCGCTTGGTTTGTGGTGTCCGGACGGCAGGCTCGAATGTCGATGACCACGTTGCTGCGGGCGGCCAGCGCCCGCTGGCAGCCCCAGATGGCGTTGTCCACGCTCGTCTCTGTCATCGACAAGACGCCGCTGGTGTTGGTCACCGGGCCGAAAGTGAACAGCCTCCCCGCCCGGGGAGGCGGAGTCGTCAGGGTGACGGTACGGCCCGAGCAACCGGACCACTGCGCGAACTGTTTGGCCACCACCTTGCCGGCCGCGTCGGCGTTCGGGTAAGCGATCACGGCTTGATCAGCGATGTGCCGCAGGGGCTTTTCGTCGGCCCTCGAGGCTTGGCTGTACGCGCCGGTTTCCCCGGTGCCGGCATAAACGCTGTGCTGGCCCGCGTTCCATGCACTGACGCAGTCCGCCTCGGCGATCTCCGACCTGTTGGCGGGAACCAACGTCGGGACGCCGGTGGATTTGCTCATGTTGGTGACGCCGACGATATCGGCGATCTGCTCGGCGGGCAGCAGCAGGCCGGCCAAGGCGGGGACGGCCACCGTGGGCGGTGGCGTGGACGTCGGTGTGCTCGATGACGTTGAGCTGCCGCGATCATGGGCTGTCACCGTCAATGTCGCCGCTACCGCCACCCCCGCCGCCGAGAAGACGGCGACCGAAGCCCACCATGGCCAGCGTCGCCGGCCGCCCGGTCGTGGCGAATCCCACTGCGGCGGCGTTACTTGCGCCGTCGACGTTGTCCGTCCGACGGGAATCTGTGCTGTCGTCTCACCGCCGACCGGGATCTTGGTGGTCTTCTCCGAGGCGGCATCGGACAAGGCACCGGCAGCCGACCGACCACTCGGATCACTCACCGGCACTTCGCGTCGGACGCGCCGGATCGTCAACGCGAACGTCAGCACCATTCCGAGCACGAAGGCCAGGACGATCAGCCACCATTGCGGGTGGTTCATCACCGTGTTCCGGTCTCACGCGAGCCCGGTAGGTCTGCGATGACTTCGTCTTCGCTGGTACGCCGGACCGCGAGGATGGTGATCACCCAGGCCACCACCGAACCCGCCAGGAACGCAGTCAAGTACCACAACCACTGGGTAATGAATTCCATTCTCGACTTCTCCTCAGCCGGCGACGATCTCGACACGACGGTTCTGGGCGCGGCCTTCCGGCGTCCCGTTATCGGCGACCGGATTTGCGCACCCCAACCCTTTCGAGGTGAGTTGCCCGCGCGGAACCCCTCTGGCGACGAGAAAGTCAGCGACCGCCGTTGCCCGTTCGGCACTCAGCGGGATGTTGATGCCGTCGTTGCCGGTGTTGTCGCTGTAGCCGTTGACGACGATCCTCCCACCCGGGCAGGCTTTCAATCTGTCTGCCAGCGCAGTCAATTCCTGCTCGATGTCCATAGTCAGCGTGGCTGCGTCGACGCCGAATATGATCGGTTTCGGCAGGGCACCGCGGATGGCCTGCTGCAAGTTGCCGCAATCGCCTTGCGGGCTGGGACCGGGTGGTGGCGGTGCCGCCGACGGTGAAGGCGCCGCGGTCGGCGGAGGCGACCGGGTCGGCGCGACCGGCCCGCTGACCTTCAGCGTGTCCAGGATGTCGACATTGGGCCAAGTGTCTTGGGCCGCCTGCTTGACCGCGTCGTGCTGGTATGCGGTGGACGCGGTTCCGGCCAGCGTGACGGTGTCGCCCTGGACCGTGAGATTGAAGTCCGGAATGGCCGCTGCGGCACTGAAAACCTTTCCGGCGTCGGTGAAGTCGAGTGCGTCGACGTCGGGATTGATACCGAGCCGATCGATCAGGCTGACACCAGGAGGCAGAGCGGTGGCGACCGCGTCCACCAGCGCCGCCCTGGCCTTTTGGTCGGGGAAGGCGCCGCTGAGAGTGATGCTGTTCCCGTCGCGGACGATCGACGCAGGGGCCAGGGTGATCGCCGGCACCCTCGGACCCGTCGGCGGCACAGGCGACGGGGCAGGGCGGGTCAGCGTCGGAACCTTACCGGTGGGGCCGGTGGCCCAGGACACCGGTCGGTCCTGCATGCCGTAGCCGATGGCGCCCAGCAGCAGCGGAATCACCACGAGTCCGACCAGCCAGGCGAGCCCGAGCGGCCGCCGGTAGTACTTGGACACTCGCCGCCACTCGTCGACTGTGGGAGTTTCCTTGCTTGCCGCTTCGCCGGATTCCGCCATCAGCCCTCCCTACGCGCGGTAAACGGGACCTATCCTAGAGCTGTGGCAGACGACCGTAAACCGACCGATCAAGACACTCTTGCCCGCATTCACGAGCTGGTGGCCGAGGAGAAATCGCTGCGGGACCAATTGCAGCACCGCAGCGTCAGCGAGTCCGAGGAGCATGACCGGCTGCGCCGCGTCGAGATAGCGCTCGACCAATGCTGGGATCTGCTTCGGCAACGTAGGGCGCTGCGCGAGACCGGAGGTGACCCGCGCGAGGCCAGCGTCCGTCCGCCCGACGAAGTAGAGGGCTACCTCAACTAGGAACTGCTGAGATGCCGGCCGGCTTCGACGCGATCGTTGTCGGCGGCGGTCACAATGGGCTGGTCGCTGCGGGCTACCTGGCCCGGGCCGGTATGCGGGTGCGCCTACTCGAGCGGCTGGAGCACGTCGGCGGAGCCGCGGTCTCGGCACAGCTCTTCGACGGTGTCGACGCCCGGCTGTCGCGCTACGCCTATCTGGTCAGCCTGTTGCCGCAGAGCATTCTCGACGACCTGGGCGCCCGGGTGCGGATGGCCCGGCGACGCTATTCGTCTTACACCCCGGATCCGGAAACGGCCGGGCGTACCGGGCTGCTGATCGGACCGCAATCGGCGGCCCACCCGCAGGCGTTCGCGTCGATCGGAGCCGACGACGACCAGCGGGCGGTCGCCGACTTCTACCGGCGCTGCCGGGCTGTGACCGGACCGCTGTGGCCGACACTGCTCGAACCGCTGCCTACCCGTAGCCAGGCCCGCCGCCGAGTCGTAGAAGGCGGTGACCCCGACGCCGCAGCCGCGTGGCGAGCGATGGTGGACGAGCCGATCGGCCATGCCATCGCCGATGCGGTGCGCAATGATCTGGTCCGCGGTGTGATCGCCACGGACGCGTTGATCGGCACCTTCGCCTCTCTCAACGATCCCGCGCTCGCACAGAACGTCTGCTTCCTCTACCACCTGCTCGGCCACGGCACCGGGGAATGGCACGTCCCGGTCGGCGGAATGGGCTCGGTAATCGCAGCGCTGGCGACCACAGCAGCCGGTCACGGCGCCGAGATCGTCACCGGCGCAGAGGTTCACGCGGTTGACCCGGACGGTGAGGTGGTCTACCGCCACCGCGACGACGACCACGCAGTCCGCGGGCGCCTCGTCCTGGCCGGTGTTACACCGGCGGTGCTGGCCGGCCTGCTGGGCGAACCGGCACCGACGTCGGCGCCGGGCGCACAGGTCAAGGTGAACATGCTGGTGCGCCGGCTGCCCCGGTTACGCGACGACAGCGTGACACCGGAACGGGCGTTCAGCGGTACGATGCACATCAACGAGACATACACCCAACTCGAGGCGGCTTACTCCGCCGCAGCAGGCGGGCGGCTGCCCGAGCCGCTGCCGTGCGAGGTCTACTGCCACACGTTGACCGACCCGAGCATCTTGTCGGCCGGCCTGCGCGATTCAGGCGCTCACACGCTGACTCTGTTCGGGTTGCACACCCCGCACTGGCTGCCTTCTGCCGCCGAGCCCGACGAGTTGCGGGCGCAATTAACCGATTCGGCGCTACGGTCCTTGAATTCCGTTCTGGCAGAGCCGATCGTCGACCTGCTACTGCCCGATGGAAGCGGCGGGCGGTGCATAGAGACGAAATCCACCCTGGACCTGGAGCGCACGCTGATGATGACCGGCGGCAACATCTTTCACGGTGGGCTGAGCTGGCCGTTCGCCGAAGACGGCGAAAGCATGGCCACACCGGCGCAGCGCTGGGGGGTGGCCACCGCGCACGAACGAATCGTGCTCTGCGGCTCGGGCGCTCGCCGCGGCGGAGCAGTGTCCGGCATCGGCGGACACAATGCGGCCATGGCCGCCATGGCGGTGCTGGAGTTCGACTGACTAACGCGCGTCGAGCGCGGCGTAGTCGCGTTCGCCGTACCCGGTGTAGATCTGGCGCGGACGGCCGATCTTGCTGTCACCCTCGTCGTGCATTTCCCGCCAGTGCGCGATCCAGCCCGGCAACCGGCCCAGCGCGAACAGCACCGTGAACATCCGGGTCGGGAAACCCAGCGCCCGGTAGATCAGCCCGGTGTAGAAGTCGACGTTCGGGTACAGCTTGCGCTCGACGAAGTAATCATCGGTCAGCGCCGCCTCTTCAAGCTCCTTGGCGATGTGCAGCAGGTCGTCGTCGCCGCCGATCTTGGCCAGAATCTTATCGGCCTGCTCCTTGACGATCCGGGCCCGCGGATCGTAGTTCTTGTAGACCCGGTGCCCGAAGCCCATCAGTTTGACGCCGGCCTCGCGATTTTTGACTTTGCGGACGAACTCGCTGACGTCGTCGTCGCTTTCGCGGATCTGCTCGAGCATCTCCAGCACCGCCTGGTTTGCGCCGCCGTGCAGGGGACCCCACAGCGCGTTGATGCCGCCGGAGATCGAGGTGAACATGTTGGCCCGCGACGAGCCGACCAGCCGAACCGTCGACGTCGAACAGTTCTGCTCGTGGTCAGCGTGCAAGATGAACAGCATGTCCAGGGCCCGGACAATCTCCGGGTCGGCCTGGTAGGGCTCGGCCGGCAGTCCGAACGTCATCCGCAGGAAGTTCTCCACCAGCGTCAGCGAATTGTCCGGGTAGAGGAACGGCTGACCGATCGACTTCTTGTAGGCATAGGCCGCGATGGTGGGCAGCTTGGCCAGCAGCCGGATGGTGGACAGCTCGACCTCTTCGGCGTTCGTGGGGTCCAGCGAATCCGGGTAGTAGGCGCTTAAGGCGTTGACCACGCTGGACAGCACCGGCATTGGGTGTGCGTTGGGCGGGAAGCCGTCGAAGAAGCGCTTCAGATCCTCGTGCAGCATGGTGTGCCGCTCGATGCGGTGGGTGAACGCCGCCAACTGCTCCTGGGTCGGCAGTTCCCCGTAGATCAGCAGGTAGCTGACTTCGATGAACGTCGACTTCTCGGCGAGCTGCTCGATCGGGTAGCCGCGGTAGCGCAGGATGCCGGCGTCGCCGTCGATGTAAGTGATGGCGCTCTTGGTGGACGCGGTGTTGACGAAGCCGTTGTCGAAGGTGGTGTAGCCGGTCTTTGACAACAGCGGACCGAGCGCGATCCCGTCGGCTCCCTCACTGGCGTGGACGATCTGCAGGTCCAACTCACCACCCGGGTAGTTAAGAGTGGCAGTGTCGTCGGTTGCGGCCACAGGAACCCCTTCGCGGTCTTGGTCGGTCGGCGCCAGCCCTGGCGGGTGCGTTATAGCTGAAGGTAGTCGTTGTTGCAGAGCCGCGCCTGCGCGGGGGCGCAGTCTGGGTCCAGCCGGAATCCGCAATCTTAAAAATTGCAGGCAGGGGAGCTTTACTCGATCTTGACCACCCGTTGAATCGTCTGACCGACGATGGCTGATGTGAGTACGCTTCCATCGATGGAACTGGGGGTTTTGGGACCTATCCAGGTCCGACAAGACGAAGCGCCCGTCATTATCCCGGGCGCCAAACCTCGCGCCATCCTCACGATGCTCGGGCTGCACGGCGGTGCCGTGGTGTCGGCCGACACGCTCGTCGAGATGCTGTGGGGCGAGAATCCGCCGCGCACCGCGGCCAAGGCCCTGCAGACCCATATCTCCTCGCTACGTCGCGCGCTGGGCGACGGCTTCGTGTTGACCGAAGGCGCGGGATGGACCTTGGCCCAGACAGAGGTCGATGCCTCGCGGTACAAATCGGCCGCCCGACTGGGCCGCGATGCCGCTGCCGCTGGAGACACCAGCGAAGCGGTGACCCGGTTCGAGGAGGCGCTCGCACTCTGGCGCGGTATCCCTGAGCTGCCCGATGGCCGGCGCGGGACATCCGAGAAGACGCGGTGGATGGAGGGCCATGCCGCGCTCGTCGAAGATAGGGCCGACGCGTTGCTCGCGACGGGCCGCGCCGCGGAGATCATCGGCGACCTCGAGGCGGCCGTGACCGACGCGCCGCTGCGCGAGAGGCGTTGGGGCCAGCTGATGCTCGCGCTTTATCGCGCCGGCAGGCAGGGTGAAGCCCTGGGCGCCTATCAACGAGCGCGGGCGCTGCTGGCGGACGAGTTGGGAGTAGACCCCAGCCCAGAGCTTCGGCGGCTCGAGGGATCGATCGTCGCGCAGGATACCGCCCTGGAAATGCCTGCAACACAAAATCTTCCGTCGGTGACGCGCGCCGTAACTTTTCTGCTCACCGATATCGAGGGATCGACCGCCGCCTGGGAGGCAGCTGCCGACGCTATGGCGGTAGCGCTCGCCCGCCACGACGAACTGGTCGAACAAGTCGTCACGTCGCGCGGGGGAAGGCTGATAAAAACGCGCGGCGAGGGCGATGCGACGTTTTCGGTTTTCGAGCGGCCATCTGCGGCCGCCGCCGCCGCCATCGAACTCCAGGACGCGATCAGCCACGAGCCCTGGGCGTTGCGCGAGCCCATGCGCATCCGGGTGGCACTGCATACCGGCGAGGTCGAATTGCGCGACGGCGACTACTTCGGCCGGGCGGTCAACCGCGCCGCGCGCCTTCGCTCCCTGGTCGAGGGTGGGCAGATCCTGTGCTCGGGCGCGACCGCCGAACTCGTCATCGACTCGTTGGCCGACGATGTTGTGCTCACCGACTTGGGCATGCGCCAGCTAAAAAACCTCGCGCGTCCCGAGCATGTTTTCGAGCTGCGCCTAGACACGGTCAAGGACCGTCTTGAACAGACAACCCATGCGCCGATCGAGCGTCCCAGCCTCCCCGCGGTACTAACCGGCCCCGGGCCGTTCGTCGGGCGCGGGCACGAACTCGGCCGACTTCTTTCGACCTGGCAAAGCGCGCTCGCCGGTGGCGTTTGCGCAATGCTGATCGCCGGTGAACCCGGGGTCGGCAAGACGCGCTTGGCCGGGGAATGGTCCCAACAGGCCTACGAGCAAGGAGCGGTCGTGCTGTACGGCCGTTGCGACGAGGATCTCGGCGCGCCCTATCAACCGTTCGCCGAGGCCTTGCGCACGCTCGTGCCCTGCCTTGGTACCGACCGGCTGCGGGGGCTGCGCGGCGTCGAAGCACTCCTTGCGCTGGTGCCCGGTCTGACCGATGTGGTGCCCGATCTGGCTGCGCCGACGCGCGCCGACCCTGACACCGAGCGCTACGCGCTGTTCGACGCCGTCGTTGCGCTTCTGGACGTCGCCTCCGTAGCAGAGCCGGTCGTCCTGATACTCGATGACCTGCACTGGGCAGCCAAGCCGACGCTGCTGCTGTTGCGCCACATCCTGCGCTTCGGCGAGCGCGCCCGCGTGCAGATCGTCGGCACGTATCGCAGCACCGACCTCGACCGCTCGCATCCTTTGGCGGCAATGTTGGCCGACCTGCACCGCGATGGGACTGCGAATCGACTTCAGCTCGGCGGCCTCGACGAGCACGACGTCACCGAATATGTCGCCGAAGCCGGTTACGACGACGAAGACCTGGCCCGAGCCTTGGCTTCGGTGACCGGCGGCAACCCGTTCTTCCTCATCGAGGCTCTGCGTCACGTCGACGAGAGCGGCGGCCGGTGGGCTCCGAGCACCTTGCCGCAAGGGGTGCGAGAAGCGGTGAGCCGCCGGCTTTCGCGACTTCCCGCCGAAACAAACAAGGCCCTCGCGGCGGCCGCGGTCGTGGGCAGCCGGTTCGCCTTGGAATTGGTCGAGCGCGTGGTGGGGGACGACCTCATCGATGCGTTCGACGAAGCGGCCAAGGCCGGCATCGTCATAGAAGAGCCTGGTGGTCATTACCGGTTCAACCACGCCCTCGTGCGACAGTCGCTGCTGGCCGAGCTGGCCTCGATGCGGCGCATGCGGCTGCACCAGCGCATAGCCACCACGCTGGAGGCCCAGCCCGGCGC
>NZ_JBARMY010000049.1:0-44703 GCF_049802695.1 Mycobacterium sp.
GCGATCGCCAGCACCGCGCGCATGGCAGCGGTGGCGTCTTTGGTGCGCACCACTGGCGCACCGCCGTCAGCGGTGTTGGCGGGCAACGTGAAACGGATGTCGATCCAGATGCCCGAGATGGGCACGCTCAGCACTACCTCGTGCTCGGCGCCGGCCTGCAGGCGGGCTCCGGTCGACGAGTGGGTGGCGCGCGGGATTTCGGCTCCGTCGTGCACCTGCCAGTCCCGGGGATGGGCGATGCGGTGTACGGGGTTGATCGCGATACGGCCGGCCCACAGCACGTCTGGAGCGTCCAGCACTGTGGCCAGCGGTCCGCTCACGTCGGCGCGGCCCAGCCGGCGGGAGGTCACGGCCTGCGGTCGGGCTCCGGTGCCCAGCACTCGCAGCGCCTCGTCTATGGCGGCCTGCTCGAAGCGGTCCAGCAGTTCGCTCACGGGTTCGTCGATACGGGTGATGCCGGCCACTGCTGCGGTGCCGGGGATGATGCACACCTGGTCGGCGTCGTACCGGGCGTCGTGCGCCTGCCACAGCGAGTCACTGCGCCACCAGCGACGCACGTCTTTGTCGATGACCGGCACGAAATTGACCGGCTTGCCCGCCAACTTGCACAGCGTGACGAAGAAGGACACGTCAGCGGGGTGGAGTTGGACGGTCGCGGCATCGGGATAGCGCCGGGCGAGCGCGGCGATGGCCTCGTGCGGGTTTTCCAGCAGTTGCGCGCCATTGTCGACTTCGCCGTTCAGGCCGGCGAACAGCGTCTCGATCGGGCCGAACTCCTGCGGGTGCAACCGCGACTCGGCGCGTTGCAGCATCTTCTCGAAGCGGTCCCGCCAGGTGTCGGCCAGCCACGGGCTGCCCGGAGTGGCGGTGTCGGCGGTGCTGTCGCCGTCACCGATGGCCAGTTCGACATAGCGGTGCAGCCACTGCTGATACGTCATGTCGCCGACGTCGCCGAAATACGGCTTGGCCGTGCGGGCCATTGCCTCGATCAACTCGTCGCGGCGTTTGGTCACTGCCTCGGCATCGCCGGCGACCTCGTCGAGTAACCGGCCGCAACGCGAGGCGGCGTTGTCGATCTCGTGAATGTCGGCGCCGAGTTGGCTGCGGCTGGAAGCCATCCCGCCCTGCGCTTTTCCGGCGCTGATCCACCGATCGGTGCCCTGTGTGTCGACCAGCATCTGCTTGACCGACGGCGAGGTGGTGGATTCCTTGGCCGCCATCGCGGCGGTGCCGACCAGAATGCCGTCGATCGGCATGGCGGGAAAGCCGTAGGCTTCCGACCAACGGCCGGAGAGGTATTCGGCTGCGCGCTCCGGGGTGCCGATGCCACCGCCGACGCAGACGGTGATGTTGGCGCGTGACCGCAGTTCGGAGTAGGTGGCGAGCAGCAGGTCGTCGATGTCCTCCCAGGAGTGGTGTCCGCCGGCGCGGCCGCCCTCGATGTGCATGATGACCGCTCTGGTGGGCACCTCGGTCGCGATGCGGATGACCGAGCGGATCTGCTCGACGGTGCCCGGCTTGAAGACGACGTGACTGATGCCGATGTCGTTGAGTTCATCGATCAGCTCGACGGCCTCTTCCAGCTCGGGAATGCCGGCGCTGATCACCAGTCCGTCGATGGGCGCCCCGGACTGTCGGGCCTTCTGCACCAAACGTTTTCCGCCGACCTGCAGCTTCCACAGGTAGGGGTCGAGGAACAGCGCGTTGAACTGAACGGTGCGACCGGGTTCGAGCAACCCGGTCAGTTCTTTGATGCGGGAATCGAAGATCTCGTCAGTGACCTGCCCGCCGCCGGCCAGTTCGGCCCAGTGCCCGGCGTTGGCCGCGGCGGCGACGATCTTGGCGTCGACGGTTGTCGGGGTCATGCCCGCCAGCAGGATCGGTGAGCGTCCGGTCAGCCGGGTGAATTTAGTGGACAGCTTGACTCTGCCGTCGGGCAGTTCGACCACCGACGGGGCGTAAGTCGACCAGGCCCGACCCACTTCGGGAACGGCCCCGATGGTGAAAAGGTTGCGCTGGCCGCCACGGGTGGCCGCCGGCACGATGCCGACGCCGAGCCCGCGGATGACCGGCGCGGTCAGCCGGGTCAGGATGTCGCCCGGCCCCAGATCGAGAATCCAGCGCGCGCCGGCCTCGTGCACGCCGATGATCTCGTCCACCCAGTCGACCTGACGCACCAAGATCGCCTCGGTCAGCTCACGGGCCAGGTCGACATCCAGTCCGGTTTTCTCGGCCCATTCCGCCACGATCTCGATCCCGTCGGCGAGCCGCGGGCTGTGGAATCCGACTTCCACCTGCACCGGCTCGAAGACCGGCGCGAAGACCGCACCACCACGCACCTTGTTCTTGCGGTCGGCTTCCTCTTTCTCCGAAATCTGCTTGCAGTACAGCTCGAAGCGGGACAGTTGCTCGGGGGTGCCGGTGATCACGACCGAACGCCGGCCGTTGCGGATGGAGAGCACCGGCGGCAGCACGGTGCGCACGTCTTGGGAGAACTCCTCGAGCATCCGGTAGATCTGCTCGGGGTCGGCGTTGGTGACCGACACCATCGGCGGACGATCGCCGAGGATGGAGATTCCGCGCCGGCGCGCCACCAGTGTGCCGGCCGCGCCGATCAGCTGCGCGAGCGCAAGCAGCGCAATGTCGCGCGCCCCGCCGGCCTTCAACGATTCCACACCCAGCACGCCCTGCGAATGCCCGACGGCGGCCACCGGCGGCGTGCCGGTCAGGTCCAGACCCTGACGGGTCAGTGCGCGTACGGCGGCGATCTGAGTCAGCAACACCCCGGGCACCGACACCGCGGCGGACGTCAGCTGCTTGGCCGAGGGGACCGGGTCTTCGGCCGCGAGCGCACGCACCCAGCGCAGCGGCTCGAAGCCGATGGGGCGCACCACCACCAACTCCTCGGCGACCGGCTGCAACAAAAGGTCGACATCGCCCACCAAGGTCGCCAATTCGGACTCGATACCGGCTGACGACACCAGTTCTTCCAAAGTCTCCAACCAGGCGCTGCCCTGCCCGCCGAACGCGACAGCGTACGGCTCGCCGGCGGTGAGACGGTCGACCAGCGCATGGGCAGGGTGTTTCATCTCCGGAGCCTTGCCGTCGCGGCCAGCAGAGATCTCCCCCAGCTCCGCTGGGGGGCCACCGTCCTGCTCGTAGATCGTCACCTTGTGTATCTCCCTGTGCTGCTGCGCGTCTCGTTCGGTCAGGCGTCCAACGTCTGCGCTGCCTCGCTGCAGTGTGGTTGATTCCCCTTCGAGTCCCAGCCGGATCTCGGCTGATCCGACGCGCTCCAAGCGGGCCGACCCGGTTGAATCGAGCGCCGCGACGGCGACGTCGGATGCGCTAAGAGTGTCATAAGAAGCTGTGCTGTTTTCTGTGCTGACTGGTTACTGGCGAGTTCTACGCACCGGTAGCTATGCCGTGGGTAACACACCGCTTAACCGCTGCGCACGACCGCGGGGATAAACGTGCTGCATGGCAGTGGTTACGGTCGAGTAGCCACAACGGTGCAGATCAAGGCTGTATTGTTATGCAATCGTTATGTTCGGTTTTTTTGAGTCTTTCACCCGCGGGTGGCGCGCCGCCTTTTTCCGGCCATGCGCCAGCCGCGTAACAAGTGTTCGCTAAAAGTCGCCGAGGAGAGTTTGCTGGGCCGGTGTCAGGCGGAGTCCACTGCCGAGTCAGGCCCACTGGCCGAATTGCGGCTTCATGATGTTGTTGATGTCGACGCCGACACCGCCGACGCTGCGCTTGTCGATCTCGATCTGGTGCAGATGCGCGGCCGGGTGCGTGTAACCGTGCGGCGAGCCCCAATTGTGCTGCCAGAACCACGAGCCTAGGCCGTCCTGCAGTGCCCAGTCGATCGTCTTCGAGTTGCCGTAGACGCCCGTCCGCTGACGCCCGATCACCTCCTCCCAACCGCGAAGGTAGGGCGCTACCTGCTGTTTGTACTGGTCGTAGGAGGGGTCGTCGTCGATCGACGCATAGATCGGCGCATTCGCCGGGCCGCCGGCAGCCTGGTGCAACTGCAAGCCTCGCTTGGCGTGCTGGACGCCGGCACTTTGTCCGCCCAGCCAGTCGGCGGTGCTTTCCTTGCCGTACTGGTAACACGACACGATCTTGAGCCCGCCGCCGTACAAATCGCGGGCCTCCGGCAACTGAATCGGCTTGCCGAGCATCCAGGAACCACCGGGCCTGCGGTCCGATACGTAACGGATCGCGCCGGCCGCCCCGGCGGCCTTGATGTCACTGGCCGGGATGACCCCGGCCGCATAATCCAGCAGGACACCCAACGGTGCACCCGAAGCCGACGGCGAAGTCAGCGACGCCGCTGTCACGCCGAGACCCACCAGCGCCGGGCTGACAGCGGCGACTCTGAGCAGGTCACGGCGCGAAAGCGGCACGAACCAGAGAATACGATACATGCATCATCTGCCACGTTTACTCCATCGGCCACGTCTGAAACAAACTTCACACCGACGCGTGACAGACTCACCTTCCGCGGGCCTATTTCACCCCGGATGGCGCCCGCTGCGCCAACATCGGTAGAGCCCATCCCGCCGAAGCGGCACGACTCTGGGGCGCAGACTGGACGTCCGGGGCCCGGGAGGACCTGATGGACCGCGACCAGCTCATCGACTTGACCCGGCGCGCGCTGAAACTGGCTCGCGACAAGACCACGGATCTCGCCACCGGGGAACACACCGTCGGTGCGCTGGACTACACCTCGGTGGAGCGCCACGAGCATGACACCGCCCTGCTGATGGCCAGCCCGCAGTTGGTTGGCTACGTCTCCGAGCTGGCAAGCCCCGGCACCTACTGCACCAAGACGGTGATGGGCCGTTCGATTTTGCTGACCAGAGCCGCCGACGGCTCCGTCCGAGCCTTCAACAACGTCTGCCTGCACCGGCAGTCACAGGTGGCCACTGGATGCGGCACCGCCAAACGGTTCAGCTGCCCGTACCACGCATGGACCTACGACAACACCGGACGGCTGATCGCCATGCCCGGCGCCGACGGCTTCCCCAGTGTGACGCCGCGCTCCGATGGTTTGACCGAACTTCCGGCTGCGGCACTCGCCGGCTTCCTCTGGGTGGCATTAGATCCCCTGGAAAACGGAGCCACTCTGGACGTAGCCACCCATCTGGGCCCGCTCGCCGACGAGCTCGACTCGTGGGGCATCGGGCGGTGGTCTCCGTTAGGCGAGAAGGTCCTCGATACGCCGATCAACTGGAAGCTGGCGGTCGACACCTTTTCGGAGAACTATCACTTCGCAACGGTCCACCGACAGACGTTCGCCCAGATCGCCCGCAGCAACTGCACCGTCTTCGACTCCTTCGGGCCGCACCACCGACTCATCTTCCCGCTCAACTCAATCCTGGAACTGGACGGCGTTCCCGAAGAGCAATGGAATCCCCTGCACAACCTCGTCGTCATCTACGCGCTGTTTCCCAACATCGTGCTGTCGGTGACGATCGCCAACGGCGAACTGTTCCGCATCTATCCGGCGGACAGGCCGGGCCGGTCGATCACCGTGCACCAGAATTCGACTCCATTGGACCTGTCTGAAGAATCCGTGGCCGCCGGCGCCCAAGCTGTCTTCGAATACGCCCACGCCACCGTGCGTGACGAGGACTACCGGCTGGCCGCGGCGTTGCAGGCCAACCTGCAGACCGGCGCGCGCGATCATCTGCTCTTCGGGCGCAATGAGCCCGGACTGCAGCATCGGCACTTAACCTGGGCTGAGGCTCTCGCCGGCAGCTAGCGCTGTACTCGTCAAATAATCAGCCGCACAACCGCGTAACAGCCGCTCGGTAATCAATCCTCGACTGACAGCGCGTGCAGCAGCCCTTCCAGCACCTCCCGGACCATAGCACTCGCGGTCGTCGGTAGCACCGCCTGAATCAGCTCGCGCGCTGGGCTGCGACGACCCGCCGCCACCAGCGGCCGCAACCGTTCCGCCAACCCGGTGAGCTCGGGCTCGGCCGCTGGCAGGCCGGCGGTAACGGCGGCCAGCACGTCGATCAATTCCCAGTCGCGGTACAGCGCCAGGGAGCGCTCGTAGATGCCGAAGCCGCTGACCGGCTTGCCCTGCATCGTCCCCTGATAGCGGTACGGGCCCTCCATGTACTCGATCGGCAGCGCGTGCGCCGGCACCGCTACCAGCGGCTCTCCGGTGAGCACGAGCTGCAGTTCAGCGGAGGCGAGCCGGTGGCGGTCGGGCAGGAAGCGGGCAGGCGACAGTGGCGGCAGCAGCGGCCGCACCGAATCCGGCCAGCGGACATAACTGGTGACCACGACCTCGACGTCTTCGGCGCACCCGGGCGCCGCGGCGCCGTCCGGCGAGCCGATCGTGGCGCCGGAAAATGGTTGCAAAACATTGCCGTTGGCACGGTCGAACTGTCTCCAGATGCTCAAATCCAGGCCATTGTTCAGATGAATCGTGCGCCACTCGTGCGACCGGGCCCGAGGGTCACCTCCGGTTCCGCCGCCGCCGGCATACCTGGGGAACCACTGCCGGTCGATGTGGCCCGCGGACCCACTGACCTGCTCGGTCACCGAACCCCAGCGCAGCGTTCCGGTCATCGCCATCCCGGGCTGGAAGTATGAATAGGTGTCGGGCTGACCGAAGCACGCGATCCGGCCGTTGTAGCGGGCTGCGCCCACCGGAATTGGTGCGCGCGTTGACCATACGTCCAGCTCCAGGCCCATCGTCTCGCCCGCCTGATCTCTGCCGGCCAGGCTGACACGGTAAGTGCAGGGCAGCAGTTCACCGTCGTCGTCGCGGCAAGCCGTCCATGTCGCCGGTCCGGCGTCACTGTCAAAGCGAATGTCGAGATGCCCTGCGGCCGTCGTTAATTTAGGCTCAGCCCCCGGTTTCAGGTTGGCCGGCGGCATGTCGTAGTCGGTATAGGTGCCGTAGGCACCGGTGTCGAGGTCGAAGAGCGCCATCGTGTAGAAGTCAGCGACCACCGTTCCGCCGGGGCGGTTCCTGTTGAATATCGTCAGAAAGGCGAACGACCGCCCCGTCGCGGCGCTCAATTCACCAGCGATGAACCAGGTGTCGGACTCGTGATCGACGTGCTGCCCTTCGGCGGCCGGGAATTCCATCGCCGCGTCGCCCGGCACCAGCTGGAACGGGTAATGCCGCCAGTCGACGGTTCGCCCGTGAGCATCGGCGTTCAGCAAAAGTTCGTCTCGCTCACTCGGCCTTCTCAGGGTTGCCGGACAGAAGCAGACTGCCTTTTTTGCTATGTTAGCAGCAATAGCGAAGTTGCCTTCGCCGCTGACGAGGTGGTGCCCGATGCCGGATTTCCGCGATCACTGCTCGTATGAAGCACTGTTCATCGGTGGCCGATGGTGCAAACCCACCACGTCGCAGCGGGTTACCGTCATCTCTCCGCACTCCGAAGAGCCGGTCGGCGAAGCCCCGCTGGCCACTGCGGCCGACGTCGACATCGCTGTGACGGCCGCCCGGCGCGCGTTCGACAGCGGCCCGTGGCCCCGATTGCATCCCGCCGAGCGTATGCAGAAGGTCGAGGAGCTTGCCGCAATTTACGCCGGGCACCTCGATGCCATGGCGGATCTGATCACCGCTGAGATGGGTTCGCCGCGCAGCTTCAGCCGATTGGGCCAGGCTGCCGGCGCGGTGTCCATGATGCACCTGGCGCTGTCGGTTGCTCGTGAGTTCTCCTGGACGGAACGCCGCCAGGGTGTGCTCGGCGAAGTGCATCTGCGCAGGGCTCCGGTGGGCGTGGTGGGGGCGATCGTGCCCTGGAACGTGCCGCAGTTCCTGATCATGCCCAAGCTGATTCCGGCTTTGATCGCCGGTTGCACCGTCGTCGTGAAACCGGCGCCCGAGACGCCGCTGGACGCGTTGTGGCTGGCCGAAATGATCGAACAGGTCGGTCTGCCGGACGGAGTGGTCTCGATCCTGCCCGGCGGAGGTGATGTCGGCGAGGCGCTGGTGCGCCATCCCGGCGTGGACAAGATCGCCTTCACCGGTTCCAGCGCCACCGGCCGGCAAATCGGGGCGATCTGCGGCGAGAGTCTGAAACGGGTCAGCCTGGAGTTGGGCGGCAAGTCCGCGGCGATCATTCTCGATGACGCCGACGTCGCGCAGACCGTGACCGGGTTGAAGACGGCCGGTCTGATGAACAACGGACAAGCCTGCGTCGCGCAAACACGCATTCTGGTCAGCGAACGGCGCCACGACGAAGTGGTCGACGCGTTGGCCGAGATGATGTCGGGCTTACATGTCGGGGATCCCGCCGACGAGGTGACCGACATCGGACCTCTTGTCGCAGAACGCCAACAACACCGCGTACAGGACTACATCCGCTCCGGTGTGAAAGAGGGCGCCCGCATCGTCGTTGGCGGTGCGGACGTGCCGGCCGACCGTGGCTGGTATGTGCGGCCCACCCTGTTCGCCGACGCCACCAACGACATGCGCATCGCCCGCGAAGAGATTTTCGGCCCGGTCCTCAGCGTGCTGACTTACACCGATGAAGACGACGCGCTGCGCATCGCCAATGACAGTGACTACGGGCTGGCCGGATCAGTGTGGACTGCCGATGTCGCCCACGGGATCGAAATCGCCGCCGGTGTCCGCACCGGCACCTACGGCATCAACATGTACATGCTCGACATCGCCACTCCCTTCGGCGGTTTCAAGCAATCCGGTATCGGCCGGGAGTTCGGGCCGGAGGGCTTGAACCAATACGTCGAGTTGCAGTCAGTGGTGAGTAAAGGGAAGCTGCCGCCGCTGGCCGAATGACGTCCTCGAGCCGGCTGGCGCTGTGATTGTCGGGCTGCGCCTTCTCGCAGCACTGCCCTCAATCGGTCTCGCGTAGTTCCAGTGTCAGCTCGACCGGACAGCAGAGTTCACCGCGCTGGTTGGCGACTTCCACCTGCAAGTCCACCAGGTAGCGAGGCGGATTCACCGACGTGTCACACCGCTTGGCGACGACGCGTCCACGGCCCACCATGGTGTCGCCGGCATAAATCGACCCGGCCAGCGTCATCTTGCGGCGTATCACCCGGCTCTGCGGGCCGGCCCAGTCCGTCGCGATGCGGTCGGCGAATCCCGCCAAATGCATGGTGTTGACGAAAATAGTTGGGTGACCCTGGCTTTCGGCGTAAGCCGGGTCGTACTGGCCGGGAAAATAATCCCACGTCGCACCGGCATTCATCACCACACGTTGGTAGCTGATCTCATCGACCACCTGTGGCAGTTCCGTCGGGACGCAGATCTGCTCCCAGTTCACCGGACCGCTCATGACGGTAAGGGAGTGAAACGGAACAAGGTGTTGCGATTACGCGCCACTAATGCGCCGTCTTCCCGGCGGTAGGTGTCGCGAGTCTCGACGAAGTGGCCGGCGCCGAGCCGGGTCTGCTTCTCCGGCGACACCGAGAGCACCTCCTCGACGACGGTCAGCCGATCGCCCTCGAGGATCGGCAGCGGATACTCTGCGTCGTTGGCCGCGTTGATGAAGGTGGTGCCGGGCAACGGCACCCGCAGCGCAAGCGAGCCGGTCCGCGGTGCACTCGCCGGGTCCCAGGGCGGTGGTATCAACCATCCCATCAGCAGCGCGGGCGGCGCCAACAGTCCTCTCCAGGCCGCCGCGGCGAAGTCAACGTCCCAATAGGACGCGTTGGCGTCGCGAACCAGCGCCGCGAACAATTGGATGCGCGCAGCGCTGACGGAAGCTCTCGCGGTCCGCGGTTCGGTGGCCACACCGACCATGCGCAGTGCGTCCTGGTAGGTACCGAAAGCCAGACTGCTACCGACGTCCAATGGTGCCGTCCGAACTCACACCGTGACCGAGCGGGTGGGTACCGAATCCCACTGCAGGTCACGGGAAGCGAAGTACCACCCGCCGCGCTCATAGATGAGCTTGTCCCGGTACGCGCCGGTCGCGCGCAGGGTTGTCGCACGCCGATCGTTGACGGTGAACAGCACGGCGATGCAGCGCTGGGTCGCGTTGACACCATCGACCGCTATCTCATGGTCCATGGTGACCAGCCGTTGCCCGGGGCCGCCGTCGAACGCAGCGCGCAGCTCGCTGAATACCTCGCCGTCGCGAACGAACGTAGCGCCGGAGTGCCGGAACGTCGCGATCCAGCCGTTACGGTCGCCGTCGGAATAGCAGCGGTTGTGCCGCGCGGTGAGGTCCAGGATCGCGTCACGCCCCACCACACCGTGCAACAGGCTCTGCTGCTGGTAAGTCATGCTCATCGTTGTTCTCTTCCCGTCTCAGCGGCTGACTTTATATCCGTGCGTCTCGCGGTCCCACGCGTTCGGGCTCACGCCGCGCGCGCGCAGCTGGTCTTTGCGAACCCGCCCGATGATGGTCTTGGGGATATCGTCGACGATGTCGACGTAGCGCGGCACGCAGAAGTACGGCATGCGGGCGCCGCAGAAGTCCAGCAGCTCCGCATGATTCAGTGTCGAGTAGGGCTCTAGCGTCACCGTGAGCAGGATGTCGTCCTCACCCAAATCGCTGGGCACCCCGACCACCGCGGCTTCCAGCACCGCCGGATGTTGCAGGACGACGCGTTCCACCTCGACGGAGGAGACGTTTTCCCCACGCCGGCGCAGCGAGTCCTTGACGCGGTCCAGATAAGTCAGATTGCCCTCGGTGTCGAGCATGCCCAGATCACCGGTGCGGAACCATTGCGGGTGTCGCTCGACCGGCAGATTTGATCCCGCTCCGGCATCCCCTGCTGTGACATAGCCTTCGCTCATGACGTGTGGATGCTTTGCGCGGCAGACGATCTCGCCGGCTCGGTCGGGAGGCAACGGGATACCGTCCGCGTCGAGTATGCGCACCTCGAAGTCCGGGTTGGGTTGACCTGACGTCCCGGGCACGCCCCGGTCGGCCACCCCTGCCACGGTCACCGGGAAGGCTTCGGTCAAGCCGTACATGGTGACGACACGACAGTGGTACCGCTCTTCCAGGACGCGGTGCAGGGCGGCGTCGATGGGCGCGGCGGAGATGAACCGCAGAGGCAACTGGGCGTCACCGGCGTCTGCGGGCTGGTTCGCCAGCATCGACACCATCGCTCCGGCACCGGCGAAGCCCGCCGCCCCGCAGGCGCGCACCTCGTCCCACACCTTGGTCGGACGAAATCCGGACGCCAGCACGGTTGTCCCGCCGACCAGCATGGGAGCCAGGACAGTCGGCGCCGCGCTGAGGTGAAACAGCGGCATCGCGGTCCACAGCACCTCGCCGGATTCGAAATTCCACGCCGACGCCACGCGTGCGGCGGCGGTGAAGAGGTAATGCCAGGTTGTGGCAACCGCTTTCGAAGCCCCAGTGGTACCGGAGGTGAAGAACAGCGACCCGATGTCAACTTCACCGGTCGCACGTTCGGCGACGGATCGGGTCACGCCGTGCTCGAGCGCGTGGTCGAGCGCTTCACCCGCAACGACAACGCCGATCGCCGGATCCAATCGAACGGCAACTTCTTCGACCCGCGGACGCCTCTCGGCATCGGTGATGATCGCCTTGGCCCGGGACAACTCCAGCGCGTGCAACAGAAAGTCGCCTTTGTTCGCCGCGTTCACCGCGGCCGTCACCGCGCCGAGGCGTGCGGCGCCCAGCCAGAAGTAGATCCACTCCGGACAGGTCGCCGTGAACAACGCCACGCAGTCACCGCGGGCTATCCCCAGGTCGGCCAGAGCGCCGGCCGCCGCGCAGGACTTCTGCCGCATCTGCTCGAAGGTCACCGGAGTGCCGGCGACCCGGACGAGCACACGGTCGGGGAACTGCCGGGCACGGCGATCCAGCACAGCCGGGACGGTGAACTGCTCGACACCGAAATCAGCAGGGCTGACTGGTCCCCGACGGGTTGCCACCTGATCTCGGCCGGGCCGCATCAGTGTTTCACCGACTTTCGGTCAACGTTCTGCGGCCGCCGGGTCGGGCTCACCGTCCGGCGTGTAGCCGAAGTCGGTGGCCGAGGGCTGTTCGCCCGGGTAGAAACGATGCGCCCACCGACGAAGCGCCGCATAGTCGCGCGCCTCCTCGGGCGCTAGGTTCGGCTTCTCCAGATATTTCATGTTCTCCCAGGTGAAGAAGTCCTGTTTGATCACTTCCTGTTGCAGCGCAAGGAACCTCGCGGCGCGACCGTCGGGCTCCTGCCCGGAGTGGTCCTGCTCGCGGATCGAAGCCTGCGTGTAGAAGTAGTCGGTGTAGTCCTCGTCGACCGGAGTCTGACCGGTTACTTGAATGGTGGCCACCAAGTCGCTGGGGAAGCGGACGACGCCGAGGCCCAATGAGTAGTTGTCATAGATGATCTTGGCGTCGACCGGCCCGTTCGGGGTAAGCCAGGTTTGGGCCCGGCCGCCCCCGAAGTGGGCGTTGACCGTCGCATGCAGGTGATAACCCGATACCTCGAACGACGCGGTGTTGGCCGGGTTGGCCGCCTTGTGCACATACTGCACGTGGTAGGGATCGGCGGCGTTCTCGATGATCATCTGCGCGTGCACCTTGACCCGATTGACCATCCGGCTGTACGGGTGCAACGGGTAGTACTCGTCGGTTTCCAACTCCGGCAGGACGGGCGGTTGCCAGTACGGCGCCCGGCCATGGCGCTCATGCCAGACCAGGATGAAGCCATACCACTCGACGCTGGGGTAAGTGCGGATCCGCACGTTCTGCTTGCAGCCGATCTTGCTGTAGGGGATCAGCGCGTTGGTGCCGTCGCCGCGCCACCGCCAACCGTGCCAGGGGCAGACGATGTTGTCACCTTCGACGGTGCCGCCGACGGCCATGTTCGCGCCGAGGTGCTGACAGTAGGCGTCGAGCACGTGCACCGCGCCGGACTCGGTGCGGAACAAGACCAGTTCCTCACCGAAATAGTGCGCCCGCCTGACCTCGCCGGCCGCGAGATCCGATGCGAAGCCGACGATGAACCAGCCGGTCGGGAACCGGTACGGCGACAAGCCGATGCCGCTCGGCCCGAACTCGCGTTCCGACGGGTCCACCGTCGCGTCGGAAACCGTCTGCGTCACTACCTCTCCGTCCCAGGCAGCCGAAACGCATCTGTCGGTGCGCAAGACTCCCGCCTATTTTTACTATTTTAGGCATTGCACGTCAACGGCGGCAGCTGTCGGCTGTAGTGTTTGATCGACAGCAAAGGCGCCCTTTCGCGCCTCACGTGTCCCGGTGGAGGTTGCCATGACGGCCGCCGCAGTTGACCTGTCGGATTTCGCGCTGTGGCGCAACGGGTTTCCCGACGAGGTTTTCGCAGAGCTGCGTCGTGCCAGGCCGCTGTTTCGGCACGGCATCACACCGGGGGTCGCCAAAACCGTTCAGCGGGACTTCTGGGTGGCAACCAAACACCGGCACGCGGTCCGGCTGCACCGCGATGCAGAATCCTTCACCGCGGTCGACGGCCCGCTGATCCAGCCGGTCGACATGTTCACGTCCTACCCCACCATCATCAACATGGACCCCCCGGGTTTGAACAAACGCCGCAAGCTCATCTCCAGTGCCTTCAATCCCCGTGCGATCGCCAAGCTCGAGGACGGCATCCGAGCGCGCGCGGCGGGCATGATCGACCATCTGCTCGCCGAGGGCGGTGGTGACTGGATCGGAGACGTCGCCGATGCGTTGCCGATGACGGTCATCGGCGACATCATCGGCATACCCGACGCCGATCGGCCGCGCATCTTCGATTCCCTGGACCGCATCCTCAAGGCTCGATCGCCAGGCGCGCGGCTGGGTCAACAAGACGAACTAGACCTATATGCAACGATTTTCGGGTACGCGATGGAGTTGACTGCCGAGAAGCGCCGTAATCCGACCGACGACATCTGGAGCACACTCGCCTCTGCCGTCATCACCGGGGAGGACGGTGACGAATTCAGCCTTCCCGCGAACGAACTCGAGTTCTTCTTCTTCGTATTGACCTTCGCCGGCAGCGACACCACCAAGAATGCGCTGGCCACCGGGCTGCAGGCGTTCGTCGCAAACCCGGAGCAGATCGACCGCTATCGCGAGGACGAAACGCTACGGAGCGGCGCGGTCGAGGAGGTGTTGCGCTGGGCATCACCGGTGGCGTACTGGACGCGCACCGCCAAAGTCGACGTCGAGATGGACGGTCAGCACATTCCCGAAGGCGCCCGGGTGGTCTCGATGCTTCGTTCGGCCAACCGCGACGAAGAGGTTTTCGACGCGCCGTTCACCTTCGACATCGCCCGCCGGCCCAATCCGCACGTGGCGTTCGGGGGCGGCGGGCCACACCACTGCCTCGGCGCCATGCTGGCGCGTGCGGAGCTGCGCGCGGTGTTCGACGAACTGCTGCTGCGGTGCGCTGAGATCAACCTCGGCCCGGCCACCGCGGCCTACCCGAACCTGGTCACCAACATGTCGATCTATGACGAAATGCCCATCTCGCTGGCCGCGCGTTAACCCACCCAAGGTCACTCGCTGAGCCGCAGCGCCGCCTTCGGGCACTGGTCGACTGCGGCGCGAACGTCGATCTCCAGATCCTCCGGCACCGGGCCGTCGGCGATCTGTACCACGTCGGCGTCGCCCATCTCGAACACCTGCGGCGCAAGCGATTCGCAGAATCCGTTGCCTTCGCACAAACTCTCGTCGACGATCACACGCACGGGCCGCTCCTTTTCCTCTGACTCAGACGCCCTTGGGCCGGGTTCCGATCACTTCGCTTGCCGCCAATCCCGCGACCTCTGACTCGGTCAATCCACACAGACCGCGCAGTATTTGTTCATTGTGCTCGCCCAGGGTCGGCGGGGTGCGTTTGAGCCAGCGGGTCTGGCCGGCAAGCGGCGCGAACGGCGGTCGCGGGTACCAGCCTTTTCCGGTACGCGGATGCTCCAGCGGCTCGAAGAATCCGCGGTGACGCAGTTGCGGGTTGTCCGTCACCAACGACGGCGACACCACCGGCGCGGCGGGAATTCCCGCGGCGGCCAACAGCTCGACCGCGGCTTCCAACCGCTGGGCCGCGAACCAGTCCTGCAGCCGGTGATCGATGTCGTCGGCGCGCTGTCGCCGGCCCGTGACGGTGGCAAGCGCTTCGTCGTGGCCCCAGCAGGGCTGGCCCATCAAGCCCATCAGTGCACGCCACTGGTCGTCGCTGCATACGGTCACCGCAATCCAGTCGTCGTCGCCCGCACACCGGTACAGGTTCTGAATCGCCGGACTATGCCCCCGATTGCCCCGGCGGCTCAACGTAGTCCCGAACACCTCGAACTCGATGGGTTGTCCGGCGGTGACGTTCAACACCGATTCGATCATCGGCAACTCGACCAGTTGGCCCTGACCGGTCCGCTCGGTGAAGTGCACCGCCGCCAAGAGTGCGAACGCCGCGTGGATGCCGGCCAGCGGATCGCAAGCGCCTCTGGGGGTTACGGGTGGCGCCTCCGGTGATCCGGTGACCCAGGCCAGGCCGGCGATCTGTTCCATGGTCGGCGCAAACCCCACCCGGTCGCGCCACGGTCCGGTCAAGCCGAATGCAGGCATCCGCGCGACGACGAGCCTGGGGTTGATTTCGAGCAGGACGTCGGCAGTCAGCCGGAAATTGTCCATCACCCGGGGTGAGAAATTCTCGATCACCGCGTCGGCTCCGGCCACCAGGGCCAGAAACAGTCGGCGGCCCTCATCGGACGCGAGATCCAGTGTGACCGAACGCTTGTTGGTGTTCATGGCGTGGAAGACCCAGCCGTACTCCCACCAGTCGTCCACATCGGTGCGCATGGCGCCGGAGAACCGGATGCCGTCGGGACGCTGAATCGACTCCACCTTGATGACGTCGGCACCCAGCGCCGCGAGCGCATGCGTTGCGGCGGGCCCCGCCCAGAAGGCCGTGAGGTCGACGATGCGCAACCCCTCAAGCGGAAGTCCGCGCTGCACCGGCTCCTGGGCGAATGCCCTGCTCCGCCAGCTCCCTTCGTTGTTCGCTTCACCAAGTGATGGCGCGGCGCGCAGCGGCGCGGGCCGGCATCGTGACATGAGCCAGGGAGTGCGGGGTTGCCGAAAGCCGGCCGGATTGGGTACGAACACGCCGCGTTCGCGCACGTAGGCCGTGTCGCGGATGGTCGAGCCGTTGCCCAGCGGCGCGATCGGCAACCGGAACAGTTGGCCCGATTCGACGATCTCGTCGACGGTGCGTTCGGCCATCCACGGGCCGATCAGCTCACGGATGAAATCGCGGTACTCCCAGCGGCCGATCTGGAAACGCAGTCGGGGGATCTCGGTGAGTTTCGGGCAGTCGACCATCGCCGCGAAGTCGAGCCACTGCTGACCGGTGACCATCGTGATACCGACGAATCCGTCCTTGGCCGGCTCGATCGAGGGCACCTCGACTGTTCGGGTCACCGGCGGTGCCTGCAGAAGTTGAGAGTGCAGCCATTCACCGCTCTGCATCAAGGTGATGGCTTCCAGCATCGACATGTCGAGGTGTTCACCGGGACCGCCCTGCCGGACGCGGTGGCACAGCGCCAACGCGCCGAAGGCGGCGAACACGCCACCCATGTACTCCCCGAGCTGGCCGCCGATCGAAATCGGTGGTCCTGCGGGATCACCGCGGAACCCGGTCAAGCCGGACCATGCCTGCAAGGTGAATTCAGTGGCCGCCCGCTCGGCATACGGTCCGCGCCAGCCGAAGTCGGAGATGGTCACGATCACCGCCCGCGGCGAGGCCGCCAATAACTGCTCGGGAACGATGCCGAGGGTTGCTGCTTGCGACCTCGTGGTGGTCAGAATGATGACGTCGGCGGCGACAAGCTCGGCGGTGCAGCGTTCACCGTCGACCGGGCTGGTGATACTCCGCTTGCCGGCGTTGAGGTAACTGAACAGCGGTGCATCGGCCGCATCCGGCACGGCCGAACCGCCGGCGGTAAACCGCCGTAACGGATCTCCTTGCGGCGGCTCGATTTTGCGTACCTCGGCGCCTGCATCGACCAGCAACTTGCCACAATAACTGCCGGCGATGCGGTCACTGATCTCGACGACGCGCAGGTCGTCCAGCGGTGTCGGTCGGCCGTCCGGCTCGCTAGTCACCCGGCTCTCTCGTTCATTCGGCTATTGTGCCATTACTGCTAAGATACGCATTTACCGCGCGCACGCCGTAGATCGCGCGCTTCGTCCGCGATCGTTGAGGATCTATGACCACGCTGGGAGTTGGCCCCGAGGCCAGACGCCGGTTGTCCGCACCGCGGATCGCCGAAATCGTCGCTGACGAGCTGCGCCGGCAGATCATCGACGGTGAGCTGGCCGACGGCGATCTGCTGCCCCGCCAAGAAGTGCTGGTCGAGCAGTTCAATGTGAGCCTGGTGTCGCTGCGGGAAGCGCTGCGAATTCTGGAGACTGAGGGCTTGGTGTCCGTGCGCCGCGGAAACCGGGGCGGGGCGGTCGTGCACGCGCCGGCGAAGACCAGTGCCGCCTACATGCTCGGGCTGCTGTTGCAGAGCGAATACGTGGGCATCGCCGATCTGGGCACGGCGTTGCTTGAACTCGAACCCACCTGTGCGGCGCTGGCTGCGGGGCGGACCGATCGGGCCGACACGTTGGTGCCTGAGCTCAAGCAGGTCAACGATGCTATGGCGACGCACCTCAGCGATGGCGCCCAGTTCACCGAAATAGGTCGCCAGTTCCACGATCTCGTCGTCAGCGGTTGCGGCAATCGGACCATCATTGCGGTGGTGGGCACCTTGGAGACGCTGTGGACGAGTCACGAGCAGCAGTGGGCCGACGAAAGCGCGGCCAGCGGCACCTATCCGTCGATGAGCAAGCGCCGGGCGGTGCTCAACAGTCACGTCAAGCTGGCCGAGATGATTGAAGCCGGTGACGTCGATCGGGCGCGGCGCATCGCCGCCCGTCATCTCGCCGACACCCAGACCCACGTGCTGGCGGGTCGACCCGACGAACGCATCTACGCATTGTCGCCGCAAGCCTTGACACGGCCACGGGAAGGCCGTCGTCTCTGAACTTCGAGTGACAGCGCAACCCATCGAGCCTGAAACGAGGGACCGGGTGAGAACCGCACTGGTCACCGGCGGTAGCGGCGGAATCGGTAAAGCTTGCGCACGTAAGCTTTGCGAATCCGGGTATGACGTAGTGCTCTCGGCGCGCCGGGAAGATCCGCTGCGCGCGGCCGCTGAGGAGATCGGAGCCCGCTACGTTGTTGCCGATGCCTCCGATTCCGCCGGATTCGCCAGCGCCGTAGCATCTTTGCCGACCGTGGACTTGCTCGTTCACGCCGCTGGAACGCTGGGCGGGACCTACGCGCGCAAGCAGACATTCGAGCAGTGGCAAGCGATCATGTCGGCCAATCTGGACTCCTGCTTCGTCGTGACGTCCGCCGTCCTGCCACGGATGCGGGCCGGTTCGCGGCTGGTGTTCATCTCCTCATCGGCGGCGCATGAGCCGATGCCCGGACGGACCGCCTACTCGGCGTCGAAGGCCGGCATGAATGCCTTCGCCCGCGCGCTGGCGCTTGAAGTCGACCGCGACGGCATCAGCGTGCATGTCGTCACACCCGGACCGGTGGAAACCGAGATGCTGCAGGACGTTCCGTTCGAGATGCACGCCATCCAGGTGGCCGACGTCGCCGAGACGGTTGCCTGGCTGGATACCGTGGACTCCTCGGTGGATCTTCCGGAGATCCGGCTGGACGCGGTGAAGCGTGGCCCGTTCGCCCGCGATCCGATTGTGCCGACGGAAGCCCGCCGCCGCGCCCGGCAGCGTTAACGGTCGAAGCCTGGAAAGGTCCCGATCACCGACTCGCCGAACTCGTCGAGGGTTTCCGGCGCGGCGAAGTCGGCGAACCACACGTAGAACCGCTCGACACCGTGTCCGGCCAGCAGAGCGAAATGCTGTTTGAGTTCCGCGGCATCGCCGCAGACCAGTCCGGAGTCCAGATAGCCGAACCGCCGGGTGCTCAACGCGCGCACTGCCTCCGGATCGGCGCCGCTGCGCACGAAACCCACCATCTGCTGAACCGACACCCGCGCCGTTCCTGCTGCTGGCACCAGGCGGGGCAACCGATCGATGCGGTTCACCGGCAGGTTCCACCAATCGGCGTGTTTCCGTACCAGTTTCATCATCCGGGGCCCCGTGCCACCGAGAATCAGCGGGATCGGATGTTCCGGCAGCGGGGCCTGCGGTCGATCGGAGCCATCGCTGCGCCCCCAGTACTGCTTGAGTAACGACAGGTGGCGGTCGAGCTGTTCGACGCGCGCGGTCGGATCGTGCAGGCCGATGTCGAACCGGGTGAACTCGGTTGGCCACGAGCCGGAGCCCAGGCCGAGTTCGAATCTGCCGTCAGAGGCTGCTGAGAGCGTGACGGCCTGTTTGGCCAGCAGCGCGGGGTGCCGGAACGCGTCGCAAAGGACCAGGTGGCCGATCCGTAGCCGTTCCGTCTTGGCAGCGACCCACCCGGCGACGCTCATTGCCTCCCAAATGCATTCGTCGGGCTGCCCTGGCGCCTCGAGGTGATCGATGAATGCGATGCCGTCGAAGCCGCTGGCCTCCGCCCGCCGCGCCCGCTCGACGATGTCGGTGATCGCTAACCGCACCTGCGGCAGGAACAGAAACCACTCGGCCATGGGTGACCACAATACGGACCGAGGTTCGCGCCTCCGTCGGCGCCGACACCAGACGCGCTAGTTTGTTATTTTTGCTATGTTAACGCCTTATGAGCGTGGGACCGGGCCCCGAGCAACTGGCACTGCGCGACAGCGTGCGCGCGGTGCTGCGTGCTGAGAGCCCGCCCGATGTCGCGCGCCAGGTGATGACGGATCCGAAACGCTGGCGAAACCTCTGGGAAATCGCGGTCGAGCTCGGCTGGACGGAGGTCGCGGCCTTCGCGGCGGGCGGCGGCACCGCCTACGGCGCAACCGATCTGGTGCTGCTGCTCGAGGAGTCCGGCGCCGCCATCGCGCCGATCCCACTGCTCAGCAGCGTCGGCCTGGCCGCCGGTGTATTGCGCGCGGCCGGCCCGGTGACCGACAAGTTCCGTGACGCCATCGCCGGTGGTGTGGTCGCCACCGCGGCAGTCCACCCGCTCGGGCGCCGGTTGCCCGGCGTGACCATGACGCTGCAACAAGGACGGTTACGCGGCAGCGCAGTCGCAGTCCCCGACCTCTCCCGCGCGGAACTGATCGTCGCACTCGCCGCATCGGACGACGGAGTGGTGGCCGTAATCGCCCACAACGGTGCGGACATCACCAGCGCACCGGCGGCCGAGTCCACCAATCCGGCTCAACCGCTTGCAGATATCGAAGTCGACACCGTACCGGAGGCGGTTGCTCCCGTCGACCTCGACGCTGCGCTGGCAACGCCACTGCTCGCCGCGGCCGCCGACCTGGTCGGTGTGGCCGGTGCGGTGCTGGCCCGATCAGTCGAGCACGCAAAATCGAGGCGCCAGTTCGGCAAGCCGATCGGCGCCTTCCAGGGCGTCAAACACGCGTTGGCCGACAACTACGTGTTGCTGGAACGCGCCCGCAGCCTGACCTACGCCGCGGCGGCCCGGCTTGACGATCCCACCACCGCACCCGCTGCGGCATGGACGGCGGCGGCGCAAGCCAAGGCCACCGCGGGCGAGGCGGCGGTCAGCTCCGCACGCACCGCGGTGCAGGTGCACGGCGCTATCGCGCAGACCTGGGAGCATGACATCCACCTGTATCTGCGGTGCGCCTGGCAGGGTGCCGCGACGCTGGGAGACAGTCGGGCGCTCTACTACGACCTGGGTCGTCGCTTCACCCGGGGCGCGGCGTGACGGCCACCGACACGACCGCCGAAGTGGTCGCCGAGTTCAGCGCGTGGCTCTCCGACTTTCTGCCACCTGACTACTACGGCGAGCGTTACCGCGACTATCGGTGGGATCTCGGCCTACGGCGGGAATACCAGCGGGCGGCGTTCGAGTCCGGCTGGCTGCAGCCGACGTGGCCCGCCGAGCACGGCGGCCGCTCGCTGGGACTGCGCGAGGCGATGGAAATCCGCATCGAGGCGGCGATGCGCTCGGCGCCCAAACTGCCGAACATCGCCGGACCCAACGTCGTCGCGCCGGCGATCCGCCAATTCGGCACACCCGAACAGGTCGACCGCCTGTTGGTACCGCTGCTGCGCGGCGACGAGTGGTGGGCACTGGGCATGTCCGAGCCGGAAGCCGGATCGGACTTCGCCGGCCTGCGCACCCGCGCGGAGCGCATCGACGACGTGTTCCGGGTCAACGGTCACAAGATCTGGACAACGCAGGCACACCTGTCACGTTGGTGCACGCTGTACGCCCGCACCGACCCGGCGGCACCCAAGCACCGCGGCATTTCCTGCCTGCTGCTGGATCTCGCATCACCTGGCGTAACGATCAGACCCATCAGGATGGCGTCGGTTTCCGACGAGACGTTCTGCGAGATGTTCCTCGACGACGTCGAAGTGCCTGCGGCCAACCTGCTCGGTCCCTGCGACGGCGGCTGGCAGGTCGCACTGTCATCACTGCAACACGAGCGCCAGATGATCTGGATCATGAACTGGGTAGAAATCCAGCGCGGGCTCAACTCGATACGGACCGCCTCGCAAAGTCAGGAAGCCGAGGACGTCTACACCGAATTAGGGTCGCTGCTCGCCGACGCCGAGGCGCTGCGCGCCACCGGATACCGGGCATTGAGCAATGAGCTCGACGGACGGCAGAGCCCGGAGGCGGATATCCTCAAGCTACTCGGTTCGGTTACGCTGCAACGGGTCTGGGAACTAAGCGCCGCAACAGCAGGGCCGCGTTGCAGCGAAGACCCGGATCTGCTGTTCGAACGCCAAGACGCACTGGCCGCGACCATCTACGGCGGAACATCGGAGATCCAGCGCAACATCATCGCCGAGCGGGTGCTCGGACTGCCGAAGGAATGACAACGATGGATTATGACCTCGGCGCCGACGCCGTCGAGTTGAGAGACCGGCTGCGACAGCTGATCACCGCACACATACCGCACGGCTTCCTGGGTGCCTGCACCGACGACCCGCAAGATCTGGCGACCACCGAATCGTTCTGTAAGCTCCTGGCTTCCGAAGGCCTGCTCGCGCTGGCCTGGCCCGAAGAGCACGGCGGCGGCGGCGGCGGTTCGATCTGGCAGCAGACCGTGCTGCGCGAGGAGATGTGGGCGCATCACGAACCGCGCGGCCCGCAGTACATGGGCGTCAACTGGGTTGGCCCGGCGTTGATGCGCTACGGCACACCCGAGCAGAAGGCCCGTCACCTGTCGGCCATCGCGGCCGGCGAAGTCATCTGGTGTCAAGGGTTCTCCGAGCCCGAAGCCGGAAGCGATCTCGCGTCACTGCGCACCCGCGCCGTGCCGGACGGCGACGGTTGGCGCATCACCGGCCAGAAGGTGTGGACGTCGTACGCGCAGATGGCGTCGTGGTGTGTGCTGGCGGCGTGCACCGACCCCGACGCCCCCAAGCCGCAGCGGCTCACGCTCTTCCTCATTCCGATGGACCGGGCCGGCATCACCGTGCGACCGATCCGATCGATGCTGGGTCCGCATCACCTCAACGAGGTGTTCCTCGACGGCATGCCTGCCGCGCCCGACGATGTCCTCGGCACGGTGGGCGACGGCTGGCGGATCATGCGCGAGGCGCTGGCTTTCGAGCGCGTCGGTATAGCCCGGTACGCGCGGTGCGAGTCGCTGCTGGACCGGATGCGCGCCGACCTCGGCGACGACTGGGACCGGCTGCCGGAGTCGCTACGCGTTCGTTGGGTACGCGCACTCGTCGACCTGCGGGTCGCCAGGTTGCTAGCGTATCGAGCCGTGTCGCTGCAGGACGACCCGTCGGCGGGTCCGGCAGCCAGTGCCGCCCGCATCGCAGCCACCACCTGCGATCAGCAGGTGGCCGAGCTGCTGTTCGAAGTGCTGGGGCCGTCCGCGCTGGACAGCGGTCCCTCGGCACCGCTGTTGGGTGCCATCGAGGACCACTGGCGTTACGCGCAAGCGGCCACCGTCGCGTCCGGAACCATCGAGGTGCAGCGGATGCTGGTGGCACGTCAAGTACTGGGTAGTCGGCGGTGAAAACTACTCTGCCGCCGGATATCTCCGATTTCGCCAGAGTCGTGGCAAAGCGGTTCGCGTTGCTGGGCGGCCCGCAAGCCGCCCTGCGGGCCGAGACTGACGACGAGGTCCGCCGACAGGCGCGGCACGCGCTGGACGAGCTCGGCGCCTTCGATCTCGACGTCCGGTCGGCCGGCGACGACGCGCTGGCGGCCGCTGTGCTGTGTCAAACTGCCGGTGCGGCGGCGTTGCCATATCCGCTCGTCGAGGAACTGCTGGCCGTCGACGGCGCCCGGCTGGCTCTGGTCAACGCCGCAGGGCCGCGTATCGACCACGGCGATCTGCCGGGTGAGTGGGTCGCCGCCGATCTCGACTGCAATCGATACGCTGTGCGGTTGTCGTCGCGAACCAGTGCCAAACTGGGGCCGTTTCTGGTGCCGGCTACTCTCGGCGAAGCGGAGGGCACGGTGCCCGCCGCCGACGTCAACCTTCATCTGATGTTGGGCTCATGGCGGATCCTGGGCGCCGTACAGCAATCGCTGAACATCGCCTGCGAGCATGTGCGGTCCCGCGTTCAGTTCGGCAAACCGCTGGCGCAATTTCAGGCTGTGCAATTCGCCGTGGCCGACGCGTGGGTCGCGGTGCACGGACTCTACGAACTCGCCAAGTTCACCATTTCCCGTCCGGAATCGACTCCCCGACAGACGCTTTCCGCAGACGCGCTGGTGCTTCGGCTCAAAGCCGTCGACACCGCACGGCAGGTACTGCGCACCTCGCACCAGCTACTCGGCGCACTCGGATTTTGCGACGAGTCCGACGTCAGCGTCCTGGACAGGCACACCCAACCGCTGATGCGACTGCCCCTGGGCGCCGAAGAGCTCGCATTGCGGTTGATACCCGACGTGCGCGACGCCCACTTGGAAACCTTGTTCGCTCCGACAGCCCCGGAGACAGGATGAGCACCGGCCCGGTGACAGTCGGTCAGACGCTCGGTCAGGCGGACGGCGGAATTCCCTTCGGCATTCGGCTGCACGAGTTGGCCCGAGAACGCGGCCACGACCTTGCAGTCGTCAGCGTGGCGGCCGACGGCAGTGAGTCGACCCTGAGCTTTGCCGAACTCGACACCCAAGCCACTCAGTGGGGCCGCGCGCTGGCGAACTTTGGCGCATGCACCGGTTCGCTGGTGGCGCTGGCGATTCCGAACTCGGAGAGTTTGGTGTTGGCGGCTCTGGGCTGCTGGAAGATTGGAGCCGTCCCCGTCCCGATGCGCTGGGATCTGCCGGACTGGGAACGGTCCCGGGTGCTCGACGTCGTCAACCCCGCCGTTCTCGTTGACGAGGAGCGCGCCGGTGTACTGGCGTCGCTTGCCTGCCGCCAGTCCGGCGACCCGCTGCCGACCGCGGTGTCGCCGACCGTCAACGGGATTTGCAGTAGCGGCTCGACCGGTGTTCCCAAAGTGATCCTGAATCTGGCCCAGTCAGTGTGGACACCGGACATGAGCATTCCTTTTCTGGCAGTGTGGGCACCGGTCGCCCAGCCTCAGACGATCCTGGTGCCCGGGCCGATGTATCACACCAACGGTTTCGCTCCGCTGACCAACCTCCTGGGCGGTGACCGGCTGGTGGTGCTGGAGAAATTTCACGCAACACTGGTGGTCGATGCGATCGAACGTCATCGCGTGACGAATTTCACTGCCACGCCCACCATGCTGGCCCGTATCGCGGCGCTGCCCGATATCCGACACCGGGACTTGTCCAGTGTGGCCTGGATTCTGCAGGGCGCCGCGGTCATGCCGCATGCGCTGCTGCACAACTGGTTCGACTTGCTGAGCCCCGAGCAGGTGGTGATGGCTTATGGGATGACGGAGAACCTCGGCCTGACCGCGTTGCGCGGTGACGAGTGGCTGGCTCATCCGGGCAGCGTCGGCCGCGGCTTCCGGGGCACCGAAATCCGGATCCTCGATCCGGCCGGTAGAGCGCTTGGGCCCGGAAAACTCGGTGAAGTCTATTTGCGGGCACCGATGAGCGCGGGATACCGCTACCTGGGCGGCGCGCCGCCCTTGCCGTCGACGGCGGACGGCTTCCGGTCCGGCGGCGACATCGGTCATCTCGATGAGGACGGATACCTCTACATCGCAGACCGGCGTGCCGACATGATCATCAGCGGTGGAGCCAATGTCTTTCCGGCAGAGGTCGAGTGCGCGCTGGCTGAACACGCCGGCATCGCCGACGTCGTCGTCATCGGACTCGCCGACCCGGAATGGGGCCGGCGGGTGCACGCTGTGGTGCAGCCTGCCGACTCCGCGGCACCATTGACCGCGCAGGATGTGATCGCCTACGCCAAAAGCCGGCTCGCCGCCTACAAGGTCCCCAAGACGGTCGAGTTCGTCGACGAACTCCCCCGCACCGCGGCAACAAAAGTCAACCGCTCGGCGATGGTTCAGGCTCGCGGCGGCTGATCCGCCGGTCGCCACCGCAGCAGCATGCTGAAAGAGGCGGACGCTGCACTGCCGCACGCGTTACAAGGTGGAGCGGTTGGCGACCTGCCCCGCATGGCTTGGCAGACGGAGACGCCTGTGACAAGTGTGATTTTGAAGCGTTCGGCCGCCGCCTGGTTCTCGCGCGGTAACCTCATTCTCAGCAGGCCGCGAACGAAGGGAAGCGCGCATGGATACCCGCGACGACGAACTCACGACGCGCGGTGACCGCTTCATCAAGACCGCGGTTGCGATTCTGGGTGAGACCGGCCGCACCGATTTCACCGTGCAAGAGGTCGTCGCGCGCTCCAAGACTTCGCTGCGCGCCTTCTACCAGCACTTCAACAGCAAGGACGAATTGCTGCTGGCGCTGTTCGAACGCACGATGGTTTCCTCGGCTCAGTCCTGGCGCGCCGAAACCGTCGGACTCGACGCGCACGCGGCGCTCAAGCTGGTCATCGACCGCCTCAGCGCCCGACCGGAATCGAGCACCCAGGACAGTCTCAATCGCGCGCTGAGCCTCTACAACCAGCATCTGGCCGAAACTCGGCCCCGCGACTACGCGCGGGTGCTGTCGCCGCTGCATCAGCTGATCAGCGACGTCGTCGAGCGCGGCGTCACCGAGGGCGTGTTCCGGCCCCGGCTCGACGTCGGTGCGGCGGCGGCCATCGTCATGCAGACGCTGCTCGGCGCGCTCCGATTGCATTGGCTGGGCGCTGAATTGACTGGCACACCGGTCGACGCCGCGCAGCTGTGCGAATTCTGCGTCCGCGCCCTCGGCGCTACCGACGACTCCACTGCCGGGGCGCAGGTGTCGTCGCCGTCGTCGCTGGCTGATCTGTTCACCCGAATAGGGTTGCGGGAGACCGCCCAGGATGACGACGCGTACACCATGGAGATGCCGGTCCGCCCGCAGACGGTCAACACCGCAGGCGCCCTGCAGGGCGGGCTGATCGCCACGCTCGCCGACGTGGCGGCCGGCTCGCTAAGCCTTCGGTATCTGGCGCCGGGCACTGGCCTGACAACCACCGACCTGTTCATCCGCTATCTGCGGCCGGTCACCGAGGGCTCGGCGCGCGCGGTCGCCCGAATCCTGCGGGCCGGACGGCGTACCGTCGTCGCTCAGGTGGACATCTTCCGCGGCAGCGACGACGAACTCGCCGCCACCGCCACCGTCAACTTCGCGGTCGTGAACCGCGACGGCCGGCGCTGACCCCTTACCGCGCGCCGGGCGAAGGTGGTAACGTCATTACCACTCGCCTGCTACAGGCTGATCCGAGAATTGTTAGGAGGTCGCCATGCCGTCTCGCAAGCTGTCCTTCCCGGTGTTCGACGCCGACAACCACATGTATGAGCCGCAGGAGGCGCTGACCAAGTTCCTGCCTGACAAGCGCAAACACGTGATCGACTACGTGCAGGTCCGCGGACGGACCAAAATCGTTGTGCGCGGGCACATCAGCGATTACATCCCCAACCCGACGTTTGAGGTGGTGGCCCGTCCGGGCGCCCAGGAGGAGTACTTCCGCCACGGCTCTCAAGGCAAGAGCTACCGCGAGATCCTGGGCGAGCCGATGAAGGCGATTCCCGCCTTCCGCGAACCGGCTCCGCGGCTTGAAGTCATGGACGAACTCGGCATCGACTATGCCCTGATGTTCCCGACGCTGGCCAGCCTGGTCGAAGAGCGCATGAAGGATGACCCGGAGATGACTCACGACGTCATCCATGCGCTCAACCAGTGGATGTACGAGACCTGGACGTTCAACTACCAGGACCGCATCTTCGCCACGCCGGTGATTACCCTGCCCATCGTCGACCGCGCGCTGGAAGAACTCGAATGGTGCCTGGAGCGCGGCGCCCGCACGGTGCTGGTGCGGCCCGCGCCCGTTCCCGGCTACCGCGGCAGCCGGTCATTCGGCCTCGAGGAATTCGACCCGTTCTGGCAGGCGTGCGTTCGCGCCGAGATCCCGGTGTCGATGCACGCCTCCGACAGTGGTTACTCCGAATTCGCGAACGTGTGGGAGCCGGGCGACGAATTCCTGCCGTTCAAGCCGACCGCCTTCCGGAGTCTGGCCATGGGCCATCGGCCGATCGAGGACGCGATGGGCGCACTGGTGTGCCACGGCGCGCTGTCCCGTAACCCGGATTTGCGCGTCTTGTCGATCGAGAACGGCGCCGACTGGGTGCCGGATTTGTTCAAGGGCCTCAGGGGCGTCTACAAGAAGATGCCGCAGGCGTTCAACGAAGATCCGATCGAGGCGTTCAAGCGGTGCGTGTACATCACGCCGTTCTGGGAGGATCGGTTCAGCGAGATCGTCAATATGGTGGGTACCGACCGGGTGCTGTTCGGCTCTGACTGGCCGCACCCCGAGGGACTGAAGGACCCGATCACCTTCGTCGACGACCTCAAAGAATTCGAGGAAGAAGACGTCGCCAAGATCATGGGCGGCAACCTGATGAAGCTGATGAAGGTCGCCAAACCAGTCAACGCCTGACCGACATGCAGGAGCGCACCCTCGAAGCGGTAATCTATCAACGAGATCCGCCAATTGCGCGGATCATCTTGAACCGCGTCGATAAAGCCAACACCAAGGATGCGCAACTGGTCCGGGAAGTCGACGACTGTCTGCACGAGGCCGATCGCGACAGCGAGATCAGAGTCGTCATCATCAAAGCCAACGGCAACGGCTTCTGCGGTGGGCACGTCGCCCGCTGGAGCGCCGACGAGAACCCCTACCCGGACTTCGGTGACACGTTCGAGGAGTTGTACAAAGGCACCGCCGACTTGTTCTTGTGGCCGACGCTTTACCTGTGGGAGTTTCCCAAGCCGACGATTTCGCAGATTCACGGCTACTGCGTGGGCGGCGGCATCTATCTCGGACTGTTGACGGACTTCTGTGTCGCATCCGAGGACGCGTATTTTCAGATGCCCCTTGCCAAAAGCCTCGGCGAACCGGGCGGGCACACGATGATCGAACCGTGGTTGCTGATGAACTGGCATCGCACGATGGACTGGCTGTTGCTGGCACCCACCCTGTCGGCGCAGCAAGCCCTCGAGTGGGGGCTGCTGAACAAGGTGGTGGCACGCGAGGACTTGGAAGAGACCGTCGAGCAGATGGCCCGCACCATCGGCCAAATCCCGCTCACCACCTTGATGGCGGTGAAGAACAACGTCAAACGCGCCTGGGAGCTGATGGGCATGCGGGTTCACCTTCAAGTCAGCCACATTTTGACGAACATGGTCGGCGCGGCATCCGACGTCCAGGCCCGGCGCGCCGAGCTCACGCAATCCGGTTTAAATCCCCGCACTTTCGTCGGCCGTGAGGACGCCGGCCCGTCACAAGATACGTGAAGTGCGTCCCTGCCAATAGCGCTCACGGATGCGGCGTTTGTAGAGCTTGCCATTGGGGTCCCGAGGCAGCTGTGCGTCGAAATCGACGGTGCGAGGGCACTTGTAGGCAGCCAAGTGGTCTCGGCAATACGCGATGAGTTCTGCGGCCAGGTCCGGCCCGGGCGTGGCGCCGGTAGCGGGCTGCACGACGGCCTTGACCTCTTCGCCGAATTCCTCGTTGGGCACACCGAACACCGCGGCGTCGACAAGCTTGGGATGCATGATCAGCAGGTTCTCCGCTTCCTGCGGGTAGATGTTCACACCACCCGAGACAATGGTGAACGTCGACCGATCGGTCAGGTACAGGTAACCGTCGTTGTCGACATAACCCATATCGCCCAATGTGCGCCAGCCGCGGTCGTTGGACACCGAAGCGGTCTTCTCCGGGTCGTTGAAGTATTCGAACTCCGGCCCGCCTTCGAAGAACAACTCACCGGACTCTCCAGCCGTCAGCTCAGCGCCGTCGTCACCGAGCACATGAACCGGGCTCAAGGGCTTGCCGACGGAGCCGGGGTGCGCGAGCCACTCCTGCGGGTCGATCGTCGTACCTGCGAATCCCTCGGTGCCGCCGTAATACTCGTAGATGATGGGCCCGAACCACTTCATCATCCGGTGCTTCACGTCCACCGGACACGGGGCGGCCGCGTGCAGCACACATTGCGAGCTGGATACGTCGTAGCGTTCGCGAATCGCGTCGGGAAGCTTGAGCATGCGCACGAACATGGTCGGCACGAACTGTGCGTGCGTCACCCGATAGCGTTCGATCAGCCGCAAGACGTCTTCGGCGTCGAATTTGTGCATCAGGATCGCGGCGGCACCCACCCGGTGCACGGCCATGGTGTAGTTGATGCCCGCCGCATGGTAGAGCGGGGCCGGCGACAGATAAACGCTCTTGTCGGACATGCCATACCGCACAGAAAGGGTGTACTCCAAAACCTTCTGCGCCCAGGATCCGTTGCCGTCCGCGGGCAGCGGCCGGCGGACCGCCTTGGGCCGTCCAGTGGTGCCCGACGAGTACAGCATTTCCGATCCGTCCGACAGGGCTGATGAAGGCGGCGCTTCACCCGCGCAGGCCACTGTCTCCGGGTAGGCCCGCCAACCGGGCAGGCTGCCACCGACTGCGATGTGTACGTCGACGCCCGCGTTGACCTTTCGGATGTGTGCGGCCAGGTCGGCCATCGATACGTCGACGAACACCGCCGTGGCGCCCGAATCGTCAATGACGTAGGCGACTTCGTCGGCAGTGAAGTGGGTGTTGACGGCGGTGTAGTACAGCCCGAAAAGTTGGCATCCCCAACTGATCTCGAAGAACTCGGGCCGGTTCGGCAAGACCAGTGCCACACCGTCGCCGCGTCGCAGCCCGGCCTGGTGAAGCAGCGAGGCAACTCGTTGGCTGCGGGCGCACAACTCGCCGTACGTGATGCAGCCGTCGCCGGGCAGTATCAATGCCGGCGACTGTGCGGCCTTCGCCGCGTGGTCGGCGATGTGCACCGGCGAACCTACTTGGCGGTGGCGCCGTCGGTCGATGAGGCGGCCGCTGCGGCCTGGCGCCGGGCTTGCTCCGAAGGCAGCACCTTGTCCTTGAACACCTGCTGGATCAACTCCTGCACATCCTTGCTGACCGACGCGAGCGCCACCAGGTCGTTGGAGCTCTGCCAGTGCACCCGCATCCCCATCAGCTCCCACGCCCGCTTGAGGTTTGCCTTGGTGGCCAGCAGGGTTGTCATCGGCGCCTGCGCGATATGGCGGGCGATGGCTTCGACACGGGCGTCGAGTTCGTCACGCGGAACGACTTCGTTGACCAGACCGACTTCCAGCGCCTTCTTGGCGTCGATCACTTCGGCCAGAAACAGGTAATAGGCCGCCCGGCGCCAGTTCATGAAAACCCAAGGCTCGATCGAACACTCACCCGACGGCATACCGAACCCCTGCAGCGGGGGGTAGGAGAAGTAGGCGTCTTCCGACGCGATGACGATGTCGGTGGTCAAACCCATGTGCGTGCCGCCGCCCACGCAGTAGCCGTGCACTTGGGCGATGGTGGGCTTGGAGAACTCCCACAGGTTCAGCGTCGGCTTGACGAACAAATCCGTTTGCGGTTTCCACGGATGCCCCATTCTCATGGCACCTTCGACGAACGCCGGATAGTCGACGGCGTTGTTGCCGATCGCGTGTCCCGAGCAGAAGCCCTTGCCGTTCGCCTTCAGGACCAGAACTTTGATGTCGTAGTCCCGATCGGCGTCCAGCAGGGCCGCGTCCACCTCCTCGGCCAGCTTCTGATCCTGGGCGTTGGCTTTCTCGGGCCAGTTGAGCGTGATGCGTGCGATCGGTCCTTCTTTTTCGTAGATGATTCGCTCGCGCGTCTCGCTGACATCCATCCGCTGCTCCCTTTCGCTGACTCCGCTACGACGTGACGAGCTCCGGCGCCACCAAGTCACACACCGGACTTACACTCCCGACCAGGGCTTGACCTTGAGGAAACCGCCGGCGTCGACACGCAATTGCTGGCCGGTGATGTATCGGGCGGCGTCGCTGGCGAGAAACACCACCGCCTCGCTGATGTCTTCGGGCTCCACATAGGGAATCGGCATCGCCTGGATCACCGGAAACACGAGTTCAGCATCTTCTCTGCCCGGGTTCTGCAAATCGGGCCGGAAAGCACGGTACATCGGCGGGCTGTGCAGCATGTCCGTGTTGCAGTTCGTCGGGTGGATCGCATTCATCCGGATGGACTTGGGCGCCAGCTGCAGCGCGAAATCGTTGACGTAGTGAGCGACAACCAGTTTGGAGAACGCATACCCGGCGCCCCCGGGTCCGCCATCGATACCGCTGGTGTTCATCGAGGCCATGAACGCCGCAACCGAGCCGGTGACGACGATCGACGCGCCGGCCTGCAGGTGTTTCAGACTCGCGTGCACGAGGTTGATGACTCCGACCAGATCGACGTCGACGGCGTCGGCGAACGCGACAGGTGGCAGGCCCGCGGTCAGCGGTGCGATACCCGCGTTCGCCACCACGATGTCGAGACCACCGAATTCCGCGACGCCCTGATCGATAGCGGCGGACAGGGCCTTGCGGTCGCGGACGTCGGCGATCTGGGTGAATGCGCGCTGGCCCTCCTTCTCCACCAGTCGCGCCGTCTCATCGAGGTCCTCCGGGCGGGCCAGCGGGTATTCGTTGGTTTCAATGTCTTCACACAGATCCACCGCGATGATGTCAGCGCCCTCCGCGGCGAGCATTCGAGCATGCGAACGCCCCTGTCCGCGCGCGGCTCCACTGATCACCGCGACCTTGCCCGTCACTCTGCCCATGGCCGATCCTTTCCGTAAATCAACGCCGATCCACGTTGCTGCTCAACTCGATTGGCGGCGGAGTTCATCGCATCTCTTCCGCGAAGCTGCATAACGGCAGGCACAGCACCAAGGACTCAATGGTATCTAGAATACTAAAAATAGAGAAGAAAGGGCGCGGTTCGGCTCGGCCGGCCAGCAAGGCGCCAGCATCGTTGATCCGACGTCGTTGTCGTTGACCAAGAATCCGTTCAACCGTAGAGTCCGGCGTGGGCCGCAGCCAACGCATGAACGCGAATGGGACGACGTGGACTTCTCTTACCCGACGGAGCTGGAACATTTCCGCGACGAGCTGCGGGCGTGGCTGATGGCAAATCTCACCGAAGACATCGTGGCCGCCGGCCGAAGCCGCAGCTCCGATCCGCGCCGGTTCGAAACGCTACGCGGGTGGAACCGCATCACCGCGGACGCAGGCTGGGCAGCCGTGTCGTGGCCCGTCGAGTACGGCGGCCGGGGCGCTACCCTGCTCGAGCAGCTGGTGCATGCCGAGGAGATGACGCGGGCGCGGGCACCCGTGCCGCTCAACGTCATCGGGATCAACAACATCGCGCCGGCGGTCATGCATTACGGGACCGAGTCACAGAAGCGCACGCTGCTTCCGCGAATGCTGCGGGCCGACGACATCTGGTGCCAGGGCATGTCGGAACCCGAAGCCGGATCTGATCTCGCCTCGCTGCGTACCCGCGCGGTTCGGGACGGCGATGACGACCGAGCCGACTTCATCGTCAACGGGCAAAAGATCTGGACGTCGCTGGGCCACCGCGCCGACTGGTGCCAACTGTACGTGCGCACTGACCCCGAGGCGCCCAAACACAAAGGCATCTCATGCCTGATCGTGAACATGAACTTGGCAGGGATCCAAGTGCGCCCACTCGTCACGTTGACCGGGTCGGATGACTTCGCCGAGGTGTTCTTCACCGACGTGCGGGTACCGGCCGGCTCGCTGCTGGGTCCGCTGAACAAGGGCTGGCAGGTCGCCACCACCACACTCAGCTACGAACGTGCGGGAGCGGCAAAGCTTTACGCCGAGCTGCAGGCGCGGCTGGAGGAGCTGACTGCCGACCTGTCCTGCAGTGACGCAGCGCTCGAGGATCCGGTAACGCTTCGGCGACTGGGCGAGATCGCTGTGCGCATCAAGTACCTGGAGGTGCTGTGCCAACGGTCGATCTCAGCGGCATTGCATGGTCGCGATTCGTTCGATTCGGCCGGCCTGGCCAAGACGGTGTGGGGTGAAGTTGGCCAAGACCTCGCCGCCCTGGCATTCGACACCCTCGGGCCGGCAGCAGCACGCGGCCGTTGGGCAGACTATCGACTGTCGTCACGGTCACTGACCATCGCCGGCGGCACGACCCAGGTCAACAAAAACATCACCGCTCAGCGCGTCCTGGGCCTGCCGCGCCGATGAACCTCGAGCTCACCGCTGAGCAGCAGGCACTGCGGGATACCGTGCGCCGCTTCGTGGCCGCAAAAGCCGACATCGCAACCTATGTGCGCAAAGCACTCGACACGCCGATCGATGCCCGGGATCGGGAGGGCGCAAAGGGTCGCGCAAAAGACGAAGTGTGGCGCGGTCTCGCCGATCTCGGAGGGACAGCCGTCCTTGTGCCGCCGGAGTACGACGGCGCCGGCATGGCCATGCTCGAAGCCGGCATCGTCGCCGAGGAGCTCGGTGCTGCGCTGTACCCCGGGCCGTGGTTGTCGTGCGCGGTCGCGGCCACCCGGGCCCTGACACGAACGGGCCCCAGCGACAACGCCGCGACGCTGCTGACTGGCATCAGCGACGGTTCCACCATCGCGACCCTCGGCCTTCCCTCCGGACACCGCCCGACTGTCACTCAAGGCGTTGACGGGTGGGTGCTGAGCGGTGCCGTCGCGTCGGTGCCCGACTTCGCAGTCGCCGACGTCGCACTGGTGCTGGCCGACGGTTCTGACGGCATCGCTCTTTGCGCTGTCGAGACGTCTTCCCACGGCCTGGAAATCACTCCGCAGCACGACGTCGACCCGACGCGTCAACTGTTCAATATCACGCTCGATGCGGTGCCGGCGCAGCGGATCGCACCGGCCTCGCCGGAGGCTATCCAAGCCGTGACCGACGACGTACTGGTCGCGCGCGCCGCCGACGCCTTGGGTGCTGCCCGAGCAGTGCTGCAGCTGGCCGTCGAGCACGCCAAGGTACGCCACCAATTCGGCCAGCCGATCGGCAGTTTCCAGGCGGTTCAACATCTGTGCGTCGACATGTATGAAACGGTCGAGTTGGCTCGCGGCGGCGTCATCCACGCGCTGTGGGCCGCCGATGTCGCCGCGCCCGATGAAAGGCACCTGGCCGCGGTCCGGACGAAAGCGTTCGCGGCCAGGCTGGCCACCGTTGGTGACACCGCCATTCAGGTGCTGGGCGGCGTCGGCTACACCTGGGAGCACGATGCCCACCTCTACCTGCGGCGTCTATTGAGCTGGAGCGCCTTTCTCGGCAGCTCCGACGTGTACCTCACCGAAGTCGGTGCGCGACTTGCGCAATCGGTCACCCGGGCGCGTCACTGATAAATAAACAGCGGAAGGTAGGCAGATGGCAGGCGTGCTGACGGGGGTCCGGGTCGTCGAGCTGGCAACGTGGATGTATGTGCCGGCGGCCGGCGTCGCGCTGGCGGAGTGGGGTGCCGACGTCATCAAGGTCGAAAGTGTCAGCAGCGGTGACCCACAACGGGCGCTCGTGGTCGGTGGCTTCACCCGGCAGGCCGCCCGGGCTAACGTGGACTTCCTACTCGAGATGGGAAACCGCGGGAAGCGGAGCATCGCAATCGATCTCAAAAGCGAGACCGGACGCCAGCTGTTCGGCCGGCTGCTGGCCCGAGCTGACGTGCTGCTCACCAACTGGCTGCCGGCGGCGCTGGAACGGGCCCACCTGACGGTCGAGGACATTCGCGCGTTCAACCCGAATATCATCATCGCCCGCGGAACCGGGCTGGGTATGCGAGGACCGGACCGCGACCACGGCGGCTTCGACGCCGCAACCTATCTGGCCCGTGGCGGCGTGGCCTACACCCTGACCCCGTTCGGCACCCCCGACCCGGCTGTGCAGGGTCCCGCATTCGGCGACCTACAGGCCGGCGTCACCCTGGCGGGCGGGGTGTGCGGGGCCTTGTTTCACCGGGAGCGGACCGGAAAACCGACGGTCGTCGACTCGTCATTGCTGGCGCAGGCCATGTGGAGCATCGCGCCATCCATCTCGGTCGCCGACCTCTTCGGAATCGACGGAATCCCAGGAGCGCCACCGGGACTGGCGATCAACCCCCTCGTCGCCAGATACCGGACCAAAGACAGCCGTTGGATCCAACTGGTGTTCCTGCAACCCGACAAGTTCTGGGCCGGCTTCTGCGGACGGATCGGCTTGCCCGAGCTGGCCACCGACGAGCGCTTCGTACCGTCGTCGAATCTGGTGGCCAACGCCGCCGAGGCGACCGCCCTGATCGCCGCGAAATTCGCCGAGCACGACTTGTCGCATTGGCGTCAGGCGCTTGCCGATGAGCCGGGGGTGTGGGCACCGTTGGCGACGCCGAAAGAGACACTCAACGATCCGCAAAGCGAACCCAACGGATACCTGGTGCGACACGTCGACGATCAGGGCACCGAATACGTGATGGTCGCCGCGCCGGTGCAGTACGACGAGACACCGCCGTCACCGGCGCGCGCCCCGGAACATGGCCAGCACACCGAAGAGATCTTGCTCGAACTCGGGCTGGACTGGGATGAAATAGCCGCGGCGAAGGACACCGGCGCGATCCTCTGAATCAGGTCGACTTGCCGTGCCGCACCTGCTTGAACGGCACCCCGCGGTCGGCGGCGTATTCGCGCGGGAAGTTCAGCACTCGTTCTGCGATGACGTTGCGGGCCATCTCCGTAGTGCCGCCACCCATGGCCACCGTCTGCCGCGACAAGTACCGCAATCCGGTTTCCAGACCCTCACCTTCGGCACCCACCACCCCGGCCGTCCCCGTGATCGCCAGCGCGGTGTCGACGTCCAACGTGACGGTGTCAGAGTGAAATAGGCGTATCAGCGTTCCGCCCGCCGGCGGCAGAGCACCATCGCGGACCCGGCGGTACACCGACCCGGCCAACTGGTCGCTCACGGCGCGGTGTACCAGCGCGCGGCCGGCCAACTCCCGCACCCGTTCGTTGTCGGCCTGACCGGTGCGCTGGGCCAGCGCGACGTAGTCGACCGGCGTTGCGCGGCCGCCTTCGCTGCCGCTCCCGCTGGCGAATTCGGACCCCTGGCCGACCGCGCGGCGCTCGTGGTACAGCTGCCTGGACGCCACCGCCCAGCCGTTGTCGACCTCGTCGACGACGGCGTCGTCACCGACCTCGACGCCGTCGAGGAACTCCTCGCAGAATTCGCTGGAGCCGTTGACCTGGGTGATGCGCCGCAAGGTGATTCCCCGATCGGCGATCGGCACCAGGAACATCGTCAGCCCCTCATGCTTGGGCACGTCCCAGTTGGTGCGGGCCAGACACAGTCCGTAGTCGGCGGCGAAAGCACTGGTAGTCCAGGTCTTTGCGCCGTTGATGATCCAGCGGTCGCCCGCGCGCTCGGCACGGGTCAGCACACCGGCCAGATCTGATCCTCCGCTCGGCTCCGACAACAGCTGCACCAACACCTCGTCACCACGCAGAGCAGCGGCGATGTGCTGTTTCTTCTGTTCCTCGCTGCCGGTGTCGAGCAACGTGGCGCAGCAGATCGTGAACGTCGGAGTGTTCAGGATCAGCGGCATCTCATAGCTGAGACTCTCTTGGTCGAATGCCCGCTGGTATTCGTAATCCAAGCCGAGACCGCCGTATTCGCGCGGGAAGCAGATGCCGGCGAACCCGCCTTCGTACAGCCGCTTCTGCAATTCGCGGGCGCGCTGCCAGCTGCGTTCGTCGTCTCGGGGAGCAGCCGGTGGTGCGGCGGGGTCGATCTGCGGCAGATTGTCGGCCAGCCACTCCTTCACCCGGGCACGAAACTCTTCGACCGATTCGCTTTCGCGGTTCGTCATTGCGGCGCTTCCTTCCAGGCGTACACCCGCAGGTTGTGCTCGTCAGGAGTCCCGAACATCGACCGGTAGAGCGCGACCCGGCGCAGGTACAGGTGCAGGTCGTGTTCCCAGGTGACACCGATGCCGCCGTGCAGCTGCACACAGTCCTGCAGCAGTTCGCCGGATTTTTCCCCCACATAGGACTTGGCGATGCTGGCCGACAAGCCCGCCTGCGGCGAGCGGGCCCCGACGTCGGCCACCGCGGCAGCTGTCGTTGCGCGGCAGGCCTCGAGCCACATCAACATGTCGGCGAAGCGGTGTTTAAGCGCCTGGTAAGAGACCAGCGGTCGCCCGAATGTGTGCCGGTCGAACGCCCAACGGACGGTGAAGTCGAACACGGTCTGCATGATGCCGACCACCTCAGCGCACTGCAGCACCTGAGCGATTTGGCTTTGCCGGTCGATGAGCGCACCGGCCTGCCCCGCGCCCCCGACGGTGGCGGTCTGTTCAACCACCACCCCGTCGAAGTGAACCCGCGCGTAATGCTTGACGAAGTCGACCGAGTCCTGCGGCTCGACCCGAACTCCGGGTGCGTTCGTCGGCACCAGGAATTGGGCGACCTGCTCGTCGACGCGGGCGACCACCAGCAGGACGTCGCTCTGGGCGCCGGCTTCCACCCGATCCTTGACTCCGTCGATGCGATAGCCGGAGCCTGTCGGTGTGGCGGTCACCGACGGTTGCATCGGTGCCCAGCCCCGGCCAGGCTCATAGACCGCCCAGGACGCCACCGTCACACCGGACATCAGCGATTCGATGGTGCCGGCGTGCTGAGCGCGCTCGGCAGAGTCGACCAGTCCGGCCAGCACAACGCTGACCGGGTACAGCGGTCCGGGTGCCACCGTCTTGCCGATCTGTTCGGCGACCGATGCCAGATCGGCCAGTCCGTCCTCGGACACGCTGCCGCCGCCCAGCTCCCCGGGCACCAGCAGTCCGGTCCAGCCGAGGTCGGCGGCGCGTTGCCACCAGGCGGAGTCGAAAGACACGCCCGACGCGTGCAGCTCCCGAACCTTGCGCAGGGGTGTCTCTTTTTGCAGAAACGCATCGCTGGTGGAAGCGAAGAGGATCTTTTCGGGGGACTCGACGGCAGTCATGATGCTGGCCCGATGGTCAGTCGAGATCTATGGCGGGACGTTCGCCGGGTAGCGCCGTGACGGTCGTCGGCAGCGCGTACAACGCGGTGGCATTGCCGCGCATGATCCGCTCCCGTTGATCGCGGGGAAACCGCTTGAGCGCGTACTCCGGCGAATCGTAGCTCCAGTGCGGATAGTCCGTTGAAAACATCAAGTTGTCGCCGAGATCCATCATTTCCAGGTACTCGCGGAATACGCCGACGTCGACGTCCTCGAGCGGCTGGGTGGTGAAGCGGACGTGTTCGCGGACGTAATCGGACGGACGTCGACGCACCAGCGGCAAGTCGCTGCGACGCGCCTCCCAGATCCGGTCCATCCGCGACATCACCGGCATCGCCCAGGTGAAACCGCCCTCGATGAAAACCACCCGCAGGTCGGGGTGCCGGTCGAACGCGCCGTCGAACACCAGGCTCATCAAGTGCGACACATACAGCAGTGGCCACGAGGCGAAGAAGTCGTGCCAGTGTGCCGGATTGCCCACCGGGTAGAGCGGAATCAGCTCGAACGGTGTCTGCCCCATCAGATGCGTGGCGACCGGGAAGCCGCTGCGCGACGCGGCCGCGTAAAGAGGATCGAAATGCGGGCTGCCGAACGGGATTCCACGGGTCTGCGGGGTCATCAGCACCTGAACCATGTCCGGATGCCCTGCCCAGCGGTCGACTTCGCGCGCAGCCTGCTCGGGCGTCTGGGCGCTCACGCTGATCGACCCGCGCCAGCGACCGTGCGCGTTGAACTTGTCGAGCCAGACGTCAGCCAGCCAGTCGTTGTAGGTCGACTTCAGCACATGCTCGGCGTCGGGCAACTGCGCATCGCACATCGGCTCCAGCGTCGCAATGCCGACACCGGCGTCGACCAGTAACTGTTTCGCGGCGAAGTCCGGGTCGGTTCCGGCGAATCCGCCGCCCGGTGGCGTCGCGTCGACACGCAATGACATCGTCTGGTATGAATCCGGTGTGTCGTAGAAATGCGGGATCGGTGTCACCGCGTTGTGGTTGGGCCAGATCTTGTCCACCCACGCTGCGGGTGCATACGACTTCAGCACGTCGGCCGAGACGGGCATCGGGTGGACGTCGGTGTCGACGATGCTCACCGCCACCTGGTTTCGGCCGTCATCGAGCACGGGATGACTGTGAGTCCGTTCGATCGTGGTCATGACACGCTGCTTTCTGTCGCCGGTACCGTCAGTCCGTAGAGTGCACTGGCATTGCGCCACAACACTTTTTCGCGTTGGCCGCCGTCAAGGCCGGTAGCCATCACCTCTGGCGACGACATGGACCAGTGCGGATAGCTCGAACCGAACATCAGCAGGTCGGCCTTCGTGGTTCCGGGCGACGACGTGAAGTCCATCCAGCGTCGCATCTGGACAGGGTCGGTCGGCCCATCGAGCGCCGACGAGCAGAACCGTACATGCCGGCGCAGGTACTCGCTGGGATACCGGTTCACCCAGGGGGTTTGGTCGCGCATCGACAACCAGAACGTGTCCAACCGCCACATCAGTGGGGTGAGGATGTCATATCCACCGTCGGCGAAGACGAACCTCAGATCGGGATGCCGGCCGAAGACGCCTTCGACGATCAGCGTGGCGAGATGCACGAAGTAATTCAGCGGCATGAAGGCCGCATACCCGGGATAGGTGTGCGCGTGCCCGGCGAATGTCGGTGGATAGTCGACGCCGTTGCCGCCATTGATGTGCACCGCCACCGGCAACCGGTGCGCGGCCGCCGCCTCCCAGATGGGCTCGAACAGCGGTTTGCCGTACGGCTCGCGGGATTGCATCGGAACACCGACCTGAACCAGCTTCGGATGTGCGGCGAGCCGCTCGATCTCCGCGACCGCACCTCTGGGATCTTCCGGGTTGATGCGAATGGTGCCGCGGAATCGGTCGGTGGCATCGGGCTCCAACCACTGGTCGAGCTGCCAGTCGTTCACCGCAGCGCAGATTCTACTGTTGAGTAAGTAGTCGGCGATGTTGCCTCGAGTCAACGGATTGAGGATGGCGAAAGCCACGCCGGCGTCGTCGAATAGGTGGCGGGTGACGGTCTCGCGGTCAGAGCCGGGATAGTGGTCGCCGTAGAGGTCCTCGTGGTAGTCGCCGCCGGGCGCCTGGTACCACTGCCGCTCGACGTCGGGGATGGACCGCAGCTGATACGCGGCAGGGAGGTATTTCCGGATCTCGGCGTTGTTGCGGAAATGCGGTTGCACGCACGTGTCGATGACCGGGCCGGCCACAGCTGTGTCGCTCATGCGCTCAGGTAAACCTCCCCATCGGCAACGTCGACTTGGTAGGTACGGACGCGCCGTCGCGGATCGGCGACATTCTGTCCGGTAGTGATGTCGAATTCCCAATTGTGCCAAGGGCACCGAACGACCTGACCCTCACGTGTACGGCGCACCCCGCCGGGCTGGCCCGAGTCGGGTTCGGTGGTTCCGCCGACGTGGCCCAGACACAACGGCGCCCCCTCATGCGAGCAGTAGTTGACAATGGCGTGCAGCGAGCCACCGATGTTGTACACACCGATACCGAACTGCCCCGCGTCCACGAGCTTCATTTCGCCCGGCGGCAGGTCATCGAGAAGGCACACGAATCTGCGCTCCGGCATCGCTACCTCCTGCCACCGGTCTACGGGTCCATTGTCGCGGGCTTTCGGCCGCGCGGCTACTGCGATTGGGCTTACTTGCTATTTATATTATGATTACAAAGTTCAATTCCGGAACTCTGCTGAGGGGCATGCTGGCCAAGCCGGCGCGGGTGTCTCTCAGTTGATCAGGAGGGATGCTGGTGACGATCGGCGCCGACCCGCACAACCAATCCATCACCCTCGACGCGACTGGTGAAACCAGCCCCTACCCCTTCTTCGAATACAAGCGGCGCACCGAACCGGTCTTCCACGGGCCCCTGATGGACAACGAACTGTTGCCCCCGGCGCTGAAGCCGGACGACGAATGGGTTTTGTTCGGCTACGACGGAGTTTGTCAGGCCTTCCGCGACGACCGGGTCTTCACCTCGGCCGCTTATGACAAAACGATCGGTTTGGTCATGGGGCACACCATCTTGGCGATGGGCGGTAAAGAACATCATGACCATCGCGGCCTGGTGGCCAAGGCTTTCCGCGCGAGCGCGCTGCAACGCTGGGAACCGTCGGTCATCGGCCCCATTTGCGACCAACTCGTCGACGAGTTCAAAAACGACGGGCACGCGGACCTGGTGAAGGCGCTGACGTTCGAGTTTCCGACCCGGATCATCGCCACCCTGCTGGGACTCCCCCGGGAGGATCTGGACTTGTTCCGACGGCTGTCGCTCGACCTGATCTCGATTCCCACTGACATCGTGGCGGGTCTCAACGCCGCTGCGGAGCTGCACGGCTACTTCCTCAATCAGGTCGAGCAGCGGCGCCGGGAACGCACCAACGACATCATCGGCGATCTCGTCGCTGCCGAAATTGACGGACAGAAGCTGACCGACGACGCCATCATCGCGTTCCTGCGGCTGCTTCTGCCGGCCGGGTTGGAAACCACTTATCGCTCGTCGGGCAATCTGCTGTACCTTCTGCTGACTCACCCCGAGCAGTTGGCGATGGTTTTGGCGGACCGGACACTCATCCCCGCCGCCATCGAAGAAGGTATCCGCTTCGAATCGCCGCTCACCATGGTGATGCGCAGCACCACCGAAGACGTCGAAGTCGGGGATCGCACCATTCCCGCCGGCGCTCAGGTCGACTTGTGCATCGGATCCGCCAACCGTGACGAAAGCCGTTGGGCCAACCCCAACGCCTTCGACCTCCGCCGGCCACGTCAGGCGCACATCGCTTTCGCCGGCGGCATTCACATGTGCCTGGGCATGCATCTGGCCCGTCTGGAAACCCGGGTCATGCTGAACAGTCTGCTCGACCGCGCCGCTAATCTGGCGCTGGTCCCGGACGAAGATGCACGGATCGTCGGGGTGACCTTCCGGTCGCCCAATAAACTACCGGTGACCTTCACACCGGCCGAGTGAGGAGCCGGTCATGAAGAGCCGGGGCGCGATCCTGCACGACGTCGGCGGCCCGTGGTCGGTAGAGGAATTCGAGCTCGACCCACCGCGTGCCGGCGAAGTTCTGGTCGAATTGGCGGCCGCCGGGTTATGCCACAGCGACGACCACATCCTCAAGGGCGACATATCGGCACCGAACGAGGTGCTGCGGTCGATGGGCCTGCCCACGATGTTCCCGACCATCGGTGGGCACGAAGGTGCCGGCATCGTCCGTGAAGTCGGTGACGGTGTCACCGAGTTCGTGCCGGGTGACCATGTGGTGATGTCCTTCGTGGCCGTATGCGGCCAATGCCGTTGGTGCGCAACGGGGATGGAGTACCTTTGTGACGCCGGTATCGGCACCATGACTCCGGGGATGCCGACCGACGGCACCTTCCGCCACCACACCGCCGGCGGCGAGCCGCTCGGACATATCTCGAAGATCGGCGCATTCGCCGAACACACCGTGGTGTCGGTCAATTCGCTGGTCAAAATCGATCCGCACCTGCCGCTGGTGCCGAGTGCGCTGCTGTCCTGCGCGATACCTACCGGCTACGGTTCGACGGCTATTCGGGCCGGCGTCCGGGGCGGCGACACCGTTGTCGTCGTCGGAGCGGGAGGGATCGGCACCGGCGCGATTCAGGGCGCCCGGATCAACGGTGCGGCGCAGATCGTGGCCGTCGATCCAGTGGAATTCAAGCAGAAGTCGGCCTTGCGGTTCGGCGCCACGCACGCCAGCGCGTCCGTGGCCGACGCATTAAATTTGGTCCGAGACCTGACCTACGGCGTGATGGCCGATGCCGTCGTCGTCTCGCCGTCACTGATCGGCTCCGAAGACGTCCGCGCCGCGCTGCGCCTGACCCGTAAAGGCGGCACCTGTGTGCTGACCGGCATGACCGCGCAGACAACCCGATCGATAAAATTCGATCTGCAGGATTTCATTCTGATGAATAAGACTCTAGCCGGTACCGTCTTCGGCTCGTGCAACCCCAAGGCCGATATCACCCGACTCGCCAAGCTCTACCAAACCGGCCAGCTACTGCTCGACGAGATGATCACTCGGCGGTATCAACTCGAGGACATCAACGATGCGTACGCCGACCTTCTCAACGGTGAGATCGTCCGAGGAGTCATCGATTTCGCCATCAGCTGACTGTCCGGCTCTGGTTCTCGTTCACGGCGGTGAGCACTCGGCGGACTGTTGGGAACCGACCGTTGTCGAATTACAGCGACAGGCGCCGCAATTGCGCGTGCTGGCCGTGGACATGCCCGGTCACGGTGTCACCCGCGGTGACCTGACTGCGGTAACCATCGCCGACTGCGTGCAATCGGCGACGGACCAAATCGAGGCGGCCGGCCTCAGGGACGTGGTCATTGTCGGTCACTCCCTGGCGGGCTTGACGGTGCCTGGCGTGGTGACCGCGCTGGGCTCCGGCCGGGTTCGCGAGATGATCTTGGCGGCGTCCTGTTTGCCGACGCAGGGCGAGGCGGTCGTCGATGCGCTGATCGGGCCGCTGGCCTGGTATGTGCGCCGAGCGGTCCGACTCAACAAGCCACCCAAGACAACGCCGGATTGGCTGAGCGCCTTGCTGTTTTGCAACGGGATGTCGCGCGAGCAACGCCGACTCACGCTGTCGAGGATGCATGCGGAGGCCGCTACCATCATCACCGAGCCGGTCGATCGCAGTGGCCTTCCGCAAGATGTTCCGCGAACGTGGATCTTGACGCTGCGCGACCACGCGCTGTTCCAGCGCGTCCAGTACCGCAGCATTGCAGCGCTTGGTGGTGTGCAGACGTTGATACCGATCGACACCTGCCACGATCTGATGATCAGCGAACCTCGCCTGCTTGCCGAGTTGCTCATCGAACGTTGCCGTTGACTGACCGCAGACCGCCGCTCTCGCTCGAATCACTTGTGTCACATCGGTTTCAGGGGTTTTTTGTCGGTGGTCGCCGATAACATTTCGGGTATGGCAGTCAGCAGTCGTGAGGAGGTCGTCGCCGCGTTCGACGCGTTTGGCGACGCGGTGTCGGGCTTGGCTGATTTGTCGTTCGAGGCGCTGACCACACCGGAACGATTGGCGTTGTTGGAGCGCCTCGAGCACGACTGCCGGCGGCTGCCGGTGGTGCGGCACGCGTTGATCAACGGCGTGCGCGAGCAGGCCAGCGCGGCGGAGATCGGCGGCAAGCTCTCCCACGTGTTGGCCGACCGGTTGGGTATTGCGCGCAGCGAAGCGCACCGGCGCATCGAGGACGCCGCCGATCTCGGT
>NZ_JBARMY010000050.1:0-6298 GCF_049802695.1 Mycobacterium sp.
GGCACTGTCCGCGCTGCTGATCGCCGCGGTGTTCGCCGCCGCCGTCGCGCAAGCCCGCTCCGTCGCACCCGGGATGACCGCTGCCCAACGCGTGCTGGCGACCAGCGCGCGCGCCACCGAGGCGTCCATCAGCCAGCTGATCGCACGCCGCAACGCACTGGCAGCACAAGTTGACGATGTGCAGCACCGCACGCTGGCTGACGACGCCGAGGGCCGGCGGCTGCTGGCGGGCCTGGACAAGCTCAGCCTGGCGGATGCGACCACCCGCGTCACCGGTCCGGGGCTCACCTTGACGGTGACCGAGCCCAGCATCACTCCGGACCTCTCCGACGTCTCCAAACAGCGCGTGGCCGGCAGCCAGCAGATCATCCTCGACCGCGACCTGCAACTGGTCATCAACTCGCTGTGGAACAGCGGCGCAGAAGCGATCGCAGTGTGCGGTGTGCGGCTCGGGCCGAACGTGACCATCCGGCAGGCAGGCGGGGCGATTCTGGTCGACAATAATCCGATCGCCAGCCCCTACAAGGTGCTCGCGGTGGGACCGCCGCACACCATGCGGGACGTCTTCGACACCAGCCTCGGGTTGCAGCGGCTGAGGCTGCTGGAGCTCTCCTACGGTGTGGGCGTCACCGTCAGCCTCGGCGACGGACTTACGTTGCCTGCCGGAGCGGTCCGGGATATCAAGTTCGCCAAGCGGATTGGGCCCCAAAAGTGACAGGAAATCCAATGACGGGAACCGGACGCGGATGATCGGCATCGCCGCGCTTGTCATCGGCATCGTGCTGGGATTGATCTTTCACCCCAACGTGCCGGAGATGATCCAGCCGTACCTGCCGATAGCCGTCGTGGCAGCGCTCGATGCGGTGTTCGGCGGGCTGCGGGCCTATCTGGAGCGGATCTTCGATCCGAAGGTCTTCGTGGTGTCGTTCGTCTTCAACGTTCTGGTCGCCGCGATCATCGTCTACGTCGGCGACCAGCTGGGCGTGGGCACCCAGTTGTCCACCGCCATCATCGTCGTGCTGGGCATCCGGATCTTCGGCAACGCCGCCGGTCTGCGCCGCCGCCTGTTCGGGGCCTGAGCCACCCATGACCCGCGCCGGCGACGATGCAGAGCGAAGCGATGAGGAGGAGCGGCGCTGATGACCGCGCCGGCGACGATGCAAAGCGAAGCGATGAGGAGGAGCGGCGCTGATGACTGAGCGGGAAGAGCACCAAAACAGCGACGACGCCGACCCGCCCGCCGCGACAGAGCATTCCGGCGACGACACCGCGAACACCGACACCACCGCCCACGGCCGACATGAGTTGCCGCCCCATCAGCCGCGCCCGGCGATCGGTCGGCTCCGCCAGGCCGGCAGATGGTTGAGGCTGCCGCGCAGCCGTTCCCGGCCAATTTTCGGCGCGCTCGCCGTCGTGCTGTGCCTGATGCTGGGCGTTGCAATCGTGACCCAGGTCCGGGAGACCGGATCCGGCGATGCCCTGCAAACGGCGCGCCCGGCCGACCTGCTCGTGCTGCTGGATTCGCTGCGTCAGCGGGAGGCCGCACTGAACGCCGAGGTTGCTGACCTGCAGCGCACGCTGGCCTCGCTGCAGGCGTCGGGCAGCAGTAATCAGGCGGCCATCGAAAACGCTCAGGCCCGGTTGGCGGCGCTGTCCATCCTGGTCGGCACCGTCGGCGCCACCGGGCCCGGCGTCAGGGTGACCATCGACGACCCAGGCCCCGGGGTGGCACCACAAGCAATGCTCGACGTGATCAACGAGCTACGCGCCGCCGGGGCCGAGGCGATCGAGATCAACGACGACCACGATGCCGTGCGAGTCGGTGTCGACACCTGGGTGGTCGGCGCTCCGGGCGCGTTGACGATCGACGGCAAACGGCTCTCCTCGCCGTATTTCGTTGTGGCCGTTGGCGACGCGCCGACGTTGGCCGCCGCGATGAACATCCCGGGAGGCGCCGTCGACAGTGTCAAGCGGGTGGGCGGACGGATGTCGGTGCAACAGTCCGACCGGGTGGATGTGACCGCCTTGCGGCAACCAAAACCGCGCCAATACGCTCAGCCCGTCAAGTGAGTCACTTCCGACCGAACAGGATGACCGTGAGCGAAATTCCGCCCGACCTGCACTACACCGCCGACCATGAGTGGGTCCGCCGCACCGGGGACGACACCGTGCGGGTGGGGATCACTGACTTCGCGCAATCGTCGCTCGGCGACGTCGTGTTCGTCCAGCTGCCGGAGGTAGGCGCCAGTATCGCTGCCGGCGAGTCGTTCGGTGAGGTGGAGTCGACAAAGTCGGTGTCGGATCTCTACGCGCCGGTCTCGGCGAAAGTGGTTGCGGTCAACGGTGATCTGGACAACAGCCCGCAGCTGGTCAATTCCGACCCCTACGACGCGGGTTGGTTGCTGGACCTGCAGGCCGACGACGCCGACGCGCTCGATGAAGACTTCGGCGCGTTGCTGGACGCCGAGGCGTACCGGGGCACGCTGTCGGAATGACGGTTGTTAAGGTCCTCCGAGTGCCCGGCACCGATACTGCGGTGGTGGGCACATTTGGAACCAGTGCGCGGTACGGTCGACAGATCGACGGCACGCCGCTGGAAAGCCGGCCCGGCGGGTCGGTCAGACAACGCCACAGCGGCTAGTGAGGAGCAGCGGGTGACGGATAACGACAACGACCAGATCTCTGACGATGTCACCGTGGAGACGACATCGGTTTTCCGCGCCGACTTCCTCAGCGAACTGGACGCTCCCGCGCAGACAGGCGGGGAGACCACAGTGTCGGGCGTCGAAGGCCTGCCGGCCGGCTCGGCGCTGCTCGTCGTCAAGCGAGGACCCAACGCGGGGTCCCGTTTCCTGCTCGACCAGCCGACCACTTCAGCAGGCCGCCATCCCGACAGCGACATCTTCCTCGATGACGTGACGGTCAGCCGCCGCCACGCCGAATTCCGCTTAGAAAGCGACGAGTTCCATGTCGTCGACGTCGGCAGCCTCAACGGAACCTACGTCAACCGCGAGCCGGTCGATTCGGCTGTGCTGGCCAACGGTGACGAGGTCCAGATCGGCAAGTTCCGTCTGGTGTTTCTGACCGGCCCGAAGCCGGGTGACGACTCGGCATCCGGCAGCCCGTGACCGCACCCGATACGCCCGCGCTGGCCGGGATGTCGATCGGGGCGGTACTGGATTCGCTCCGACCGGATTTCCCAGACGTGACGATCTCCAAGATCCGCTTCCTGGAGTCTGAGGGACTGGTCACGCCGCAGCGCGCCGCATCGGGATATCGCCGCTTCACCGCTTACGACTGCGCGCGGCTGCGCTACATACTCAGCGCCCAGCGGGACCACTACCTGCCGCTGAAAGTGATCAAGGCGCAGCTCGACGGCCGACCTGACGGGGAGCTGCCGACGTCCGGATCGGCTTACGGCGTACCGCGTTTGGTGTCGGTCACCGCCGGGCCCGCCACCGGGCAATCCGAGGTGGCGGCGGTGGCACCCGCCCAGGTCCGGCTGAGCCGGGAAGACGTCCTGGAACGTTCCGGGGTCGAGGACGAACTGTTGACCGCGCTGCTCAAGGCCGGCGTCATCACCGCCGGGCCGTCCGGCTTCTTCGACGAGCACGCGGTAGTGATCCTGCAGTGCGCACGAGCGTTGGCCGACTACGGTGTCGAGCCGCGGCACCTCCGTGCCTTTCGCTCGGCGGCCGACCGGCAGTCCGACCTCATTGCGCAGATCGCCGGTCCGGTGGTCAAGGCCGGCAAGGAGGGCGCACGTGACCGCGCCGACGAGCTGGCCCGCGAGGTCGCCGCGCTGGCGATCACCTTGCATACGTCACTGATCAAGTCATCGGTGCGCGACGTACTTCACCGCTGAGGACTAGACTTCGGTCGACAGCTTGGTGCCACGAAGTTGTCGGGACCAGCCGCCCGACAAGCCCGATGCGCCAGGCTGAATCGAACAGGGCAGCATGTGTGGAAGGCAGACACAGATGGGTGAAGTTCGCGTCGTCGGCATTCGCGTCGAGCAGCCGCAGAACCAGCCGGTGCTGTTGCTGCGCGAAGCCAACGGTGACCGGTATCTGCCAATCTGGATCGGCCAGTCCGAGGCTGCCGCAATCGCGCTGGAACAGCAGGGCGTCGAGCCGCCTCGCCCGCTGACACACGATCTGATTCGCGATCTCATTGCTGCTCTGGGCCATTCACTCAAAGAAGTGCGAATCGTCGACCTGCAGGAAGGCACCTTCTACGCCGACCTCATCTTCGACCGCAACATCACGGTGTCGGCGCGGCCGTCGGACTCGGTCGCCATCGCGCTGCGGGTGGGCGTGCCGATCTACGTCGAGGAAGCGGTGCTGGCTGAGGCCGGCTTGCTGATACCCGACGAGACCGACGAAGAGCCGGGCGGCGGCGTCCGCGAGGACGAGGTGGAGAAGTTCAAGGAATTCCTGGACAGCGTTTCCCCTGACGATTTCAAGGCCACCTGACGCCACGGGTGCGGGCCGCCATGATGCTGCCGGGCCCGCGAAGTTTGCCGGCGCCCATCATCACGGATGCGTCTCATCTGCTGCCCGGAATTCGACACGCCCGGCGCAAACCGCCGAGCGAACCCGGCGACGGCCATACTTTGATGGCGACGATAACCACGACAACGGGTTGAAAAGCGTATGCTCTCAAGCACTCGGGCCTGAGCGCATCCGGCTGCGGGAGCTAGTGACATCGGGAGAGGAAGCGCGGTGGACGAGCATCCACGTCACGATCAGTTGGAGCTGGGGTCGGAACCCGCCGAGGGTGACGACGCGGCCACCAACCGTGACTACGCCGCTGCCGCACCCGGCCAACCCGTTCAGGCCGGTTTGTTTCCGGACGATTCGGTGCCCGACGAGCTGATCGGCTACCGCGGCCCGAGCGCCTGCCAGATAGCCGGTATCACCTACCGCCAGCTGGACTACTGGGCACGCACCTCGCTGGTGGTGCCCTCGATCCGCGGCGCGGCCGGGTCCGGAAGTCAGCGGCTCTACTCGTTCAAAGACATCCTGGTGCTCAAGATCGTCAAGCGGTTGCTGGACACCGGGATCTCGCTGCACAACATTCGCGTCGCCGTTGACCACCTGCGTCAGCGCGGTGTGCAGGACCTGGCCAACATCACCTTGTTCTCCGATGGCACCACCGTCTACGAGTGCACGTCCGCCGAAGAGGTCGTCGACCTGTTGCAGGGCGGACAGGGCGTGTTCGGCATCGCGGTGTCCGGCGCGATGCGTGAGCTCACCGGCGTAATCGCAGACTTCCCCGGCGAGCGCGCCGATGGCGGCGAGTCGATCGCCGCGCCGGAAGACGAGTTGGCGTCCCGGCGCAAGCACCGCGACCGCAAGATCGGCTAGCGCTTCTTGCCGACGCGGCTTCCTGCCGAGCGTGCACAGTTGTACGCCCTGCGCGGCGTGTCGACGGCCAAACAACACGCTCGCCCCGGCAGCGGTGGGCCGCCGCTAGACTGGAGCTCGCATCGCCCTGCCGCGGGAGAGTTCCATGGCTGCCAGCCACGGACGCCGAAGGAGCAACACCTCTCCGCCAACCTCTCAGGCACCCGGACCGCGGTAGGCCACGATGCCTCTGGAAAGTGGTGTCCGCCTGCGGCGGATCACCCGCCCATGGGGAAAGGCCCGTTTGCTACTGCGCTCGCGGGTTGAATCTCTCAGGCGCCCGGCTCGGGTAGACGACAGAGGGAGAGGAACGCAGCCATGGACAGCGATAGTCGCGGCTGTGGTTCCGCCACCCGTCAGGAGCCTCAGATGTCTGACTCGCCCGCATCGAATACGCAGAACCCGCAGATCGACTTCGCCGACCGGCACATCGGTCCGGACATCGACGCGATCGCCAAGATGCTTGCCGTCATCGGGGTCGACTCCCTCGATGAACTGGCGAGCCGCGCGCTACCCGCCGGCATCCTCGACGCGCTGACCGGCAGCGGCGCGGCGCCCGGCCTGGACCGTCTGCCGGCGCCGGTCAGTGAGGCCGAGGCGCTGACCGAACTGTGGACGATGGCCGAGGAGAACACCGTCGCGGTCTCGATGATCGGTCAGGGGTACTACGACACGCTGACGCCGCCGGTGCTGCGGCGCAATATTCTGGAGAACCCGGCCTGGTACACGGCTTACACGCCTTATCAGCCGGAGATCAGTCAGGGCCGGCTGGAGGCCCTGCTGGACTTCCAGACCATGGTGGCCGACCTGACCGGCCTGGAAGTCGCCAACGCGTCGATGCTCGACGAGGGCACCGCCGCCGCCGAGGCGATGACGCTGATGCACCGCGC
>NZ_JBARMY010000051.1:0-1836 GCF_049802695.1 Mycobacterium sp.
GCCCTGGCCCTCGAACGCCGACAGCGGTCCGCGGCGATGGTCGCTGTCCGCGACGAGGTCACCGCGCTGGAAACGCGGATCGGCGCGCTCACCGAGTCGTTGCACCGCGACGAGCTGGCCAAAGCGCAGGCGGCGCTGCGCATCGAGCAGCTCGAACAGATGGTGCTCGAGCAGTTCGGGATGGCTCCCGACGACCTGGTCGCCGAATACGGTCCGCAGATCCCGTTGCCGCCCAGCGAGCTCGAGGTGGCCGAGTACGAGCAGGCGCGGGAACGCGGTGAGCAGGTGATCGCACCGGCACCGATGCCGTTCGACCGGCCGACCCAGGAGCGTCGCGCCAAGCGCGCCGATCGCGAACTGACCGAACTCGGCAGGGTCAATCCGCTGGCACTGGAGGAGTTCGCCGCGCTGGAGGAACGCTACAACTTCCTGGCCAACCAGCTCGAAGACGTCAAGGCCGCTCGCAAAGACCTATTGCACGTCGTCGCCGACGTCGACGCCCGCATTCTGCAGGTGTTCACCGACGCCTTCATCGACGTGGAACGGGAGTTCCGCGGAGTGTTCGAAGCGCTGTTCCCCGGCGGAGAAGGCCGGCTGAAGCTGACCGACCCCGACGACATGCTCACCACCGGCATCGAGGTGGAAGCCCGTCCACCCGGCAAGAAGGTCAAACGGCTGTCGCTGCTGTCCGGCGGTGAGAAGTCGCTGACCGCCGTGGCGATGTTGGTGGCGATCTTCCGCGCCCGGCCGTCGCCGTTCTACATCATGGACGAGGTGGAGGCGGCGCTGGACGACGTGAACCTGCGGCGCCTGCTGGGGTTGTTCGAGCTGCTGCGCACCCGGTCGCAGCTGATTGTCATCACCCACCAGAAGCCGACCATGGAAGTGGCCGACGCTCTTTACGGCATGACGATGCAGGACGACGGCATCACCGCGGTGATCTCGCAGCGGATGCGTGGACAACCGGTGGATCAGCTGGTCAGCAGTTCTCGATAGCGAGGAGTAATTCGTGCCCGACGCAGTGTGGATCGGCCTCGCGGTCGCCGCGGTTCTGATTGTCGTCGTGGCGTTGGTGCTCGGTCTGATGCGCTACCGCCGCCGGCGGATCAGCCTGAGCACCCGTCCCCAGACCAGCACCCTGGACCGCTCCGGCGGCTACACCACCTCGTCCGGCATCACGTTCAGCCAGACGTCCGGCCAGACCCTGCCGGTCGCCGAGCCAGTCGCCGAGCCGGTCCCGGAGACCATTCCCGACGTGGCGCTGCCCGAACCCGACCTCGTCGCACCGGCGGAAGACGCACCCGCCGCACCGCCCGCACCGCCTGCACCGCCTCAGCCGGCAGCCCCGGAAGTCGAAGAGATCGCGCCGCCGGAGGGCCGACTGGAACGACTCCGCGGCCGGCTGGCCCGTTCGCAGAACACGCTGGGCCGCAGCATGCTCGGCCTGATCGGCGGCGGCGACCTGGACGAAGACTCCTGGCAGGACGTCGAGGACACCCTGCTCATCGCCGACCTCGGGCCGACGGCCACCACATCGGTAGTGACCCAACTGCGCAGTCGGCTGGCCAGCGGGACTGTCCGCACCGAGGCCGACGCCCGCGCCGTGCTGCGCGACGTCCTGATCACCGAGCTGCAACCAGAGCTGGACCGCTCGATTCGCGCCCTGCCGCACGCCGATCATCCCTCGGTGCTGCTGATCGTCGGCGTCAACGGCACCGGGAAAACCACCACCGTCGGAAAGCTGGCGCGGGTGCTTGTCGCCGACGGCCGCCGCGTCGTACTGGGCGCGGCGGACACCTTCCGCGCCGCCGCCGCGGATCAGCTGCAAACCTGGGC
>NZ_JBARMY010000052.1:0-7397 GCF_049802695.1 Mycobacterium sp.
GGGTGTGCGCGGTCGGTTTGGGCGGGGTGTCTGCTGTCGGTTTCTACCGGGTCTCCGCCCTTGATTGTGGTTGAAAGCTGACCGTTGGTTCCCGCTGAGTATCCGCTGTCAGTCTTGACTGGGTCTCCGCCGTAGTTAGGCAGCTGGTCGACGAGCGCTGTTTTCGCCCCGCTTGTGGCCTCCCGCGTTGGATGGCCATTCGTACTAACCGCCGCAATGTCCTGCCCCTGCGCGGCGAGGCGCAACGGCACACCACGGGGCCCGAACAACGGCAGCGAGTGGGTGAAGATGTCTTCGTCGTCGGGTACCACAAGATCTGACAGGCTGGCGCCACTCTGTGGTGCTGGTCGACGGCTCGTCTTGCGCCACTTCGAGCGCGATCCGCCTGGGTTGCGCGGCGTCAACTTTGAGGGCCACCAGTTCGCCTGGCCGAGCAGTGTGGCCACGGCCGGCACCGTGATAGTGCGCACCAGGAAGGTGTCGAGCAGAATACCGGCGCCGATCACAAAACCGATCTGAACCAATGTGCTGATACTGGCGACTGTCAGCCCGAACATCGATGCGGCGAATATCAGCCCAGCAGAAGTGATGACGGCGCCGGTGGAGCTCACCGTGCGGATCACACCGAAACGCACACCATGCGGTGACTCGTCGCGGATCCGGGAGATCAGCAGCAAATTATAGTCGGCTCCCACAGCCACCAGAAGGATGAACGTCAGGCCCGGAGCGCTCCAGTGCAATTCCTGGCCGAGTAGGAACTGGAAAACGATGACACCGATGCCCAGCGCCGACGCGTACGAGATCAAGACCGAGGCGATAAGATAAAGCGGCGCCACTATCGCGCGCAGCAATACGACCAAGATCAAAAAAACAATGAGTATGGTTGCGACAACGATGAATTCGGTGTCTTGGTTGTAATAGTCGCGGGTGTCCTGCAGGCCTTCGGTCATTCCGAGCATCGACACTTTGGCATCCGCCAGCGCGGTGTTCGGTTGAGCGCTCCGAGCAGCATTGGTGATTGCAGTCACTTGGTCCATCGCCGCGGTGCTGAACGGATTCAGCCCGCTCATGACGTAGTAGCGTGTTGCGTGACCGTCGGGAGACATGAAGAACTCGGCAGCCGTCTTGAAGTCGGCGTTGTTCGCCAAGGCGTTCGGTGGAATGTAGAAGCCGGACATCGACGGTCTACCCGCGCCACGCTTCATTCCCAGCAGGAACGTCGACGCCTCGCCAAGCCCGCTCCCCATCACCATGACCTGGTCGGTCAGCTGTTTGACCCCGTCGGCGATTTTTCGGCTGCCGTCCGCCAGCTGGTTCGCGCCCGATTCCAGGGTGCCCAGCCGCGTTTGCACACCGCCCGGATCGTCGGCACCCAACGCGCTAAGGGCGTTGAGGGCACTGCTTACCGCGCCGTTGAGACCCTGCACCGCGGATTGCAGCGTCTGCGTGTCTTGTGTCGACTGCAGCTGTTGGGCGAGGTTGGACAAATTGTTCATCGTCCCGTCGCGATTAGCGTTGGCCAGCCGTCGAAGCTGTTCGCGCGCCCCCGCACACTGTGGATCCGCGCTGCAGATTGTCGGGTTGCTGTCGAGGACGTTCACGAGGATGTCTGATCCGCGCGCGGCAGCAACCACGTCGTTGAGGCTTCCACCGAAGGCGCGCATGCTGCTGATGAGCTTGGTCGCGTTGTCGACCTCTCTGAGCAGCTTCTGGCCGCCGACCTGCTGCTCGATAGCAGTGAGCGACGCGAGCAGACCGTGGACGGTGCCCATCGATTGAGCGACCTGGGCCCGTACGTCGGCGAGCGCTCCGGCGAGCTGGTCGGAGCCGTGAGTCAGCAGATTGAGATCGTCGGTATGGTCCATGATCTGTTTGGACGCGTCGTCGAGTTTGCCGCCGACCACGCCGGCCTGCCAGGTCGCCTTCGTCTGCTCGAGCGATTCCCCCATCGGCCGGGTGATGCCGCGCACCATCGTGACATTGGGTACCTGGCTAACCCGCTGTGCCATCTGCTCGAGGTCGGCAAGTGCCTCCGGTGTCCGCAGATCACGGGGTGACTGAATGAACAGGTACTGCGGTAGCAGGGTGTTCACTGGGAGATGGCGTTCCAGCGCCGCAAATCCGGCGGCGCTTTCGACGTTGCTCGGCAAAGTTTTGCGGTCGTCATAGTTGTAGCGGACGAAAGTCATGCAGCTGGCCAAGGTGGCAAGCACGATCAAGCTGGCCACCAGATGAACTTTCGGCCGCCGCACGATGCGGATCGCCGAGCGTCGCCAGAAACGATGCGTGAGGTCGCTGCGCGGCCTGATCCAGCCGCGCCGCCCGGCCAGCACCATGACGGCCGGCAGGAAGGTCACGGCGGCCAGGAAAGCCAACGTGACCGAGACCGAAATCGCCGGACCGACGGTGGCGAAGATCTGCAATTGCGAGAAGATCATCGCCAGGAACGTGACAGCCACGGTGGCCGCCGAGGCGGCGATCACCTTGCCGATCGACATCAGAGCTTTGCGCACCGCTTCGTCTGACGGAACACCCTGCCGCACGTAGTCGTGGTACCGGCTGATCAGGAAGACGGCGTAATCCGTTCCCGCGCCGAACATCACCGCTGTGACGAACACGACCGTCTCACCGGTGAGGCCCAGCCCCAGTTCACCCAACCCGGCCAAGGTGCCCTGGGCGGTCGCCAGGGAAATGCCGATCGTGACCAACGGAATCAGCATGGTGATCGGATTCCGGTACACCATGATCAGGATCAGCAGCACCATGACCGTGGTCCCGGCCTCGATCAGGTGCATGTCTTTTGCGGCGATGCCCATCAGATCGGCGGCGGTCGCGGCCGGGCCGGTCAGGTTCGCGGTGAGCGTCGACTTCGCGACCGTCTGCTTGACGAGATCGGTGACGTGCTGGTAGGACACCCCGGCCTCGGGGGTGCCGGGGTCGCCGACAAGGGAAACCGGAAGCGCCCAGGTTTTATCGTCTTTGCTTTGCAGCACCTCGCGAAGCGCCTGGGTGCCAAGAAAGTCCTGCGTCGACATGACGTCGGCGGTGTCTTGATGCAGCTTGCCGACCAGCGTCCGGTAGGTGTCTTCGTCGGCGGCGCTCAGTCCCTTCTCATCAGTCAGTACGACCAGAAGCAAGCTACCGTGCTGGGTTTCGTGAAACGCCTCGCTCATCTTCTTGCCGTTGACCACGACAGGGGCGTCAGCCGGCAGCGCCTCCACCTGTTTGTGGGCGGCCACCACCGCCAGCGGCGGTATCGCGAGCGTCAAAGCGGCAGCAACGGCGATCCACATACCGATGGCTATCAGCGGCCAACGGATGACGAAATCGGCTAACCGGTGGAAGATTCCACCGGCCGCCGCTTCGTGCGAACTTTTCATCCGCCTTCTACATACGGAATGTCCATGCGGTGATCTCCTAAGCGATCAGATCAGAGCGAGGGCGCGCAGTAACTACTGCGTCGCTGCCGGCGGCCACCCGGGCACACACAGTCTTCACCGTCTCGACATAGCGGACAACAGATTGCCGTGCAGTCGGATTGTTCGGATAGAACACCGCCATCGACGCCTCGTCGAACATCCGGCCAACCGTCATGTACAGGTGAGCCGGCGCCCTGCCGTCGCCGTACGTGCCGGCGTTGGCTCCGTCGAGGTAGGACGAGACGATCGCGGACAGCGGAGGAAGACCGCCGTCCATGAAGTTCAGCATGGTGAAGTTGAACCCGGGCCGGCGAAGCCACGGCGCTAACTCCAACACTCGATCGAAAGGCACCTGCGCGAGTTCGGTATTCGCGTCGAACGACGTCTGCGCGGAATAAGCGGTTTTTGCGAACGAGGCAGGGTCGATGTCGACGGTGAACGGTATCACTCCGGTGAACCACCCTGAGGTCATGAATTCCTCGGGTTTCCGGCGCCGGTCGGTCGGAGTCAGGTTGGAGTACGTTTCGACGCCGGTCAATTCGTATTGCGCCAGCGCGGCCGCGGCGAACAGGCCGCCGCTGAACCTGGCGCCCGCGCCGATGCAGGCGGACTCGAACAGCGCGGTTTGCGTTGCGTCCATTATCCGTTCGACAACGACGTCGCCGCTCGGCGTCGCCGGGTCACCGAGCGGCAGCGGGAACTCGGGCAAGCTGTTTCCGTTGCTCTCGGCGAAATCGATCCACGTGCGGATCTGCGGGGATTCGAGGGTCAGGCTATCGGTAAACGCCCGGTGCCGGATGCAGTAGTCGCTGTAACTGCCGGCGGGCGGCAGGGCGATCGGTGCCGCGCCGTTCACCAACGCCCCGTACATGACATACATCTCCATGTACAGCAGGCCCAGCAGCGTCGGGTCCATATGCAGATGGTCGACGACGACGTAGAACGTGAAATGGTCCGCGCGCTGAATGATGCCGAACCGGAAGCAATCCCACTCCAGCGGGCTGGGCGTGGCCAGCAGATGGCGTTGCCACTCCTGAGCAGTCATCTGGCCGTGCCGCGTGGGAACGAATTCGATGTCGGCCGGGTCACCCATCGCGTGGCGCACGACATCTGTGATGTCATTGAACTCGAACCAGCTGCGGTAGGTGTCGTGCCGGCGCAGGTGCGCATTGATCACGAACGTCAGGGCACGAATATCGCAGCGGCCGGGCCGGTCCCACGATCCCATCACCAGCCGCGAGTAGTCGAGACCCCGGTCGGCGAATTCACAGAAGCCGCGCAGATGCTGCGCCTGCATGTAGCTGGCCGGCGCCTGACTCACCGGCGCCTGCCGGGCTTTCTTCAACGAGGCCGCTGACGGTCCCCACGAAACGACTTTGCCGTCACCAGGCTCCCAGTCGCGAATCGTGCCCACTTTCACTGAACTTGCCCCTAGAAACAAAGTCCCTCCTCAACGTCTGCTGCTGTCGTCCCGCGGGATGCCTGCGGTCAGGCGACCTCTGCGGGAGCCAGCTTCTCGTACAACTTGTCCGCCAAGCCGCGAATGGTGGTGATGTCGCTCGGGCTGATGCGCACTTTCGTTTCCGTCTCGATCCTGGTGCGCAACTCCAAGTTGCCCAGTGAGTCGACGCCGTACTCAGAAAGCGGGCGGTCCGGATCGATGCTGCGCCGCAGGATCCGGCTGACCTGATCGGAGATCAGCCGCCGCAACCGGCCCGGCCACTCTTCGGTGGGCAACTCGCTCAGCTCGGCGAGGAATTGGCTTCCGCCCCGGCCCTGTCCGGCAGATCGGAACAGCTCCGCGAACGGGCTGCGTTCGGCGAACGACGTCACCCATGGTTGGCCCATGATCGGTGTGTAGCCGGCGTAGGGGCGGTCGTGGCTCAGCAGCGCCTGCAACGCATAAGCACCTTCGTCGGCACCGATTGCCGCGCCCGAGCTTTCGGCCAGCGCGGTTGCCCGCCCGACTTCAGCCCAGGCTCCCCACGCGATGGACGTCGCGGGAAGACCCTGAGCGCGTCGCCAATGGGTGAACGCATCCAGCCAGCTGTTGGCCGCCGCGTAGGCGCCCTGCCCGGGCGAACCGACCAGTGCCGCCGCCGACGAGAACGAGCAGAACCAGTCAAGTGGCTGACCGGCCGTCGCCCGGTGCAGATTCCACGCGCCGTAAACCTTTGGTGCCCAGTCCCGTTCGATGAGCTCGGCGGTGATGTTGGTCAAGGTGGCGTCCTCGACCACCGCCGCCGCGTGCAAGACACCGCGCAGCGGAAGCCCGGTGGCGGTCGCGGCCGCTACCAGGCGGTCCACCACGGTCGGGTCGGTGATGTTGCCGCATTCCGCCACGACGTCGGCGCCGATCGCCCGGATCAGTTCGATGGTCTCCAGCGTCCTTGCGTCTGGCTGTGAGCGCGAGGTCAACACGATGCGGCCGGCGCCCGCCGCGGCCATCTTCTCGGCGAGGAAAAGGCCGAGACCACCCAACCCACCGGTAATCAGGTACGAGCCGTCGGCGCGGTAAACCCCAGCCTGCTGCGGCGGCACGACCACCCGGCTGCTGCCGGTGCGGGGGATGTCGAGCACCAGTTTGCCGGTGTGCTGGGCCGCGCTCATCGTCCGGATGGCTCTGGCCGCATCGGCGAGCGGGTAGTGGGTGCTCTCCGGCAGCGGCAGCACACCGTCGGCGGTGAGCCGGTAAACCGTGTCGAGCAGGCTGCGCACCTTGTCTGGGTGGCTGAAGCTCAGCAAGCCCAGGTCGACGGCGTAGAACGCCAGGTTGCGGCGGAACGGGAATAGCCCCAGCCGGGTGTCGCCGTAGATGTCGCGTTTGCCGATCTCAATGAAACGCCCGCCTAGAGCGAGCAATTCGAGTCCGGCGCGCTGCGCCGCACCGGTCACCGAGTTGAGCACGATGTCGACGCCGTACCCCTCGGTGTCCCGGCGTATCTGCTCGGCGAACTCCGTGCTGCGCGAGTCGTAGACGTGCTCAACGCCCATGTCGCGCAACAACTGCCGACGGCCGTCGCTGCCCGCGGTGGCGAAGATCTCGGCGCCTGCGGCACGGGCGATCGCCATCGCGGCTTGCCCCACACCACCGGTGGCGGAGTGAATCAATACCTTGTCGCCCCGGTCGATCCTGGCCAGATCGTGCAGGCCGTACCAGGCAGTGGCACTTGCGGTGGTGACCGCGGCGGCTTGCCCGTCGGTGAGTCCGCGCGGCAGCGTCACTGCCAGCCGCGCGTCACAGGTGATGAAGGTGCCCCAGCAGCCGCTCGCGGAGATGCCGCCGACGTGGTCGCCGACCCGGTGCGTAGTGACTTCGGGCCCGACAGCGCTCACCACGCCGGTGAAGTCGGTACCGGCTTGGGGCAGCCGGCCCTCGAAGCTCGGGTAGCGCCCGAAGGCGACCAGCACGTCGGCGAAGTTGATGCTGGATGCGCTGACCGCAATCTCGACCTCGCCGGGGCCCGGTGCGAGACGGTCATAGGCAACGAGTTCCGCGGATTCCAGGTCGCCAGGTGTGCGGATCTGGAGGCGCACACCGTCGTTCGCGTGACTGGCCACCGTGGTGCGTCGTTCTTCGGGCTGCAGCGGTGTGGGGGAAAGACGGGCGGTGTACCACTGCCCGTTCCGCCACGCCGTCTCGTCCTCGTCGGACCCGGACAACAGTTGCTTCACCAGCTGCTCGGCCTCGACATGTCCGTCCACGTCGATCTGGCTGGCCCGCAACTGTGGGTGCTCGGTGCCGATCACCCGGATCAGGCCCCGCAGCCCGGCCTGCTCCAGGTTCGGCCCGTCGCCGGCCAGCACGGCCTGGGCGTTCCTGGTGACGACGAACAGCCGAGGCAGTTCACCCGGAGCCTCAGGCAACTCGCGGGCGATACGCACCAGGTGATCCACGTAATCCTTGCCGCGGGTCGTCCAGTCGTCGGCGGACTCGCTGTCCAGCGGCCCGGTCACGACCACCACGCCGCGCAGACC
>NZ_JBARMY010000053.1:0-2084 GCF_049802695.1 Mycobacterium sp.
GGCCGGTGGCCTCGCGGCTGCAGGCGGCGATTCTGGCGCTGGCACAGCACCGCGCCCCGGCAGGCAGCATCTGTCCCTCCGACGCCGCCCGCGCAGTAGGGGGCGACAACTGGCGTGAACTGACCACCCAAAGCCGGGAAATCGCGATCCGGCTGGCGCGAGCCGGAGACGTGCAGATCCTGCAAGGCGGCGTCGTCCGCGATCCGGACCGGTCGTTACGCGGGCCGATCCGCATCCGTGCTGCGGGCGAAGATTCGTGACGCCGTGGCCGAAGCCCGGTGTGCCGGCCCCCGGGCAGGAGTCGGTATGGCACTATCCTCGCCCGCCGCGGTTGGAGCAGTTCGCCGGCTCGATCACGGTGGAGCTGGGCGGTGAGATCATCGCGTCGACCACCCGAGCCTGGCGGGTGCTGGAGACCAGTCATCCGCCCAGCTACTACCTGCCTCGAGATGCCTTCGCGGAAGGTGTTCTCCGTGCCGCGAGTGGGTCGTCGTGGTGCGAATGGAAAGGTCGGGCCGGCTACTACGACCTGGTGACGGCGGCACGGCGAGCGGTCAGCGCCGGGTGGACTTACGAGCAGCCGAATCCGCGATTCGCCGACATCGCGGGCGCGATCGCCGTCATGCCTGGGAAGGTCGACCGCTGCACGGTCAACGGCGAAGAAGTGACTCCCCAGCCCGGCGGCTTCTACGGCGGATGGGTCAACAGCTGGATCGCCGGACCTTTCAAGGGCGGGCCCGGCTCCTTCGGTTGGTAGCCGGCCCGAGTTCACTTCAGTTTCCGTGCGAAGCAAGACACGCACACGTGCTCAAAGTGACACAAGTCACGGACGGCCGCACCGGTGCTAAGCGTAATCTCGGCCTATATTCTTAATAGTTAACTTCCTGAAATTGTTTCGTCGTGTCGGATCAGAACCGGGAAGGGGCAAGAGACCGCAGCGCCGGGCCGGAGTCGAAAGCAACCGCGACCGGCGGGTGGACGGTTGTGACCGCTTGCATCGGTGCGGAAGGGACCCGTGGTGGATCAAGGCAGCGCGGCTTGGCCTGACTCAGGCGACTCGATCCTGTTTCGCATGAACGATCTGGTACGAGATCTGCAGAGTCAGGCCGGAAGCGACTTCAATCTGGGGTCAACGCTCGACGAGCTGACCTTCAATGCGGCTCAAATTGTTCCCGGCGCTGCGCATGCCGGCATCACGGTCAGCAAGAGAGCGGGAGTCATCGAGACCGTCGCCCCCACCGACAGTTATCCGGTGGTACTCGACGATATTCAACGAAGCTACAACGAAGGACCGTGTCTGTCAGCGGCGCGGCACAACCACCTGGTTCGCATCGACGACCTCAGTACCGACGACCGGTGGCCGCGGTACTCCCGGGAAGCGGTGGCAATCACGCCGATTCGTTCGATGTTGTCCTTGCAATTGTTTGCTCACGGCCCCAGGTCGGCCGCGCTCAATCTGTACTCCGAGCAGGTGAATGCGTTCGGTGAGGAGTCGGCGAAGTTGGGCCTAATCTTCGCCGCCTACACGACGCTCACCTGGAGCATGTTGAGCCGAGACCAGCAATACCGAAGAGGGCTGAGCTCTCGCGACACGATCGGCCAAGCCAAGGGCATGCTCATGGAGCGCTTCCATATCGACGCCGAGGCCGCATTCGAGCTGCTCAGGCGGCGCTCGCAGGAGTCCAACACGCCTGTTATCACGTTAGCTCGCCGGCTCACCGACCCGGACGAGCCGGAAGTTTGGGAGCGTACGACATGAGTGTGAAGTTGAGTCCGCCGAAAGTCGATATGGGCGCGGTGATGGCGCGGCAGGGTGACGACATCGACTCGCGGTACCACCCCTCGGCGGCGGTGCGGCGGCAGCTGAACAAAGTGTTCCCGACGCACTGGTCGTTTCTGTTGGGCGAGATCGCGTTGTACAGCTTCATCGTGTTGCTGCTCACCGGCGTCTACCTGACGTTGTTCTTCGATCCGTCGATGACCGAGGTGACCTACAACGGCATCTACCAGCCGCTGCGCGGCGTGGAGATGTCGAAGGCCTACGAGTCGACGCTGAACATCAGCTTCGAGGTGCGCGGCGGGTT
>NZ_JBARMY010000054.1:0-4430 GCF_049802695.1 Mycobacterium sp.
AGGCTGTGCGGGACTGGGATTCAGAGCTGCTGGGTGAACCGCGCCCATCGCGCGAGCAGCTGTTCGGCCGCTCCGCTGTCGATGGCGACGCCGGCCCGCTGCAGCCCCTCCTCCCAGGCCGGCAGCCATTCGGCGCGGCTGGATAGTCCGGCGTGGGCCACCATTGCGCCGGCGGCGTTGAGCACCACCGCGTCCCGAATCGGTCCCGGGGTGCCGGCGAGCACTGAACGCGCCTCGGCCGCATTCGTTTCGGCGTCACCGCCTTGCAACTCCGCAAGAGCGGCACGGGCAAATCCGAACCCCGCGGGATCGAAGGTCAGTCTGTCGATCGTGCCGGCCTGCACCCGCCAGATCGTGCTCGTCGTCGTGGTGGTCAACTCATCCAGCCCGTCGTTGCCGCGCACCACGAGCACACTGGACCGGCGCGCCGCGAGCACTTCGGCCATCACCTCGGCGAGGTCGGCGAACGCGCAGCCGATCAGCCCGGCGCGCGGCCGGCCCGGATTTGTCAGCGGCCCAAGCAGGTTGAACACCGTCGGAACCCCGATCTCGCGCCGCGGCGCCGACGCGTGCCGGTAGGACGGGTGGAACAGGGGTGCGAAGCAGAACCCGATACCGACTTCGGCGATGCTGCGCGCCACCTGGTCCGGCTCCAGGTCGATGCGCACTCCCAGCGCCTCCAGGGTGTCGGCGCCGCCGGAGAGCGACGACGCCGCCCGGTTACCGTGCTTGACCACCGGGACGCCCGCGGCCGCCACCACGATCGCAGCCATCGTGGACAGGTTGACGGTGTTGGCGCCGTCACCGCCGGTGCCGACGATGTCGACGGTCTCGGTGCCCTGAGTGCCCAGGTCTTCGGTGGGCAGTCGGTGCCCGTGCGCGAGCATCACGTCGGCCAACTCGCCGACCTCGGCCGCGGTCGGAACCTTCATCCGCATGGCGACGCCGAAAGCCGCGATCTGCGCCGGTGTCGCCGCCCCGCTCATAATCCGTTCCATGGCCCAGGCAGCCTGACCGTTCTCCAGGTCCCGCCCGGCCGTCAACCGGCCCAGGACCAGCGGCCACGACGCAGATGACAGGCCCACGCGCCGATGGTCCCACGCCGCCACCACCCCCACCAGACACCGTCCCGCACCACCGTCGGCGGCCGCGGCACTCCGGGGTGGCACAATTTCGCGCCCCGGGTGGAGATCATCAACTACAAAGCGTCATACTTGCGGATGTGACCAGCGCTGTGGGGACCTCGGGTACTGCGATCACCTCGCGGGTACATTCGCTGAACCGGCCCAACATGGTCAGTGTCGGCACCATCGTCTGGCTGGCCAGCGAGCTGATGTTCTTCGCCGGCCTGTTCGCGTTCTACTTCACGGCCCGTGCCCAGGCCGGCGGCAACTGGCCGCCACCGCCGACTGAGCTGAACCTGTACCAGGCCGTCCCCGTGACGCTCGTGCTGATCGCCTCCTCGTTCACCTGCCAGATGGGCGTGTTCGCCGCCGAACGCGGCGACGTGTTCGGGCTGCGCCGCTGGTATATGGTGACCTTCCTGATGGGGCTGTTCTTCGTCCTCGGTCAGGCCTACGAGTACTACCACCTGACCAGCCACGGCACCACGATCCCCGGTAGCGCCTACGGCACGGTGTTCTACCTGGCCACCGGCTTCCACGGGCTGCATGTCACGGGCGGGCTGATCGCCTTCATCTTCCTGCTGGCGCGCACCACGATGAGCAAGTTCACCCCGGCGCAGGCCACCGCCAGCATCGTCGTCTCGTACTACTGGCATTTCGTCGACATTGTGTGGATCGCGCTGTTCGCCACGATCTACTTCATTCGATGAGCAGCGCAACGAACAGGAGTGCTCAGTTGAAGAAACTGAGGTTGGGCCGCCGAGCCGATCCGGACGGCTCCGCACCGGCCGGTGACCGCTCGCGGCGGCGCCGGATGACCGAGCGCTCACGCCGGCGTTTCCGGCGTCGGCTCTCTGGCGGACTGCTGCTGGTAGTGGGGCTGACGATCGCCGGCGGGCTGGCTGCCGTGTTGACCCCGAAGCCGCAAGTGGCCGTCGCCGACGAGTCCCAGTCCGCGTTGCTGCGCACCGGCAAACAGCTCTTCGAAACTTCCTGCGCCACTTGTCACGGCGCCAATCTGCAAGGCATTCAGGATCGCGGTCCCAGCCTCGTCGGAGTCGGTGAGGCGGCCGTCTACTTCCAGGTGTCCACCGGACGGATGCCTGCCGTCCGCGGTGAGGCGCAGGCGCCCCGCAAATCCGCGATCTACGATCCCGGGCAGGTTGAGGCGCTGGCCGCGTACGTCCAGGCCAACGGCGGCGGCCCGACCCTGGTTCGCGATTCCGACGGCACTATTGCGGAACGATCCCTGCGCGGCAGTGACCTCGGTCGCGGCGGCGACCTGTTCCGGCTCAACTGTTCGTCCTGCCACAACTTCACCGGGCGGGGTGGAGCCCTGTCGTCGGGCAAGTACGCGCCCGCTCTGGACGCCCCGACCGAGCAGCAGATCCTGGCCGCGATGCTGACCGGGCCGCAGAACATGCCCAAGTTCTCCGACCGTCAGCTTTCGCTCGACGAGAAGAAGGACATCATCGCCTACGTCAAGTCCGTGACCGAGGAGCACCAGCCCGGCGGCTACGGCCTGGGCGGCTTCGGACCGGCACCGGAGGGCATGGCGGCGTGGATCATCGGCATGGTCGCCGTCATCGGCGCCGCACTGTGGATCGGGGCTCGAACGTGAGCGCGCCGGCGATGAAGATGCCGGCATCCCCGGGATTGAGGAGTGGCGCAGATGAGGCCCGCCGGCGACAAGATCCCGGCAGGGCCGGGATTGAGGAGTGGCGGAGATGCGCGCCGGCGACGATGCAGAGCGAAGCGATGAGGAGGAGCGGCGCCATATGAGTGACGTCAGCGACCCGGTCGGCGCCGACACCGAAGCCGCCCCGAGCACCGCCGAGCCCACCGAGGCTGAGCTCAATGCGATGTCGCACGAGGAGCTTGTCAAGCTGGGCGGCCGGTTGGACGGCGTGGAGATCGTCTACAAAGAGTCGCGTTGGCCCGTCGAAGGCACCCGCGCCGAGAAACGCGCCGAACGGCAAGTGGCGCTGTGGCTGCTGCTCGGTGGATTCTTCGGGCTGGCGTTGCTGCTGGTGTTCGCGTTCTGGCCGTGGGAGTACAAGCCGAAGGATGCCGACGGCAGCTTCCTCTATGCGATGACCACGCCGCTGTACGGGCTGACGTTCGGGCTGTCCATCCTGTCGGTGGCCATCGGGGCGGTGCTGTACCAGAAGAAGTTCATCCCCGAAGAGATCTCGATTCAGGAGCGGCACGACGGGCGGTCCCCGGCGATCCACCGGAAAACGGCGGTGGCTAACCTGACCGACGCGCTGGAGGGCTCCACCATCCGCCGTCGCAAGCTGATCGGGTTGTCGCTGGGCATCGGGCTCGGCGCATTCGGCTTGAGCACGGTGGTCGCGTTCATCGGCGGCCTGGTCAAAAACCCGTGGAAACCGGTTGTCCGGACCGCCACCGGCAACAAGGCGGTGCTGTGGACGTCCGGCTGGACACCGCAGTACCTCGGCGAGACCATCTTCCTGGGTCGTGCCACCGGCCGAAGCGGCGGCCCGCCGTTCGTCAAGATCCGCCCCGAAGACATCGACTCCGGCGGTATGGAGACTGTGTTCCCATGGCGGGAATCCGACGGTGACGGCACCACCCCCGAGTCGCACGAGCGGCTGTCCGCCACCATGATGGGCGTCCGCAACCCGGTGATGCTCATCCGCCTGCGCCCGAACGACGTGCCCAAGGTCGTCAAACGAAAAGGCCAGGAGAGCTTCAACTTCGGTGAGTTCTTCGCCTACACCAAGGTGTGCTCGCATTTGGGTTGTCCCGCATCGCTTTACGAGCAGCAGTCCTACCGAATCCTCTGCCCGTGTCACCAGTCGCAGTTCGACGCCCTGCAGTACGCCAGACCGGTCTTCGGTCCGGCTGCGCGTGCGCTGGCGCAACTGCCGTTGACCATCGACAATGACGGGTATCTGGTCGCCAACGGTGACTTCATCGAACCTGTTGGTCCGGCGTTTTGGGAGCGTACGACATGAGTCCGAATTTGAGTCCGCCGAAGCTGGATGTGGGCACGGTGCTGGCCCGTCAGGGTGACGACATCGACTCGCGGTACCACCCCTCGGCGGCGGTGCGGCGGCAGCTGAACAAAGTGTTCCCGACGCACTGGTCGTTCCTGTTAGGCGAGATCGCGTTGTACAGCTTCATCGTGTTGCTGCTCACCGGCGTCTACCTGTCGTTGTTCTTCGATCCGTCGATGACCGAGGTGACCTACAACGGCATCTACCAGCCGCTGCGCGGCGTGGAGATGTCGAAGGCCTACGAGTCGACGCTGAACATCAGCTTCGAGGTGCGCGGCGGGTT
>NZ_JBARMY010000055.1:0-6231 GCF_049802695.1 Mycobacterium sp.
CCCCGGGCAGGGCGGCTACGCGGCGGCTAATGCGTATCTCGACTGCCTGGCGCGGGTGCGCCACCGGCATGGCTGCCACACCGTCAGTCTGGACTGGGTGGCCTGGCGGGGACTGGGGTTTGCCTCCGACGCCGCGATCGTGGAGCACGAGCTCGAACGGCTGGGTTCGCGGCCGGTCACTCCCGAAGAGGCGTTCGCCGCATGGGAGTACGTGGACTCCTACGACATCGCGCAAGCGGTGATGGCTCCCATAGCGTTCTCCGATCAATCGGCAACCGCTGCAGACCGCACGTCGACGCCCGTGCGGACATGGTCCCAGATGACCCCCGACCAGCTACGCAGTGAACTCGAGATTGGGCTGCGAGGAATTCTCGCGCGTGAACTTCGGCTGCCGGAAGCAGAAATCGAAGTGGATCGGCCGTTCGCGGAGCTGGGCCTCAACTCGGTGATGGCAATGTCGATTCGACGTGAGGCCGAGCAGCTGTCGGGTCTCGAGTTGTCGGCGACGATGCTCTGGAATCACCCGACGATCGCGTCGCTTACGACCTACCTTGCCGAAAAGCTGGCGCCCCAACAAGACTCGAGTGGTGACGCAGACGTCCTGCCCGACTCGACGGACAGCCTGCTAGACACGTTGTTCGACGAGGTTGAATCAAGCCCGCAAGCGTCGAAAGCGGCATCGCACGACGCGGTACGCCTGGAGGGCTTCGAAAGTTCGGAGGTTTCGGGATGACTGAGACTTTTTCTGATAGTGAGCTGCGTCACTGGCTGTTCGATTATCTGATCACGACCATCGGCTGTGATCCCGATGAGATTGACGCGGATGCGTCGTTGGCGGATCTCGGAGTGGGTTCTCGCGATGCAGTGGTATTGTCCGGCGAGCTGGTTGAGTTGCTGGGCCGGCCGGTGTCACCGGTGGATTTCTGGCAGCACCCTACGATAAACGCTCTGGTTCATCATCTCACCACGCCGGAGTTCGAAACCCCAGCTGACACTGCCGATTCAGCCGAGCGAAGCTGGCTCGATGAGCCAATCGCGGTCGTCGGCCTGGGCTGCCGCTTACCGGGTGACATACATGGCCCAGAATCGTTCTGGCAGTTTATTTGTGACGGTAGGTCGGCTATCGGAGAGGTTCCGCCGGATCGGTGGAGGCCGTTCGACAACGGCTCACCCGAGGTCGCCGCCGCGCTGGCAGAGACCACGCGCTGGGGTTCGTTCCTAACCGAGATCGACGCTTTCGACGCAGAATTTTTTGAGATCTCGCCGAGGGAAGCGGCCAAGATGGACCCGCAGCAGCGCCTGCTGCTGGAAGTGGCGTATGAGGCGTTGGAGCACGCCGGCATTCCCGCCCATTCGCTGCGGCAGACGCAGACGGGGGTTTTTGCCGGGGCATGCTTGAGCGAATACGGATATCTGGCGTCGACCGACCTGAGCCAAGTAGATGCATGGTCGGGTACCGGCGGTGCGCTGAGCATCATCGCTAATCGCCTCTCGTATTTCTTCGACTTGCGCGGGCCCTCGGTGACCGTCGATACGGCGTGTTCGTCGTCACTGGTGGCGGTGCATCTGGCCTGCCAGAGCCTGCGCACCGGTGATTCGAACCTCGCCATAGCGGCGGGGGTCAACCTGCTGCTGTCACCGGCTATTACCCGCAGCTTCGACAAGGCCGGTGCCACGTCGCCGACGGGTCAGTGTCACGCATTCGACGCCGGCGCCGACGGTTTCGTGCATGGTGAGGGTTGCGGGGTCGCGGTGCTCAAGCGACTCACTGACGCACTGCGTGACGGTGATCGAGTGCTTGCGGTGGTGCGTGGGTCAGCGGTCAACCAAGATGGCCGGTCCAACGGGTTGATGGCCCCCAATCCGGCAGCACAGATGGCGGTGTTGCGCGCCGCCTACGCCAATGCCGGCGTCGAGCCACGCCATGTGGACTATGTCGAGGCCAACGGCACCGGCTCGTTGCTCGGCGATCCCATCGAAGCGCGCGCGCTGGGAACGGTGCTGGGCCGCGCACGGCCGCCGAGTGCTCCGCTGCTGATCGGCGCCGTCAAGTCGAATATCGGCCATTTGGACGCGGCGGCCGGGATGGCGGGTTTCATCAAGGCGGTGCTGGCGGTGCAGCGGGGACATATTCCGTCCAACCTGCACTTCCAGACTCCTAATCCGCATATTCCGTTTGCGGATCTGCGGCTGAAAGTGGTTGCCCAACCCACCGACTGGCCCGCGACGGAGCGGGCGCGGCGGGCGGGGGTGTCGGCGTTCGGTTTCGGTGGCACCAATGCGCATGTGGTGCTCGAAGAGGCGCCGGTTCTCAAAGCTGTTGCCTACCAACCGGAGCTGGTGACGACGTTGGTGCTCTCGGGCAAGACTGACGAGCGCATCGCCTCGACGGCGGGGATGTTGGCCGAGTGGATGACCAGCGCGGGCGCAGAGGTGGCTTTGGCCGAGGTGGCCCATACGTTGAATCATCATCGTAGCCGGCAGGCGAAGTTTGCCACCGTGGCCGCGTGTGATCGTCAGCAGGCGGTGGCGGGGTTGCGCGCGCTGGCCGGGAGTTATCCGGCGCCGGGGGTGGTTGGGCCGCACCACGGGGCATGTCGGGCGGGCACGGTGTTCGTCTATTCCGATCAGGGCTCGCAGTGGGCGGGCATGGGTCGGCAGCTGTTGGCCGATGAGCCCGCGTTTGCCGCGGCGGTCGACGATCTGGAGCCGACTTTTGTTGAGCAGGCCGGTTTTTCTTTGCGGCAAGTGCTGGCCACCGGTGAAGCGCTGGTGGGGATTGATCGCATCCAGCCGGTGCTGATGGGGATGCAGTTGGCGTTGACGGCGTTGTGGGGCTCGCATGGTGTGCAACCGGATGCGGTGATCGGCCATTCGATGGGCGAGGTTTCCGCTGCGGTGGTGGCCGGGGCGCTGAGCCCGGCGGACGGCTTGCGCGTGATCGTCACCCGGTCCCGGGTGCTGTCACGGTTGTCCGGGCAAGGCGCGATCGGGCTGCTGGAAGTGAATGATCCAGTGCTTCCGGAGTTGCGCACCGCGCTTGCCGACTTGGCGCCGAAGCCGCCGAGCATCCCGGTGATTACCACGACCACCGACGACCACACCGGCGCGGCGCCGGTCTTCGATGCTGACTACTGGGCGGCAAACTTGCGCAACCCGGTGCGGTTCAACCAGGCTGTGACCGCGGCGGGCGCCGACTACGGCACCTTTGTAGAAGTCAGTCCACACCCGCTGCTCACCGGTGCCATCAGCGACACCCTAGGGCAGGTTCATCACCACAGCATCGGAACCTTGCAGCGCGACGCCCATGACACCCTCACGTTCCACACCAACCTCAACGCCACCCACACCGCCCAACCACCACAAACCCCGCACCCGCCCGAACCTCATCCACTCATTCCCAGTACCCCCTGGCATCACACCCACCACTGGATCACTTTGCCGGAAGCGTCAGAAACGATCCGCCGCAACGGAATTCCGGTGGACGTCGCTGCCGGGCGTCAAAACGCCGACGGTGTACCCGACGACTGGTTCTACGAGCTGACCTGGCCCATCCGTGAATCACTGGCGGCCGATGCCGCAGCCACCGGTTCATGGCTCGTGGTGGGGGACGCTCTTGAAACAGACCGCGTGGGCGACGAATTAGAACAAGTACTCGGCGCAGTTTCTCGGGTTGCGGTTATGTCGCCTTCGGTGCTGGAGGAGAGCGGCGACAACGCCGCACGCTTCAACGAGCACCTGGATGCTGAAGGCGCCGAGAACGTGCTTTACGCGCCGTTCGTACCGCGGGACCACCTTGACATCGCTTCAGCGTACCGCCTGTTCAACGAGCTCAGGCGGCTTGCCACAACGCTTGCCGAGGTGGGTTCAACCGCGACACGGCCGCCGAAGTTGTTCGTCGTCACCCGCAATGCCCAGCCGGTTGGCGAAGGTGACCGTTCCAACCCGGCACATGCGCTTCTTTGGGGTTTGGGCCGAACGCTCGCCTTGGAGCATCCCGAAATCTGGGGAAGCCTCATCGATGTCGACGACACTGCGCCACCCGAACTGATCGTGCGATATGTGCTGGCCGAATCGCAGGCCGCCGATGGCGAGACGCAAGTGGTGTACCACGCAGGGCTGCGTCGGGTGCCACGCCTTGAGCGGCGAATCCGGCCGACGGTAGCGGCGGACCCGTTGCAAGGTGATGGCAGCCACCTGGTTATCGACACGACCGGCGGCATGGAACCGTCTCTCATCCGCCAACTTTCGGACATGGGGGCTTCGACGATCGTCGCGGTCTCCCGGGACGCCGGCTCGCGACTCGGTGATCTGACTGCCACGCTGGCGTCGACCGGGGCGAAACTCATTGAAGTTGCTGCCGATGCGGCAGACGAGGCTGCAATGACGGGCCTATTCCAACGGTTCGGGGCCGACCTTCCCCGACTCGACGGGATCTACCTGGCTCCGCTGGCGGGCCGGCCAGTGCTGCTTGATGCCATGACCGACGATGAGGTGAACACCACGTTCCGCCCTGAGCTGGAAATGGTATCGGTATTGCACAAACTCTCGTTGAAGACACCCGTGCACAGGTTCGTGCTGTTTTCCTCAATCACCGGTGTTATCGGCTCAACTCGGCTCGCCCGCTACACCGCGACGAGTGCTTTTCTGGATGCGTTCGCCTATGCGCGTCGCGCCCTCGGGCTCCCGGCCACCGTCGTCGACTGGGGACTTCTGCAGAGCCCCGGGGACAAACAACCAGAGACTACCGATGCCGGACTGAAGCTCATGCCCGCCGAGGTGGCTATCCGGGCGTTGCCCGCGGTGCTCAGCCCGGACAGCGGAGTCCGGTGCGCCGTCGTCGCTGCGGATTGGGGTCAACTCACTGCAACTGATCGCCTGCGCGGGCCGCTGCGCGTGGTAGCCGATCTTCTGGTCGATGACAATCTCGACGAGACCGCTGGATACCACACAGGCGCTGCACCGGCGAGTTCTGGTGCTGACGAGCTACCAGCGAAGTGGGATTGGTCGCAGATACCCGCTGAGAACAAGCTCAGCACACTCGAGACCAGACTGCGCGACATTCTGGCCCGCGAGCTGGGAATGCCGGCGTCAGCAGTGGACATGGACCGGCCGTTCCCCGAGTTAGGGTTGGATTCAAGGGTGGCAATGACAGTGTTACGGGAAGCCAGGGAATTAGTGGGCTTCGAAATGTCGGCTTCGATGTTGTGGAATCACCCAACGATTTCACTGTTGGCGGCGGCCACAGTGGATCTGGTCGCACCGCAACCGGTTTCGCAGCAAGATGATGTCGATGCGACGCTCGAACCCGCGGGCAGCGTGTTGGACGACCTGTTCGACAGCGTGGAATCGGCCACGGCCGGCAGCGAAAGCGGCATCTGATGAAAACGACGTTCAGCCGGGTTTCGGCCATGACGGCCGCCCAGCGTGGGGCGCTGACCGAGCAATTCGACAAAGCTTCGCGGATCGCGGCAGCCGAGCCGGTGGCGGTGGTGGGCATCGGATGCCGGTTTCCCGGCGGCGGGGCGGGGCCGGAAGGGTATTGGGCGCTGCTGGCCAACGGCGGCGATGCGGTCAGCGAGGTTCCTGTGGATCGCTGGGATGCGGACGCGTTCTACGATCCGGACCCGTTCGCGCCGGGCCGGATGGCATCGAAGTGGGGTGCTTTCCTGCCCGACGTCGCCGGTTTCGATGCCGACTTCTTCGGCATCGCCCCGCGCGAGGCCGAGGCGATGGATCCCCAGCAGCGCGTGTTACTGGAAGTGGCCTGGGAAGCGCTGGAGCACGCCGGTATCGCGCCGGATGGCCTGAGCGGAACCCGTGCCGCGGTGATGATGGGCGTGTACTACAACGAGTACCAAACGACTTCGGCCGCAAACCCGGATAGCATCGACGCCTACTCCGCCACCGGCAACGCACACAGCGTCACCGTGGGACGGATCGCGTATCTGCTGGGGCTGCGCGGTCCGGCGGTCGCGGTGGACACGGCGTGTTCGTCGTCGCTGGTTTCGGTGCATCTGGCCTGCCAAAGCCTGCGGCTGCGGGAAAGTGACCTCGCCCTTGCGGGCGGGGTCAATCTCATCCTGCGGCCGGAAACTCAGCTCGCCCTGTCCAAGTGGGGAATGCTGTCTCCGCGAGGCCGGTGCCATGCCTTCGATGCGGGCGCGGACGGGTTCGTGCGGGGTGAGGGTGCCGGAGTTGTGGTGCTCAAGCGACTCACCGACGCGGTGC
>NZ_JBARMY010000056.1:0-6531 GCF_049802695.1 Mycobacterium sp.
AGCGATCGACCAGGTGCGAATTGACGCCGTCGGCGTCCAGCGTGCGGGCCACCAGATAGCCCGAGCCCATCCAGGCGCGACGGGTCCACTTGCCGAATGAGACCCGCGTGCCGGGAGCACCTGAGGCCGCGGGCATCATCTTGACCCGCTCCAATGCGTCCTTGACTCCGCGCGGACTGAGTGGGTGCGCATCGCTGAAAGCCCGCACCAAAGTGGCCGCGACATCGTGGTTGACGACAGGCACGCAATACTCAGGGCGCCGCCCGTCGTACTTTTCCGCGTAACGGTCGAGCCAAGCCTGCCCGATCGGATTGTTCTCGTCGTATTGGTCCACCCCGATCCAGCCCGTGAAGGCGTTCCACATGATCGGGTTGACCCAAGCATTCTGAAATGCCGTGGTGGTGAAGCGCGGCGGGTCCCAGTTGACTTCTTGCAGCGCGGGATTGATGAAGACGATGCCGAAACCGAACCCAAGATGCACGATCGCTTGGGCTTTCGCCTCGTACAACACGCGCAGGGCGTCGTTGATGTCCTGGGCGGTCTGGGCGATCGGCGCTTCGGCGACGATACGAATTCCTATGCGGCGGCAGGCGCTTCGCAGGTTCTTCAGGTAAGTCTCGCCGATGAGGTTCTGCTCCACCAACACGCCGATCTCGCCAAATCCACCCTTGGCGACAAGGTCCGCGAGGAATATCGGCTCGTCAGTCATCGAGCCCTGCGGAAACGAGAACGTCCATTCGCCGAGCCAGTCGTCGGTTCCCGTGACACTGAGCGCCGGTACTTTGAAACGCTCCTCGATCGCCTCGCGAGTCGGCACGCAGTTGTCGGTGATGTGCGGACCGAAGACCACCAGGCAGCCTTCGTCCACGAGTTCTGCGAATGCATCAATCACCGCTTTGACCGATCCCTTGGGCAAGCCCTCCACTTCGCGATAGATCATCTGGACGGGGCGATCCATCAGCCCTTGCTCGACGGCCTCCTCGAACACGAGATCAAAGCAGCGCGTGAAGTCGGCCAGCATCTCTTCCGGAAACCCGGGAGGCAAGGTGAAGTCCATCAGATAGCCGACTTTGATCGGCTCAGCTGTGCTTTCGTAGGACATGCGACCTCCATGGGAACATGCCGAAGCCGAAGCAAACGACCTAATATTTGTTCACACACTAGCGGGGCGGGGTTGCACCGTCAATCACCCGACCGGACCCCAGCATCCAGGTACAGCTCGATCATCTCGTTGAGCGCGCGACCGACCCCAGCCTCGTCGGTCAGCGGACCCGCGATAGCCGCCCGGGCCGCCTCCGTCCTGGTCAAGCCCTCGGTGATCAGCTGGCCGGCCGCGACGAGCACCCTGGTGGACGCGACCTCGCGCAGCCCGCCGGTCTCCAGTCGCCGGATCGCCTGACCCAATCGAACCAGCTCGGCAGCCGTCGCTTCGTCCACCCCGGATTCGTGGGCGACGACCGCCTGCTCGATGTCAGGGCTGGGGAAGCCGAATTCGATTGCGACCATCCGTTGACGGGTGGAGTCCTTGAGGTCCTTCAGCACACTTTGATAGCCGGGGTTATATGACACGACCAGGCCAAATCCCGGTGCGGCATCCAACGTCACGCCGAGCCGCTCGATGGGCAGTTGGCGGCGATGGTCGGCGAGCGGGTGGAGCACGACGGTGGTGTCCTGGCGGGCCTCGACCACCTCGTCGAGATAGCAGATCGCTCCCTCACGCACGGCATGCGTCAATGGCCCGTCCGTCCATACCGTCTCGTCACCACGCAGCAGGTATCGTCCGACGAGATCTGCGGTGGTGAGGTCGTCATGGCAGGCGACGGTGATCAACGCGCGGCCGAGATCGTGCGCCATCGCCTCGACAAAGCGCGTCTTGCCGCATCCGGTCGGACCTTTCAGGAGGATCGAGAGGCCCTGACGATGTGCCGCCTTGAAGACGGTTTCCTCATTGGCGACCGGCTGATAGTAGGGGCGCGGCGCACGGGTGTTTGCCGGTGCGCCATTGCCGGCCACGGATGCGGAAGCGGACTCGTCAACCACTTTCACGAACTCTCGCCGCCAATGATGCCGGCTCGGCCGGAGGATGACGCATGGCTTCCCTTCTCTTGACCGATGCACTGGGGTCGACCGAGCCTATCTGGAACAGATGTTTGTTTCAAGACCCGGAGGCCGTCCTGGTCGTGGTCAAATCGCAAGTCAACTGTGTTCTGGGCCATGGCATCTGAGTTCACTAGCACCAGTTAGGACACTCGTCGGCGCACCTCAGCTGAGCGCAGCGCCGAACGAAACAACGGCCCGATGACGCCGGTGAGTTGGTCGGGCCGTGCCACGGACGCGTGCGCGGCGCTGCCGAAGACGTTGCGCAGTGACGTCGCATCCGTGTTTGCTCCGACAGTCAGGCACACGCACCCGATTCCGCGCCGGCGAGCTTCGGTCAGCGCGCGGCGGGTGTCGGCGGCGCCGTAGGCGCGGTCATAGCCGTGATCGTATGCCAGTCCATCGGAGATCACGACCAACAAGCGCCGCGATGTGCCGCCGCGCGCTTCCACAACTGCCGATCCATGCCTGATCGCAGCTCCCAGCCGCGAGTACGCCCCCGGCTCAAGGCTGTTCAACCGGTTGATCACCTGGGTGTCGAGGCGGTGGTTGAATCGTTTCAACGGCACCATGTGCACCGCGGCGCGGCCTTGGGAGTAGTAGGCGTACAGCGCCACCCGGTCGCCCAAATCGTGCAGCGCGACAGTGAGGTTGGCCGCGGCGACCCGTTGCTGCTGATGCACGGTTTTGCCGATGGTGCCGGGTTCGGCGGTCGAGCCCGAGACGTCGAGCAAAAGCAGGACTGACAGGTCGCGGCGCCGACGCACGCTGTCGCGGTAGACCGCCTCGTCGGGCACCGAGCCGGCCCTTATCTCCACGCGCCCTTCGACTGCGGCGTCGATGTCGATGTCGTCGCCTTGTGTTTGATGGTGGCGGCGGAGAAAGCCCGTTCCGAGGCGCGCAAATGGGCGCCGCAGCGCAAGGGCTTCTTCGATCGCCTGGGGAACGCCGGGTGTCACCGACGGCTCGGTTTCCTGCACCGTGCACCAGTCGGGTCGGTAACTTCTGCGTTTGACATCCCATTCGGGATATTTGTAGCCGTCGGACTTGACGTCGGGGACGTCCTCGGTGGCGACCGTGGCGGTTGAGGAAACCGCGTGCGCTCCGCGGTTGGCCGCGTTGGTCCGGTGGGTGGGTGTGTCGGCGCCGGGAGGTCCGCCACCGCTGCCACTGGATTGACGCGCCGAGGACAGCAACTTTTTCAACCATTTGCCGATGAATCCGCCCCCGCCAACCGCGCTGGTGAACAAGTCGGGGTCGTCCGTGCCTGTGACTTCGCCGTCATCAAGCTCCTGAAGCTGCTGTTGACGGGTCGGACGTCGCGGTATGTGACCGGGAGTGTCGTGGCCGACCTGTTTGCCGGCCTGGCGCGTCGCGGCCAGCACCTTCTTGGCCCGGATGACGCCGAAGCTTCGCGGACAATCGGCAAGGATGTCTCTTCCAGCGGCAATAGTCAGCGACGTCGCTGCCGAATCGCTGCGACGGGCAGTGTCACGGTCGATCAGCGAGAACAACGTCATCGGCAGCAGGTCCGCGTTGGCGCACAGTGCGCGATGACCCTCGACGGCCAGATAGCGCTCAGCCAGCCGGGCCCGGGACAACGAGCGCACGACGTCAGGATCAAGGCTGCCCGCCGAGATCAGCGAGGCGTGCACGGCCACCGACTCCAGATTTGCACGAGCCCGCACCGTCGGATCGATGTAGATGGTCTGACCGTCGGTCCAGGACGGCTCCCCCGGTTCCAGCGGCGCCACACCGACCGGTCGTCCTGCCAGCGCTGAGCCCAGCATGCCTAGCCCGCGAAGGCGGTTAACTGGGCCGTCGATTTCTCGTACGACGCTCATCAGCTTTTGATCTCAGCTGCTTCGAAATCGGTTCCGGTGTTGGTGATCAGATCACCGTCCGGCGTAGTGACCAGGTAGCTATTGGCGATGTTCCTGGACATGAAAACGCCAGCGCCGAGGTCGACGGCACCCTGTTCGCCCTCCCCCTGCTTGACAAGCTCATCCAGCGCCGCGGCATCAGCGTGACCTCCATGGACTGATCTCGAATGCACCTAAGATTTGTTCCTCATGGGCGTATGATAACCCGGTCACGGCGGCATCGATATCTTCACGGCCAGACTCGAGTGTGGACGAGCTGGTCTTCCGTGCATGCGATCGAGCCGGCCTCGACGATTTCGGCGGCGACTCCTGGCGTGAGGGCCTGCGTCTGCTGGTCGACATCACTAAGTCCGCCCCGGGGTGAACTCTGTTGGACGCGAGTTCGTCTGCGGCCAGTTCGTCGACGCGCTGGGCAACCGGCTGCGCGTGGTCGATTACGTCAAGCAAGATTCGAGGTCGCCGACGAGCGCGTCGAGCGTCCGTTGGTGGTGCTCGGCCAGCCGGTCATCCGCGTCGCGATGCAGACCGCCGAATAGAACTGTCGCTGGGCGAGGACATCAACACACTGGTATTGCCGCGGGCACCGTGGGTACGAATTTGCTTGATCGGGCTATCCGCCTGGGCCGTTCGGCCATTTCAGCAGTGAGCCAGCATCGACACGGATGTGTTGTCCCGTGATATAACGGCTTTCGTCGCTGGCCAGAAATACTGCGAGGTTGGCGACGTCCTCGGGCTCAATGTAGGGAATAGGCATGGCTTGGAAGATGGCGAACAACGCTTCGGCGTCTTCGCGGGTGGCCTTCTTTCCCGCGCCGGTCAGGTCGGGTCGGAACATGCTGTACATGCCGTCATTTTGCAGAAGATTGAGTGCTGCAGTTGGTGGGGTGCATCGCGTTGACGCGAAGCATCCGCGGCGCCAGGTGCAACGACATCTCCTCGACATACTCCATCACCACGCGCTTGCTCCAGCCGTATCCCGCACCGCCGGGGCCCATGTTGGGATTGTCGGTGGTGCCTCGGATCATTCCAGCCGTCGAACCGGTGACGATGATCGACGCCCCGTTGGAAGGTGCGGAACGGTGACCGCGACGGTGTTCATCACGCTGAGCAGATCGACATCTGAAGCGTCGACGAAGTGCATTGGGTCCGGTTTACCCATCGCCATCGGCAAAATGCCCGCGTTCGCAACAACTGTGTCAATTTTGCCGAGGTCGGCCAGCCCGGCCTCGACCGCGTCGCGCAATTCGTGGCGCTCGCGGACATCGGCGATCCGCGCCACTACCCGGCGACCGAGTCCTTTGACCGACCGTTAGGTTTCGGCCAGATCATCAGGCGTCGCAAGCGGGTAAGGATTCGACTCGATCTGGCGGCAGATGTCGACGGCAATGATGTCGGCGCCTTCGTTTGCCATCGCGACCGCATGAGCGCGACCTTGACCACGAGCCGCACCGGTGATGAACGCAACTTTGCCGTCAAGCCTTCCGGGCTTCGAACCTCCGCCAATCCTTGAGAGCGGGCTCACCACGCTCATACGATGAGCGAAAACTATGAGATCTAAGGGTAAATCAAGAGTTTGGGACAAACATTTGGGCAAAGCTACAAGAAGTTGAGGCGTGCTGAGAAGACAACGCGGGACCGACCCTCCGGACGCGGCACGAGGCGGGGACACGGCGACGCTCCCGCGTGCCGCTTCTCCTGGCAATACTCGACTCAATTATCCGCTGGAACCCACAGTTGGGTTGAGCCGGCGCGGCCACGCAAGACTGTCTCGCCATGAGATAACCAATGCCGACGCTCAGTAGTATCGGCACCATCTACGGCAACTGCAGTGCAGAGAATCCTCGCTTCGACAACTTTCGCGAGATCCGCGAGCCGGGCGGCTTCATTGACAACGTCTCCGATGACCGTGTATTCATAACGATTTTCTGCTCCGATATTTCCGGCGAAAACCTGGCCCGCCGAGACCCCTATCCCGAAGTCGACCATGGGTAGCCGACGCAACTTGTTGCGCAACATGCGTGCCGTTGCCAGCGCCGCTGAGGGCGATTCGGGGATGGGTAGAGGAGCTCCAAATACAGCTAATGCGGCATCGCCTTGAAACTTGTTGATCTGTCCCCCGCGTTGGTCGACGGCGCTGACGACTATCTCGAAGAACTGGTTGAGGATTTCGGCGACCTCTTGGGGCGAGCGGCTAGCCGCCAACGTCGTCGAGCCCACCAGATCGATGAAAAGGACTGCCGCCTCGCGCACTTCCCCGGACAGCGATGCGCCCTCCTCCAGGGCCCGAAGGGCGACATCTGCGCCCACGTGGCGACCGAAGAGGTCGCGCAGCCGATCGCGTTCAGCGAGGCCAGAAACCATGCGGTTGAATCCGCTTTGAAGGCGACCAATTTCGGAGCGTTCGTAGGTGCCGACGAAGGTATCGATGTTGCCCTGCTCGACCTCTGCCATCGCGTCGACGACCTCACCTATCGGCTGCGAGATCGATCGGGAGGTCAAAATCATCACCGGTAGCCCGAGAAGCACCGCAGCAAGCGAAATTACGACTACC
>NZ_JBARMY010000057.1:0-5596 GCF_049802695.1 Mycobacterium sp.
GCTTTGGTGCGCGGTGTCACCGCGCGCCGCAACGCGTCGGTGTCCAGCGCGAAGCTGCGGCCGTCGGGCACCATCGGCACCACCACCCGCTGCGCGCCGGCCATCGCGACCACCGGCGAGTAGGAGTCGTAGAACGGTTGGACCAGGATGACGTCCGAGCCGGGTTCCACCAGGCCGAGCACCGCCGCCGCAATGCCCTCGGTGGCTCCCACGGTGACCAGCACCTCGGTGTCGGGGTCGTAGTCGATGCCGTAATCACGTCGGCGCTGTGCGGCCACCGCCTGCCGCAGCGGCGCAATACCCAGGCCGGGCGGGTACTGGTTGACGCCCTCGGCGATCGCGTTCTGGGCGGCCTTGAGCATTCCGGGCGGTCCGTCTTCGTCGGGAAAGCCCTGGCCCAGGTTCACCGCCCCGACCCGGGCGGCCAGTGCCGACATCTCGGCGAACACCGTGGTGGCATAGGGCCGCAGTCGCGACACCGTCATGGTGGTCGAGCCTAAAGCTTGCGTCGTCTCGTCGAACGTCACGCGTTCCCAACCAACAGGTTGGCCGGGGCCCCTGTTAGGGTGGTCGGCTAGAGGACTAGCGTTCCCGTTGGACGTTCTTCGACCGTTCTCACACACCCATTCGCGAAGAGGAAGCTCACATGTCCGAAGAAGCCTTCATCTACGAGGCGATCCGCACACCGCGCGGCAAGCAGCGCAACGGATCTTTGCAAGAGGTCAAGCCGATCAGCTTGGTCGTCGGGCTGATCGAGGAACTGCGCAACCGCTTCCCCGACCTCGACGAGGACCTGATCAGCGACGTCATCCTCGGGGTCGTCTCACCGGTCGGGGACCAGGGCGGCGACATCGCCCGAGCCGCGGTGCTGGCCGCGGGCATGCCAGACACCACCGGTGGTGTGCAGCTCAACCGGTTCTGCGCCTCCGGGCTGGAAGCGGTCAACACCGCCGCGCAGAAGGTGCGGTCCGGGTGGGACGACCTGGTGCTGGCCGGCGGCGTGGAGTCGATGAGCCGCGTGCCGATGGGTTCCGACGGCGGCGCGTGGGCGCTGGACCCGGCGACCAACTACGACCTCGGTTTCGTGCCCCAGGGCATCGGCGCCGACCTGATCGCCACCCTGGAGGGTTTCTCCCGCGATGACGTCGACGCTTACGCACTGCGCAGCCAGGAGAAGGCTGCCGCGGCGTGGTCGGGCGGCTACTTCACCAAGTCGGTGGTGCCGGTGCGCGACCAGAACGGCCTGCTCATTCTGGACCACGACGAGCACATGCGGCCCGACTCGACGCTGGAAAATCTCGGCAAGCTAAAGCCCGCCTTCGAAGGCATCGCGGCGCTGGGCGGCTTCGACGACGTGGCGCTGCAGAAGTACCACTGGGTGGAGAACATCAACCACGTGCACACCGGCGGCAACAGCTCCGGCATCGTCGACGGCGCGGCGCTGGTGCTGGTCGGCTCAGAAAAGGCTGGGGCTGCCGTCAATGTGACACCGCGTGCCCGTATCGTCGCCACCGCCACCAGCGGATCCGAGCCCACCATCATGTTGACCGGGCCAACCCCGGCGACTCGCAAGGTGCTCGACCGGGCCGGACTGAGCGTCGACGACATCGACCTGTTCGAACTCAACGAGGCGTTCGCCTCGGTGGTGCTCAAGTTCCAAAGAGACCTGAACATTCCCGACGAGAAGCTCAACGTCAACGGCGGTGCGATCGCGATGGGTCACCCGCTGGGAGCTACCGGCGCAATGATTCTCGGCACCATGGTCGATGAACTCGAGCGCCGCAACGCCCGCCGCGCGCTGGTGACGCTGTGCATCGGTGGCGGCATGGGCGTGGCCACGATCATCGAGCGAGTCTGAGAAGAGAGCCGAAAGAGATGGCAGAAAACACCATTCACTGGGATAAGGATACCGACGGTATCGTCACACTGACCATGGACGACCCGTCCGGGTCGGCAAACGTGATGAACGAGGCCTACATCGAGTCGATGGGCAAGGCGGTGGAACGCATTGTCGCCGAACAGGACTCGATCACCGGGGTTGTGATCACCAGCGCCAAGAAGACCTTCTTCGCCGGTGGCGACCTGACCGCGATGGCGAAAGCCAAGCCGGAGGACGCCGGGCAGTTCTTCGACACCGTGGAGACCGTCAAAAAGCAGCTCCGCACCTTGGAGACCTTCGGCAAGCCCGTCGTCGCCGCCATCAACGGCGCCGCGCTGGGTGGGGGATTGGAAATCGCGCTGGCGTGTCATCACCGGATCGCCGCCGACGTCAAAGGCAGCCAGATCGGGCTGCCCGAGGTGACACTGGGCCTGCTTCCCGGTGGCGGCGGTGTCACACGCACTGTGCGGATGCTCGGCATCCAGAATGCATTCGTCAACGTGCTGGCGCAGGGCACCCGGTTCAAGCCGGCCAAGGCCAAAGAGACCGGGCTGGTCGACGAGGTGCTGCCGACGGTCGAGGACTTGGTGCCTGCAGCCAAGGCGTGGATCAAGGCCAACCCGGACGCTCACGTGCAGCCGTGGGATCAGAAGGGCTACCGGGTTCCCGGCGGCACCCCGGCGTCGCCGTCGCTGGCGGCCATCCTGCCGTCGTTCCCGTCGAACTTGCGCAAGCAGCTCAAGGGCGCACCCATGCCGGCGCCGCGAGCAATTCTGGCCGCTGCCGTCGAAGGCACCCAGGTCGACTTCGACACCGCCACCCGCATCGAGAGCCGTTACTTCGCGTCACTGGTGACCGGCCACGTGGCCAAGAACATGATCCAGGCGTTTTTCTTCGACCTGCAGCACATCAATTCAGGCGGGTCACGCCCCGAAGGCATCGGCAAGACTCCGATCAGCAAGATCGGTGTGCTCGGCGCGGGCATGATGGGCGCCGGCATCGCCTATGTGTCGGCCAAAGCCGGTTACGACGTGGTGCTCAAGGATGTGAGCCTCGAGGCCGCGCAGAAGGGCAAGGGTTACTCCGAGAAGCTGGAGGCCAAGGCGCTGCAGCGGGGTCGCACCACTGAGGAGAAATCCGAGGCGTTGCTGAAGCGCATCACCCCGACGGCCGAGCCGGCCGACTTCAATGGTGTCGACTTCGTGATCGAGGCGGTGTTCGAAAGCCAGGACCTCAAGCACAAGGTGTTCCAGGAGATCGAAGACATCGTGGAGCCCAACGCGATCCTTGGCTCGAACACCTCGACGCTGCCGATCACCGGGCTGGCGACCGGCGTCAAGCGGCAGGAGGACTTCATCGGCATCCACTTCTTCTCGCCGGTCGACAAGATGCCGCTGGTCGAGATCATCAAGGGTGAGAAGACGTCTGACGAGGCGCTGGCCCGGGTGTTCGATTACACCCTGGCCATCGGCAAGACCCCAATCGTCGTCAACGACAGCCGCGGATTCTTCACCTCCCGCGTCATCGGCACCTTTGTGAACGAGGCGCTGGCCATGCTCGGCGAGGGTGTCGAGCCGGCCAGCATCGAGCACGCCGGCAGCCAAGCCGGCTACCCGGCGCCGCCGCTGCAGCTTTCCGACGAGCTCAACCTCGAGCTCATGCACAAGATCGCGACCGCAACCCGCAAGGGCGTCGAAGACGCCGGCGGAACTTACGAGCCGCACCCTGCAGAGGCTGTCGTGGAGAAGATGATCGAAATCGGCCGGCCGTCGCGGTTGAAGGGTGCCGGCTTCTACGAGTACGTCGACGGCAAGCGGACCGGGTTGTGGCCCGGGTTGCGGGAGACGTTCCATTCGGGCGCCTCGCAGCCGCCGCTGCAGGACATGATTGACCGGATGCTGTTCGCCGAGGCGCTGGAGACGCAGAAATGCTTGGACGAGGGTGTGTTGACGTCGACCGCCGACGCAAACATCGGATCGATCATGGGTATCGGGTTTCCGCCGTGGACCGGTGGCTCGGCGCAGTACATCGTCGGCCACCCCGGCGGCAAGGACGGCTTCGCCGCTCGCGCCCGCGAGCTGGCCGCCAAGTATGGCGAGCGATTCCTGCCGCCAGACTCGCTGAGCTAGGTTCTGACGTTCATGGGCGGCGCTGGAAAAGGTAGTGGTGCAACGCGCCGGTTCGCCGAGATTGTCCGGTTCCCGGCTCGGGGCCATCGGACAACAGCGCCCACGCCAGGGTGAATCGACGTTGGACCTCGTCGCGGTCGATTCCCGGCACGCCGAACGAGCCGCCAGGACCATAGGCGACGATCAATAGCCGCGCATCGTGCGCCGCGACGGCGCTGACCTGCCGGACATACTCGTCGCGATCGTCGCCGCTCAGGTTGTGCAGGCAGCCGTTGTCGACGATCAACTGGAAGTCTGCACCGATGCCAGCTTCAGTCAAACAGGTGACGTCGCCATGCACGAAGTTGACCGAAACACCGTTGCCTCGTGCTTTAGCTCGGGCCTCATCGAGCGCCTTGGGCACAAAGTCGACGCCGGTCACTTTCCAGCCGTGTTGAGCAAGATAGATCGAGGTGTCTCCGGTACCGCATCCCACATCAAGGGCCGATCCGGTTGGCAGTGGGGCCGTGTCACCGGTTCCCTCCACCAGAGCCCGCAGGCTCTGCCCGATCGGATGACCGTCCCACGGTGTGAACCCGATCAGGTAGAAAATCCGGAACAGGGTATGTCGAGAAGCCATAGTTCCAACGATGCCTGATTAATGCCACCGATCACCACTGCAGGCCAGTGCGATACATCCGGCCCGCGTCGCCGTCTGGCTAGAGTCACTGGCTATGCGCTTCGGACTTTTCATCCCGCAAGGCTGGCGACTGGATCTGGTCGGTATCGATCCCGGCAAGCACTGGGCGGTGATGCGCGACCTCGCCGCCTACGCCGACGGGAGCGCCTGGGATTCGCTGTGGGTGTACGACCACTTCCACACCGTGCCGATGCCGACCGGGGAAGCTACTCACGAAGCGTGGTCGCTGATGTCGGCCTACGCGGCGACCACCGCGCGAATCAAGCTGGGCCAGATGTGTACGGCGATGAGCTACCGCAACCCTGTCTATCTTGCGAAGGTGGCGGCTACCGCCGACATCGTCTCCGGTGGCCGCATCCAGATGGGCATCGGCGGCGGCTGGTACGAACACGAGTGGCGCGCATACGGTTACGGCTTCCCGTCGGCGCGCGTCAGACTCGCCCGCCTGGACGAGGGCGTGCAGATCATGCGCGACGCCTGGCGCGACGGCAAAGTCAGCTTCTCCGGTAAGGAGTACCAGGTCGACGGCGCAATTGTGGCGCCGAAGCCGTTGCAAGTCAACGGCATCCCGCTGTGGATCGCCGGCGGCGGAGAGAAGGTGACGCTACGGATTGCGGCAAAATACGCGCAGTACACCAACTTCACCCCGGAGCCCGACGCCTTCGTGCACAAGTCCGACGTGCTTGCGCAGCACTGCCGTGACGTGGGCACCGACTTCGACGCAATCGTGCGTTCGGTCAACGTCAACGCCGTGATCGGCAGATCGGAGGAGGAAGTGGGGGACCGGCTTCAGCGAATCCGCGACCGGCTGGTCGGACACGTCCCCGAAGCGGCGGCGGATGCGATGATCGCCGGCACCGGCGGACCGGGCTCGGCGCAGGGCACCGTCGAGCAGGTGATCGAGCGGCT
>NZ_JBARMY010000058.1:0-4068 GCF_049802695.1 Mycobacterium sp.
GTTCCAGCTCAGCCAGCAGCGATTGATACGGACCGACACCCCGCCAGCCGTCGGGGATGTTGTCCGACAGCGAGGCGATCGCTACCGGGTCAACGGAGTCGGGAACCGGAATAAGCATCGCGTCGGCGTAGGGCACTAGCACGAGGTCAGACATGAATCCGCCGCCGTCCAGCCCGGCGATCGGTGCCATCCCGTACGTCGCCATCCGTGGCACCGCCGCACACGACCCGGTCACACCGCGGCGGCATTCCCGGCAGTGGCCGCAGTTGATCTGAAACGGCACGACGACCCGGCCGCCGACTTGCACCTTGCTGACGTCGTCGCCGACTGCGACCACTTCGGCAAGCCCCTCGTGGCCTACCGCATGTCCCGGTGGAATCGGCCACCGGCCTTGAGCCACAGCGACATCGAGGTCACAGCAGGCGACGAGCAACGGGCGCACCAGCGCCTGCCCGGGCGACGAAATTACGGGTTCGGGCGCTTCTTGCCAGGCGTACTTTCCGACGCTTTCGAACATCAACTGGCGCATGACTCCTCGTATCCTCGAGCGATCGTCCCGCTGGCTCCGGTGTACACGGCGAAGGCGCCAAGATCCGGATCAGCTGAGGCTGCTGCGGGTAGTGCCCGCCGACGGATTGGCGGCCCGTGACGGCGAGCAGGCGCAGGTTCTCCGTCGCCGAGGACCCGGCAGGCGGTGTGAGTATTACCAGCTGCTGGCCGTCTGTGGTCGCCAGCACTTCGCAGTCCAGCGTGATGGGACCCACGCGGGTGAGGAAGGTTTTGCGCTGCAGGCGCCGTACCGCCACCTCGTGACGTGCCCACAACTCGCTGAATTCCGGGCTGTGCTCCAACAAGTTGTCGACGAGTTCACCCATGTCGGCATCGTTGCGCCGGCGGGCCCACGCCGCCCGCAGATCGGCGACCCGGCTACGGCTGTGTCCGTCGTGTTCGTTTTGCGGAATGGCGTCGCGGGAGCGGGGGTCGGTGAACCAACGCCAGCACATGCTCGACTGAAGTCCCGTCTCGCCGGTGGTCACGTCGCCCATCAGGAGCTTGGCCAGGTGGTTCTGCGCGAGCAGGACTTCGGTGTCCGAGCAGACGAAGGCAGCCGCGTCGCTCATCTGGTCGAGAAGAAACATCAGAGCGGGCCGCACGTGCAGTGAGCGCCTGGTGCGGTCCGGGACGGCGTGGCCGGCCAGTCGGTAGAGGTGGTCGGTCTCATCGTCGGTCAGGCGAAGTGCGCGGGCGAGTGCGCGCACCATCTGCGGTGAAGGCTCTGTGCTGTGGACCTGCTCCAGTCGGCTGTAGTAGTCGACCGACATCCCGGTGAGCTGAGCCACTTCTTCGCGGCGCAGGCCTGTGGTGCGTCGGCGGACGCCGGGTGACAGTCCTACGTCGGCGGGACTGAGCGCCTCGCGGCGGCGGCGCAGGAAGTCAGCCAGCGCGTCACGATCCATCCGCCCATTGTCATGCCGGCAGCTGCGCCCAGCCAGGGACTGCGAATCCCCGGCTGAACGCGTCCTGGTTACGCGGTGTGGTTCGACGGAGACTGGCCTCATGCAGCAGCATCGGATTCTCGGCCGAACCGGTATCACTGTCAGCCCTTACGCGCTGGGCGCCATGATGTTCGGCGCGATCGGCAACCGTGACCACGAAGGCTGCGTCCGCATCATCCATCGGGCACTGGATGCCGGGATCAACATCATCGACACCGCCCCCGCGTATGCCGACGGCGAGTCCGAAGAGATCGTGGGGAAGGCGATCAAGGGTCGACGTGACCGCGTGATCGTGGCGACCAAAGTCCATCTGGTCATGGGCAGCGGGCCTGTTCAGCGCGGCAATTCGAGGCTGTGGATCACGGCGTCGGTCGATAATTCATTGCGACGCTTGCAGACCGATTACATCGATCTCTATCAAATTCACCGGCCGGACCCGCACACGGACATCGAGGAGACGCTGTCTGCATTCTCGGACCTGGTCCGCGCCGGTAAGGTCGCGCTATCGGTTCGTCGGCGATGCCGGCGTCGGACATGGTCGAAGCCCAGTGGGCCGCTGAACGGCGTGGCCTGGAACGGTTTCGTAGCGAGCAACCGACGTACTCGATTCTCAATCGCGGCATCGAGGCTGAGGTGCTGCCTGTGGCGCAGCGCTTCGGGATGGGCACATTGGTGTGGAGTCCGCTCGCGCAGGGGCTGCTCACTGGCCGCGTTCGTAAGGGGCAGCAGACAGACCTGCGCGCGCCGCGCTTTTCAAGCATCTCAGTGACGAGCGCCGGCTCGACGCTGTCGACCTGATTGCACTGGCCGACGAAGCCGGACGGCCACTGCGGTACCTTGCCATCGCGTTCGCCATCACGCACCCCGCTGTGAGCAGCGCCATCATCGGCCCTCGCACCATGGATCACCTCGAGGACCTGCTCACCGGAGCCGACGTGACGCTCACCGACGACATCCTCGATCAGATAGACGGCATCGTCGCTCCCGGCACCGACGTCGGTTCGCTCGACATGGCCTACCGACCCCCTGCTCTGCTGCAGGCCGCCCTGCGTCGCCGGCCGACAAACTCCACAGCTGCCTGAGCCCGACCGGTCACCGGCTGCCAGACGGAAAGTCAGTCGGGGAGTTCGGTCGGGGCCGGCCCTTCGAGCGGGGGTGTGGCGAACCCGGGGTCCTCCGGTGGTAATTCAAGATTTTCATCCCCCGCTTGACCGGTTTCCTGCGCCGCGCGCCGCAAGTTGTCACCAGTGTTTTCAACACCATCGTCGGGCGTCGACATCGCCGTCTCCTCTGCTTTCTGCACCGTCGCCTGCGTCGGCCCGGCAGGGACGGCTACCCGGTACCCACCGTCACTAACCGGACTGACAACACCGATTCGGCCGTCGCCGTGCGCGGCTACGCCGGTTGGCTCACAAGATCGTCGAGCGTCAGGATCGGCCTTGCTGACTTGGCCACCATCTTCGTGGGTGCGCATCGGCCTTCCCAATTGTTTAGAGCGGCCGCAATTCTCTCTCGCCGGCAGCGGCATAACGGCACAGTACGGTCCGTCCGGCACCACCCTGCTCGAATTCGCCGAAGCCTGTGCCGTTCCAGTGCGGTGGTCATGCCGCACCGGCGTGTGCCACAACTGCGAGACGGCACTCATCTCAGGCACCGTTGCATACGACCTTGAACCACTGGAACCCGCAGCGCCGGGCAACATCCTGCTGTGCTGCAGTCACCCCGCCGAACCTGTTGTCGTCGATCTCTGAGGGCCGCTCGCCGCTCCGCACGCGGGAGCGCCGATACCACTCCCTTTACCGAAGTGCAGGGCCAGCGTATCGTTCCCGCTTGCCAGCACCCGCCGTGTATCAATAAATCCGGCGTGCGATGACGTCGAAATCGTCCCTCCGTCTGGCCGTCAGGGACCTGCCGCGCACGAGCAAGCCAGCCGGGCACTAGCAGGGTCGGAGGAAAGGCCGTTGAGTCGGGTTGCGGTGATCACCGGAGGCAGCCGTGGAATCGGTGCGGCCACCGCCTCAGTCCTTGCGGAACGCGGGTTTCGGGTCGTCGTCAATTACCGCTCGAGCGCCAAGGAAGCAGACGAAGTGGTCCGCGCCATAACCACGGCGGGCGGTGAAGCAGTCGCGATCCGGGCAGATGTCACCGCGCCCGACGATGTCCACGCACTGGTCGCCGAAACGCAGCGCCGGTGGGGCCGGCTCGATGTGCTCGTGCACAATGCCCTGATCCCTTATGAGGTAACGTCTTTCGCTGACCTGACCTGGGAGCAGCTTGGCGGCAAGCTGGACCGAGAAATGCACGCCGCCTTCCTGGTCACCAAAGCTGTTGTGCCGGGCATGATCTCACAGCGCTATGGCCGATTGATATTCCTCAGCACTATTCTGTCCCGCCAGCCTCGTGAAGGCATGATCACCCTGGGGACCGCGAAGGCGGCGCTGGACCAATTCGTCAGGTTCGTCGCGCTCGAGCTGGCGCCGCAGGGGATCACCGCCAACCTGGTTGCACCCGCCACGGTGGCTCAGACGACGGCCAACAAGCTGCTGGCGTCCGGAGAGGTGCGTCAGCTCGG
>NZ_JBARMY010000059.1:0-2105 GCF_049802695.1 Mycobacterium sp.
TCCGCGGGCATGCTTCGCCGCCTCGGTGCCTGCCTTGCGGCCCCATACGCTGCCGATGGTCATTCCGAAGCCGGCGAGGTACCCGACGCTGAGGATGTTTCCCGACATGATCTCGCCGGCGGCGAACACGTTCTCGAAGGCCCTGCCGCCGGCGTGCAGAACCCGCGCGTCGCGGTCGATGGCGACGCCCATGTATGTGAACGTGATGCCGGGGCGCATGGCAACGCCATAGAACGGCGGCGTGTCGAGCTTCTGCGCCCAGTGGGTCTTGTCCGGAGCCAGGCCCTTGGTGCGGCAGTCGTCGAGTGCGGTGGGGTCGAAGGTCCCGCCCTCCACGACGGCCTCGTTGAACGCGCCGACCTGGGTCCCGACAACCCCGGGGTCCAGTCCCAGCGCGGCAGCCACCTGCTCTGGCGTGCGGCCGGTGTAGGCGCCGTATATCGGCGGCAGGAAGAGGCCGTTCACCTTCGAGTCCCAGAGCGCGTAGGCGATCTGGCCCGGCTGCTCCGCGATGTGCTTGCCCCACATGGCGTAACGCTTGGGCCAGAAGTCCTCGCCCTCGTCGTAGAAGCGCTGCCCGGCGGCGTTGACGGTAATGCCGAAAGGGATGGTGTCGAGCCGGGTGGCGATGCCCCCGTCAAATTTTGGCGACCTCGCGTCGAGGGCTATGGCGTGGAATCCCTTCTCATAGCCGGCCTTCCCGGCGCCTGCCGCGTACAGACGCGAGAGGATATGACCGTCGTTATACGGGGTACCGCGGATGATGTAGTTGTCGACGGCGTCGCCCCAGTATCGCCGCAGCCAGTCGATGTTGGCCTCGAATCCGCCGCTGGCGCAGATCACGGTCGTGCCGCGCACCCGGACGCGGCGGTCCGCCACGCGGACAACAACGCTTGTGCAGCTCATGTCGCTGAATTCAAAATCCTCCACCATGGCGTCGTAGGCCACCGTTATTCCCTGGCGCATGCTCACGGTGCGGTAGTAGGAGTTAAGCAGTGCCTTTCCGCCGCCCAGGAAGAATCGGTTGGTCCGGTCCAGATGCAATGTCCCTCGCAGCGCTTTCTGCCAGCGAGCGCCGTGGTCAGCCATCCATTGCAGAACGGACTCCGAATCCCGTACCGTGAACCGGGCTAGCTCCTCATTGTTGGGGTCCTCGCCGACGTTGCAGAGGTCGTTCCATAGTTCCTGCGAGCTATAGGGCCCGGTGTTGAACTCGTCACTCCCGTGCACGCAGCGAATGTTGCGCGTGTGCCTGCTGTTGCCGCCCCGAAGGTGCCTTGGCGCTCGTTCAAGCACGAGAACGGTCGCCCCCAGATCGTTGGCGCTCAGCGCCGCGACGACTGCGGCATTACCCCCGCCGGCAACGATGACGTCCCAGTGGCATCCCGCCCACTTCGGATCCGATTGCACAGCATCAGTGTATACAGATGTACACATTAACACCAGAGGCTGAGTTGATTTACGTCAGCAACTTAAGCCACAGGATCGCGTCACCCGTCGATGAGACTCCGGGTCCGGGCCGGAAAGGACTAGCCGCGCGGCACACCGCTAAAACAGCGCCTGGTCGCCTCGAGGAAGGCGCGTTTCTTCCTTGAAAAGCGCCAGGCGGATATCCCGGGCCGCGGTGAAGTGATGCAGCGCGATGTCATAGGCACCGTCCCCGTCTCGCCGCTCGATCGCCTCAGCGAGCCTGCGGTGCTCAGCTCGGGCCGAATCCCAGCGTCCCGGTGATGCCAATGTGGTGCCGGGATAGCGGGCGAGGTGCAGGTTAAGCCGCTGCAGAAGATCGATGAGTGACTCGTTATGCGCAGCGCGCCAGACCGCCCAGTGGAATTGCTGGTTGACGGCGGTCATACCGCCGGTGTCGGTATCGGCCACCTCCGCGGCGCGCTCTATCCATAGTTCTAGCGACCGCAGGTCATGACTCATACGACGTTCGGCTGCCGCCCTGGCCGCCAGCGCTTCCAGGACCATGCGCGTCTCGTAGATGTCGATGATCTCCTCGGGGCTGCGCTCGCGCACTCCCATGCCGCGCTCGTTGCGGTCGATGAGTCCGTCTTGCTGCAGTCGCCTGAGCGCCTCGCGGATCGGGGTGCGGCTGACAC
>NZ_JBARMY010000060.1:0-5085 GCF_049802695.1 Mycobacterium sp.
GTGGCGAACGCAAGGACGTCGACCCCGACATCGGCGACGACATGGACGTGTTCCTGCAGGCCGTCGAACTGGTGGTGTCCAGTCAGTTCGGCTCGACGTCGATGCTGCAGCGCAAGCTGCGGGTCGGCTTCGCCAAAGCCGGCCGGCTGATGGACCTGATGGAAACCCGCGGCATCGTGGGTCCGAGTGAGGGTTCCAAGGCACGTGACGTGCTGGTCAAACCCGATGAGCTGGCGGCCACGCTGGCTTCAATCCGAGGCATCGACGGAGGAGACTGAACCGAGGGCTGGAAGGACCAGCGAATCAAAGGACCAGCAGCATTCGCGAGTTCCCCAGGATGTTGGGTTTGACGTAGCTCAAGTCGAGGAATTCGGCGACACCGATGTCGTAGGAGCGGCACATCTCCTCGAACACCTCGGCGGTGACCGGCGTGCCCTCGATCTCGGTGAACCCGTGTCTTCTGAAGAAGTTTGTCTCGAACGTCAACACGAACAACCGCTGCAGTTCGAGCTCACGGGCCACCGCAATCAGCTGATCGACCACCGCGTGACCGATCCCGCGGCCCGTCAAGTCGGGGTGCACGGCGACGGTGCGCACTTCACCGAGGTCGGACCACAACACGTGCAGCGCCCCGCAACCCACCACTTCGCCCGGCCGGTCGGGGTATTCCGCGACCCAGAACTCTTGGATTGCCTCGTATAGCGTCACGAGGTTCTTTTCCAGCAGGATCCTGCCCGCGTAGGTGTCCACCAGCCGCTTGATCGCCGGGACGTCGGAAGTCCGCGCGCGTCGCACCACCGGTTCGTAGTTCGACGGCGTTTCCGCGGAATTCACGGGAGCACAGTCTAGGCATTCAGGACGCGCGAGCGGGCACCCGTTATTCTGTTGCCGTGTCAGGACAGCCGCAGACCGGCCCGACGGTACGGCGCGTTCCCGTCACCAATATCGCCAACTTGCTCACCGGGTTGCGCCTGGTGCTCGTGCCGATCTTCCTGCTCGCACTGTTCGCCGGCAACGGCCACGACACGACCAGCCGGGTGGCGGCGTTCGTCGTCTTCGCGGTCGCCGTCATCACCGACCGGTTCGACGGCGCGCTGGCCCGCAGTTACGGCATGGTGACCGAGTTCGGCACCCTGGCCGATCCCATCGCGGACAAGACGCTGGTCGGTGCGGCGCTGATCGGGTTGTCGATGCTGGGCGACCTGCCATGGTGGGTGACGGTGGTGATCCTGGCGCGCGAGATCGGGGTGACGGTCCTGCGCTTCGCGGTGTTACGCCGCGGCGTCATCCCCGCCAGTTGGGGCGGCAAGCTCAAGGCCCTGGTCCAAGCAGTCGCCATCGGGTTGTTCGTATTGCCCCTGACCGGTTCGTGGCTGACAGCTGCGTGGGTGGTGATGGGGCTCGCCATCCTGCTGACCGTGGTCACCGGCGTGGACTACGTCGCCTCAGCGGCCAGAGAAGTGCGTTGGACGACGCGCTGAGCGCGGGAATCGGTGCCCACTTGGCGGGAACCAACCTCCAGAGCGTGGCGTTGACCGTATTGATCACTCGATCACGCAGCTGATCGCTGCGGATCTGGCCCGCCCGACGAAGGAGAGCACGATGGCGGCACTGCTGCGAGAGGTCATCGGTGACGTGCTGCGCCGATCCCGCACTTCACAGGGTCGCACGCTTCGCGAAGTGTCCGACACCGCTCGGGTGAGCCTGGGCTACCTGTCCGAGGTGGAGCGCGGTCGCAAAGAGGCCTCCAGCGAGCTGCTGACCGCGATCTGCCACGCGTTGCAGGTTCCGCTGTCAACCGTGCTGCTCGATGCCGGCGACCAGATGGCCGATAAGGAACGCGCCGAGCTGTCGGCAGTCAGCGCTGCGCACATCGATGCCAGCACCAAAGTGGTGATCCCGCCGGTTGCTTCGCTGGCGGTGGCCTGACCCGATCACGGCGCCCTGCACAGCGCAGGTGTGGCGATACGCGGGGAACCATTAGATTGAGCGGCAGGGTAAGCGCAGTAATTTATGGGCAGGTATCGATCCAGAAGACGGAGCTAACTTATGGCCAACCCGTTCGTCAAAGCGTGGAAGTACCTCATGGCGGTGTTCAACGCGAGGATCGACGAGCACGCCGACCCCAAGGTGCAGATCCAGCAGGCGATCGAAGAAGCCCAACGTGCGCATCAGGCGCTGACGCAGCAGGCCGCGCAGGTGATCGGCAACCAGCGCCAACTCGAGATGCGGCTCAACCGGCAGTTGGCCGATATCGAGAAGCTGCAGGTCAATGTGCGGCAAGCGGTGACGCTGGCTGACCAGGCCACCGCTGCGGGAGACGCCGCCAAGGCCACCGAATACAACAACGCCGCCGAGTCGTTCGCCGCTCAGCTGGTGACCGCTGAACAAAGCGTGGAAGACCTCAAGGGGCTGCACGACCAGGCGCTGAACGCAGCCGCACAGGCCAAGAAAGCCGTCGAGCAGAACGCGATGGTGTTGCAGCAGCGGATCGCCGAGCGCACCAAACTGCTCAGTCAGCTCGAGCAGGCCAAGATGCAGGAGCAGGTCAGCGCCTCGCTGCGGTCGATGAGCGAGATCGCCGCGCCCGGCACGACGCCGAGTCTCGATGAGGTGCGCGACAAGATCGAACGTCGCTACGCCAATGCGCTGGGGTCGGCCGAGCTGGCGCAGAATTCCGTGCAGGGTCGCATGCTCGAAGTCGAGCAGGCAAGCGTGCAGATGGCCGGCCATTCGCGGCTGGAACAGATTCGCGCTTCCATGCGCGGCGAGGCGTTGCCATCCGGCGGTGCCGGGGCTGCGGCCACTCCGGCCATCGCGCCGGACGTGGCCCCCGAGAAGCCGCTCACGCAGTAAGAGGTAGCAGGGATGGCGGTAAGTCCGGGTTGGCGCAGCAGGCCTCGGCGAGGCGTGGTGCAACGCGGCATGGACATCGCGAGCCAAGTGGCCGACGTTCTTGCCGCCCAGCTGAGCGTGCTCGCCGACCCACGGGCCCGGTTGCTGCGCAAACAGCGGTGGGCGCTGCGACTGGGGCTGTTGTTCGGTTTCGCCTGCCTGTTCTGGGCCGTGGTGACGGTGCTGCTGGCGGCCTGGGGATGGTTTCAGCTGCTGCTGATCATCACCGGGTCCATCGCGGTGGGTGCGGCCGTCCCGGCAACGCTGTTGCTGTTCCGCTACCGCTGGCTGCGCTCACTGCCGTTGCCGACGGAGCGGCCCGCGAGCACTCGTCGGCTGCCGCCGACGGGTTCGGCGGCGCGACCCGCCATGTCGGCGCTGGGCGCTTCGGAGCGCGGCTTCGTGTCGCTGCTGGGCGTCATAGAGCGCGGCAAGATGCTGCCCAGCCCGGAAATCCACGATCTCACCGATGCGGCCAACCAGTCCGCCTCGGCCATGACGGCCACCGCGGCTGAGGTTGTGTCGATGGAGCGGGCGGCGAACAACAATGCCCAGTCCCGGTCGTATCTGGTCCCGACTATCAACGCCTTCACCGCGCAGTTGAGCGCGGGTGTCCGGCAGTACAACGAAATGGTCACTGCCGCAGCCCAGTTGGTGTCTGCTGCGAACGGGGGATCGACGACGCCGGCGTCGCCGATGTCCCAGCAGCGCTACCGCGACGAACTGGCCGGCGCGACCGATCGGCTGGTCGGGTGGGCGCAGGCTTTCGACGAACTCGGTGGGCTGCCGCGGGCGTAGCTGTCGGGCCCCCTCAGATGTCGTGGCTCCTGAACGGCGCCGACTCGGGCCGCGGACCGTACCGTTCGACGTACCTGCGGTGCATGTCGGCGTCGCGCTCGCGGCGGCGTTCATCGACGAGGTCAGAATCGAGATTGTGCATGCGGAGCATGTGCCGGCGCCAGACCTTGTTCAAAGCATGTGAGAAGTAGACGAACGGGATGAGGATCGGCAACGTCATCTCGGAGTGCACGTAAAGCGACGCCGGAAGTAGCCAGAACGGCGCGAGCACCAGCACCGCGGGAACGGCGACCCGGATCATCATCCGGGCGGTGGCGCCTTTGCCGGCCAGGTCGTTGCGCACCCAGTCCCGCATCGACGCGGGCAGCGGATGGCCGTAGCAGTAGCGGATGTACTGAATGGCGTTGGGCCGTCGGCGCACCGCGTTCTTATTCATTCGGTCAGAACGATGTTCGCAGCGGCGGCACAACAAGACCGGCGAGACCGCGCAGGGTCGCCTTGAACATGTCGTAGAAGTCGAAGTAGTCGCGCCACAGCGTGATTCGGCCGTCATGGACCTCGAAGACGCCGCAAACCCAGAATTGCAACCGCAATGGACCGAAAATCACCGCATCGGTGCGCTCGGTCAGCACGGCGGCCCCGTCGGCCGCGATGCGGTGGATCTTCACTTCGAAGCGGGCTCTGCCCTCCATCTGCCGGAACAGCTTCATGGCCCGGTGGCGGCCATGAATGGTCGGTAGCCCGACGTTCTGGTACACCAGATCATCGGCCAACGCCGCGTCCGCGGTGTCTAAGTCCTGGTCTTGCAGCGCATGCAGAAATACCTCGACTGTGCGGGTGTTCTGGGCGGTCAGCTCTGTCATGGTTCCAGGGTAATGAGGTTGGAGCGACGCGCCGCTGTGGCAGGGTAAGGCGGTGCGTGTTGCCGTTGTCGCCGGACCGGATCCGGGGCACTCTTTTCCGGCGATCGCGCTGTGTCAACGGTTCAACGCCGTGGGTGACTCGGCCACCTTGCTCACCGGCGCCGAATGGCTGGACGCCGCCCGGGACGCGGGCGTCGACGCTGTGGAGTTGGCAGGGCTCGAGCCGACCGCCGATGACGACGACAGCGACGCCGGGGCCAAGATTCACCAGCGGGCCGCACGGATGGCGGTGCTCAACGCGCCGCAGCTGGAGGCGCTCGGCCTAGACCTGGTGATCTCCGACGTCATCACCGCGTGTGGGGGTCTCGCGGCCGACCTGATCGGCATACCGTGGATCGAGCTCAGCCCCCACCCGCTGTACCGGCCGTCGAAAGGGCTACCGCCGATCGGCAGCGGATTGGCGCCGGGCACCGGCATCCGCGGCCGGTTGCGCGATGCCGTGATGCGGGCGCTGACCGCCCGCTCCTGG
>NZ_JBARMY010000061.1:0-3310 GCF_049802695.1 Mycobacterium sp.
ATCCTGTTCCTGGCCAGCGATCTGTCGAGCGGCGTCACCGGCCAGACTCTGGACGTCAACTGCGGGGAGTACAAAGCCTGATGGCGCAGCGCACCGACGATGCAGAGCGGAGCGATGAGGAGGAGGCGGCGCAATGACGGATCGCACCGACATCGGCGGCGTCGATGACCTGCACGCCTCGGCGACGAAGTTCATCGGACTCGACGATTTCGGCACCGACGACGACAACTATCGCGAGGCGTTGGGCGTGCTGCTCGATTCCTACCGGCGTGAAGCGGATCTCACACCGCTGGGCAGCAAGATGAATCGCTTCTTTCTGCGCGGCGCGCTGGTGGCGCGGCTGCTATCAGAGGCCGCGTGGAAGCGATACCCTGAACACGCCGACGTCGTCATCGACCGGCCGATCTTCGTCACCGGTTTAGTGCGTACCGGCACCACCGCGCTGCACCGGCTGTTGGGTGCCGACCCGGCACACCAGGGTCTGCACCTGTGGCTGGCCGAGTACCCGCAGCCCAGGCCGCCACGCGAATCCTGGTCGGACGACCCGGTTTATCGCCAGCTCGAGGCGCAGTACACCCAGCACCACGCGGAGAATCCCGGTTACACCGGGCTACACTTCATGGCCGCGGACGAGCTCGAGGAATGCTGGCAGCTGTTACGGCAGTCGTTCCACTCGGTGTCGTATGAGACGTTGGCGCACCTACCCAGTTACAGCCAGTGGCTGTCCCGGCAGGACTGGACGCCGGCATACCGCCGGCACCGTAAAAACCTTCAGCTGATCGGGCTCAACGACGCCGACAAGCGCTGGGTGCTGAAAAACCCCAGCCATCTCTTTGCCTTGGACGCGCTGATGGCCACCTACCCCGACGCGCTCGTCGTGCAGACGCACCGACCGGTCGAGACCATCATGGCGTCGATGTGTTCGCTGGCCCAGCACACCGCAGCCGGGTGGTCGAAAACCTATACAGGCGCACAGATCGGCTACGACTCGATGGAAACCTGGTCGCGTGGCCTCGAGCGGTTCAATGCTGAACGCGCCAAACACGATCCGGCACAGTTCTACGACGTCGACTACCGCGAGCTCATCGCGGATCCGCTGGGCACCGTGGAGAAGGTCTACCGTCATTTCGGTCTGACACTCACCGAGCAGGCGCGCCAGGCCATGGCCGACAGCCACGCGGAAAGCCAGACCGGTCCGCGGGCCCCCAAGCACACGTATTCGCTAGCCGACTACGGGTTGACCAGCGAGTCGGTCAAGGCGCGATTCGCCGGACTCTAGTCAGCCGTCGCCGGGGGGAGGGGCGGTCGACACCGCCTCCAGACATCCTTCGGCGATCGCGTGTTCGATGCTGTCGGTCAATTTCGGGCAAGATCTGGTACGCGCGCTGTGCTCACCGGACGCTCGTAGCTCCGCGAAAACGGCGCAGCGCTGCGAGGCCTCGCTGTTCCATTGCACCGCGGTGTGTCCCGGGCCCGGCTTCTTGACGTTGACCGTGACGTGGCAGAACCGGCAGTCCACGGGTTGAAGGCCCGACGTCAGATAGCGGTCCCGGTCGGCCTGGGTAGCGTCACGCACAGCCGCACTGCCCCCCGGACGGCCCGTGGAGGCCGGTGCCTTCGACTGCCCACGCCGCGCAGGCGGCGTCGGCGCTGCCTGGTCGTGGTCGTCGTGATCCCCGCGCAGGGACAACATCGACCGGGCCAGCCGCTCGACGTCAGGCGGGTCTTCGCGCGGAGCCATCATGAAACCTGAGTCGGCTGTCCTTCCGATTCAGCCTTCCGCTTGAGGTTCTCCTCGACTTCGACGTGCCACTTCTCGTTGGCCAAGGTGGTATCCACCTCGACCTCGAAGCGGTCGGTCATCTCCGGCGTGACATCGGCGACGTCGACGTAGAACTGTTGATACCACCGTCGCATCTGGTAGACGGCGCCGTCCTCCTCGACCAGCAGCGGATTGTCGATGCGGGTCTTGTGCTTCCAAATCTCGACGTCTTGCAAGAAGCCTTTGCTGACGCCCTCGGTGAAAACCCTGGACAGCTTCTCCGTCATCGCCTCGTCCATGCCCTTGGGCTTCTCGACGATGACACCCCACTGCAGCACGAACGAGTTCTGGGTCACCGGGTAGTGACAATTGATCAGGATCGACTCGGCCTTGTAGCCGCCGTAACTGTTGTGCAGCCAGTTGATCATGAACGACGGGCCGAAATAGGACGCGTCGGAATCCAGGTGCGCTTCACCGTAGGAGGTGCCCAGGTCGTTCACGTCGGGCCGGCCGACATTGTGCAGGTACTGCGAGGCGATGTGACCTTCGAAGACGTTCTTGAAGTACGTCGGAAGTCCGAAGTGGATGTAGAAGAAGTGCGCCATGTCGGTGACGTTGTCGATGATGTCCCGGCAGTTGGAGTCTTCGATCAGGATCGAGTTCCACCGCCACTCGGTCCAGTCGCCGCTGGTGAACTCCGGGATCTCCGGTATGCGCACCTCAGGTGGCGGCGGGTTGCCCTCGGCGTCATGCCAGACGAACAGCAGGCCGCTGCGCACGTCGGTGGTCCACGACCGGGTGCGGGCCATTCGCGGTGTCCGCTTGGCGTAGGGCACCAGTTTGCATCGGCCGTCGCCGCCCCAACGCCAGTCGTGGAACGGGCAGGCGATCTCGTCACCCTTGATCGTGCCCTGCGACAGGTTGCCGCCCATGTGCCGGCAGTAGCCGTCGAGGATCTTCAGGTCGCCGTGCGAGTCGGCGAACACGACCAGCATGGTGCCGAACGCCTCGATCGAATGCGGCTCGCCGTCCAAATAGTCTTGGACCGGGCCAAGACAGTGCCAACCGCGGGCGTATCTGTCGGGCAGGGTGCCGGAGTCGATCTCTCGAATGCCGGCCGTCTCGGTAGCCATGACGCCTCCAACTTGGTTGGCTTCTAACTAGAACACGTTACAGTTTCTGTCCGGGGTGGTGCAACGAGGGCGACATTCGGCACATAGTCGAGCATGTCGGCCAAGCAAAGGACCTTCCGAAAGCTGGCCAAATTCAGCTGCCGCGCACTGGTCCGTATTCAGTTTTCCCCGACACGTCGACGCGACCCTGTGACCACAACCTGTTCTCTAACGGCTACACCGGCCGAGCGGTAGCCGCCGCCCGGTCCATCTCCCAGTAGGCGCGCAGCGCCACCATTTGGCCGGCGTCGTTAACCCGGTAGGTGAACACGCCTTCGGCGGTGACCTGGTGCCCGCCCATGGTGATGACGATGTTGCCGACGTTGGCTTCTTCGTTGCCGCACTGATAGGTGTCGTGGAAGTTGAACTCGATGCG
>NZ_JBARMY010000062.1:0-4886 GCF_049802695.1 Mycobacterium sp.
CGACCTCCCGCCCGACGTGACGGCCGAACAGGTCTCGCACCCGTTCACGCTCCCGCAGGCCGCTGACCATCGCGTTGAAACCACTCTGCAGCTCACCGAGTTCTGTTCCGTCGAACACCACCAGGTCGCCGCGCAGATTTCCCTGTTCGACGCGCTTGAGCGCGGCGCGAACCATGCGTACCGGTGTCGCGATAAGCCACGACAAGATCCACATCAGCAGAAATCCGAAGACAAGCGTTGCCATGGCGATGATCAGCACCGCCACCCCGAGCTGGGTTTCGGTGAGATCCCGCAGTGCCAGCGAGAAGATCGCGGTGAGGGCGATGCCCACGACGGGCAAACCTGAGCCAAGCGTCCAAACTGCCATGGTGCGGCCCATGATGCCCGGCGCCAGCCGTCGCGGCGGCGGCCCCGCATCGAGGGCCTGGGCGGCCACCGGGCGCAAGGCGAACTCAGTGAACAAATAGCAGGCGGTGGCGACCAGAACACCGCAGAAGCTGACCGAGAACAGTTCTTGGGGAATGAACAGTGTGTTGGCCAGGCCGTAAAGCGTCGTCATCAACGCCGCGCCGAGACCCCACAAGATCAGAGTGACGATCGCTACTCGCAGTGGGGCCAGGAAGGTGTTGCGCTCGTCGGCCCGGGTGGGCTTGCGTTCTTCGATCGACCATCGCAGGGTGGTCACGGTCCGGCGGGTGATCCAATAGGTGCCGACCGCCCCTGCGCTCAAGATGTAGGCGGGCACCACCCCGAAGGTGACCCACTTTGGCGCGTCGGTGATGACGCTTGGGACTGGGAAAGCGACCGTGACCAGCAGCACTGCCACGCCGACCCCGACGACATTCGCCTGAACCATGCCGATGGTCAGGATCGTCTGGATGCGGATCCGCCGGCGGCTCTGGCTTTCCGACACCCGCCCCAGCAGCCAGGAGCCATACGCCGGTGTCTCCGTCAGCCGCCCGCTCTGCTGGGTCACTCGTTCCAGCACTCGACCCAGGCGCTGGGATATCGTCGGCGCGGCCATGGTGTCGTCAGCCTAATTCGTCCGAGCCCGCGGCCCTAAGGTGAGTCGCGTGCGTCTAGTCATCGCCCAGTGCACCGTCGATTACGTCGGGCGGCTGACGGCCCATCTGCCGTCCGCGCGCCGGCTGCTGCTGTTCAAGGCGGACGGCTCGGTCAGCGTGCACGCCGACGACCGGGCCTATAAACCGCTGAACTGGATGAGTCCGCCGTGCCGGCTGATCGAGGACGTCGACGGGCCGGTGCCGGTGTGGGTGGTGGAGAACAAAGCGGGCGAGCAGTTGCGTATCACCGTCGAGCGGATCGAGCATGACTCCAGCCACGATCTGGGCATCGACCCCGGGCTGGTCAAAGACGGCGTCGAAGCACATCTGCAGGCGTTGCTCGCTGAGCACGTCGAGCTGCTGGGCGCCGGATACACCCTGGTGCGCCGTGAGTACATGACCGCTATCGGTCCGGTTGACTTGCTGTGCCGCGACCAACAGGGTCGTTCGGTTGCCGTCGAGATCAAGCGCCGTGGCGAGATCGACGGCGTCGAGCAGCTGACCCGGTATCTGGAACTGCTCAACCGCGACAGTTTGCTCGCACCGGTCAGCGGGGTGTTCGCCGCACAGCAGATCAAACCGCAGGCGCGCACCCTGGCCACCGACCGCGGCATCCGTTGCCTGGTACTGGATTACGACGAGATGCGCGGCATGGACAGCGACGACTACCGCCTGTTCTGATCTGCCCGACTACACTGACTGCGTGGCGCGCCGCCGAAATCCGGCAGCTCGGCAACAGCCGTTTCGGCCGTTGCCGGTAGTGCCTCGGCTCGAAATCGGGCCGGACGGCTACGAATACGAAGTGCGGCCGATCGCTGCCGCCCGAGCGGGTAAAACATACCGCTGTCCAGGCTGTGACCATGAGATCCGCTCCGGCACAGCACATCTGGTCGCGTGGCCGGCTGACTCACCGCAAGCCGGAATCGACGATCGGCGGCATTGGCACACACCTTGCTGGTCCAACCGCACGACACGCAGTCCGACCCGCAAGTGGTCGTGAAGTAATTCTGCGCCCGTCCTAGCCCTGCGCCGGTTCGACGAGCTCGATCAACACCCCGCCGGCACTTTTGGGATGAATGAAGTTTATCCGGGAGTTCGCCGTGCCGCGGCGGGGACTGTCGTAAAGCAGTCGAACGCCTTGCTCGCGAAGCCGCTCGCTAAGAGCCTCGAGATCGCTGACCCGGTAGGCCATCTGCTGAATGCCGGGACCGCGCTTGTCCAGAAACTTCGCGATCGCCGAGGACTCGTCGAGCGGGGCCATCAGCTGCACCTGAGCGCCGCCACCGCGGGCGCCGCGCACCGACAACATCGCCTCGCGGATACCCTGGTCCTCGTTGACTTCCTCGTGCACCAAGATCATTCCGAGGTGCTCGTGATACCACGCGATTGCCGCATCCAGGTCGGCCACCGCGATGCCCACGTGATCGACCGCCGTAACCAGCGAGGTAGACAGTGCCCGACGGACGTCGACGTGATCGGTGGTCATATCGCCACGGTAACCTGAGAAAAAAGACTGCGCTTCTCGATCGGTCTTAAAGGCCGTCTGCGCCCGCGCTGGAGGTATTGATGACGACGTCGGTGATAGTTGCTGGAGCACGCACCCCTATCGGCAAACTGATGGGTTCGCTGAAGGATTTCTCGGCCAGTGATCTGGGCGCCATCGCGATTGCGAGCGCGCTGGAGAAGGCCAAGGTGTCGCCCGCCGAGGTGCAGTACGTGATCATGGGCCAGGTGCTGACCGCCGGCGCCGGTCAGTTGCCCGCCCGGCAAGCCGCTGTGGCGGCCGGCATCGGGTGGGACGTCCCGGCAATGACAATCAACAAGATGTGTCTGTCGGGTCTGGACTCCATCGCTCTGGCCGACCAGCTCATTCGCGCCGGGGAGTTCGACGTGGTGGTGGCCGGCGGCCAGGAGTCCATGACGAAGGCTCCACATCTGCTGATCGACAGCCGGGCCGGATACAAGTACGGCGATGTGACCGTCGTAGACCACATGGCCTACGACGGCCTGCATGACGTGTTCACTGACCAGCCGATGGGTGCACTGACCGAGCAGCGCAACGAGGTCGACCAGTTCACTCGGGCAGAACAGGACGAGTACGCCGCGCGGTCGCATCAGAAGGCCGCGGCGGCATGGAAAGACGGTGTTTTCGCCGACGAAGTGGTGCCGGTCACCATTCCGCAGCGCAAAGGTGATCCACTGCAGTTCAACGAGGACGAGGGAATTCGCGTCAATACCACTGCCGAATCGCTGGCCGGGCTCAAGCCGGCGTTTCGCCGGGACGGCACGATCACGGCCGGCTCGTCGTCGCAGATCTCCGATGGTGCGGCCGCTGTCGTCGTGATGAGCAAGGAGAAAGCGCAGGCGCTGGGCCTGACTTGGCTGGTTGAGATCGGAGCCCACGGCGTGGTGGCCGGTCCGGATTCCACCCTGCAGTCGCAGCCCGCCAAGGCGGTGAAGAAAGCTGTCGACCGGGAGGGCATCACCGTTGAGCAACTCGATGTCATCGAGATCAACGAGGCTTTCGCCGCGGTAGCTCTGGCGTCGACCAGGGAGCTCGGCGTCAACCCGGACGTCGCCAACGTCAACGGTGGTGCCATTGCGGTCGGCCACCCGATCGGCATGTCGGGGGCGCGCATCGTGCTGCATGTGGCTCTTGAGTTGGCCCGCCGAGGCTCCGGTTACGGGGTGGCGGCGCTGTGTGGCGCCGGTGGTCAGGGCGACGCGCTGGTGTTGCGGGCCGGTTAGACCCCGTCGCCGACAAAGCTACTGTTCAGTACGTTGTCAAGCGACTGACTGGTACGTGTTCCTTTCGACTTTGCTGGCGCCACGCCGCTGGGTCTGATGTGATCTTCGCCATAACTGGTGAGTAACATTGGTGGGCAACCGCATTGCTCGTCATTTCCAGCGGCATGACAAACTTGTCGACGTGACGCGTCCACGACCTCCAATTGGCCCTGCCTTGGCCGGGGCGGTCGACCTGTCCGGCCTCAAGCAACGTGCTCAGCAGAACACCCGGCCCGGCGCTGACCCGGACGAGGCGGTGTCAGCTGAGCAATTCGGCACTGAGATCACCGAAGCCAATTTCGAAGACGAGGTGCTGGTTCGGTCTCAACATATTCCAGTCGTGGTGTTGTTGTGGACGCCGCGCAGCGAGGCCTGCGTGCAACTGGCCGACATTCTGTCCGGTCTGGCCGCCGCCGACAACGGTAAGTGGTCAATGGCCACCGTCGACGTCGAGACGGCGCCGCGGGTGGCGCAGATCTTCGGCGTGCAGCGGATCCCGACAGTCGTGGCGCTGGCGGCCGGTCAGCCGCTGAGCAGTTTCGAGGGTGTCCAGCCGGCCGAGCAGTTGCGGGGCTGGCTCGACTCGCTGCTGTCCGCGACAGCCGGCAAGCTCAGCGGCGCAGCCGGTTCCAACGAAGCGGAGATCGACCCGGCGCTGAGCCAAGCCCGCGAGCAGCTGGAGGCCGGCGACTTCGCTGCCGCGCTCAGCTCGTATCAGACCATCCTGGATGCGGACCCGAACCATGCCGAAGCCAAGGGCGCGATCCGCCAGATCGAATTCTTGACACGCGCAACAGCGCAACGGCCTGACGCCGTCGCGATGGCCGACGCGGCCCCGGGTGACATCGCGGCCGCGCTGGCGGCTGCCGACGTGCAGATCGTCAACCAGGACGTGGGGGCGGCCTTCGACCGCCTGGTGGCTTTGGTACGACGGACATCCGGTGATGAGCGCACAACCGTGCGCACCCGCCTCATCGAACTGTTCGAGCTTTTCGACCCGGCTGACCCTGATGTGGTCGCGGGCCGCCGCAACCT
>NZ_JBARMY010000063.1:0-9373 GCF_049802695.1 Mycobacterium sp.
CTACCGAGTCGTCGTTGTGCGGCAGCACCACCGCGATGCCGCCCTGTGCGTAATATGTCGCCGTCATCCCGGGCCGACGGTCCGCCTTGCTCAGCACCACCACGCGGCGGCCGGCGCGATGGGCGGCCAGACCCGCCGCCAGCCCGGCAACCCCGGTGCCCACGACGACGACGTCAGCCCGCTGCTGCCAGGCGCAGGTCCCGGTCATTCCCCGCCGCCGGACTGCCCGATACCTATCATCCGCTGCACACTGCGCCGGGCCAGCGAAGCTGTCCCGGCGTCCACATTCACCTCGTCGGCGCTGTCGATAAGGCAGCGCAGCAACGCGGCCGGGGTGATCATCTTCATGTATCTGCACGACGCCCGGTCGTTGACCGCGCGGAAGTCAACACCCGGTGCAGCGCGGCGCAATTGGTAGAGCATGCCGACCTCGGTGGCGACCAGCACCTGGCGGGCGCGGGTCTCGTGCGCAGCAGTCAGCATGCCGCCGGTGGACAGGATCTTGACCCGGTCGGCCGGGAAGGCTCCTTCGCCGGCGAGATACAGCGCCGAAGTGGCGCAGCCGCATTCGGGGTGCACATACAGTTCGGCGTCCGGGTGGCTGCGGGCCTGTTCGGTGAGTTCGTCGCCGTTGATGCCGGCGTGGACGTGGCATTCACCGGCCCAGATGTGCATGTTCGCCCGCCCGGTGACGCGACGAACGTGTGCACCGAGGAACTGGTCGGGGCAGAACAGTATTTCGCGGTCGGCGTCGATCGATGCGACGACGTCGACGGCGTTCGACGATGTGCAGCAAACGTCGGTGAGCGCCTTCACCGCGGCGGTGGTGTTGACATAGGAGACGACGACGGCGTCGGGGTGCTCGTCTTTCCACTCCCGCAGCTCGTCGGCGGTGATCGAGTCGGCCAGTGAGCAGCCGGCCCGCTGGTCGGGGATCAGCACCGTCTTGTGCGGGCTGAGGATCTTGGCGGTCTCGGCCATGAAATGCACCCCGCAGAACACGATGGTGTCCTCCGGCGCGTCGGCGGCCACCCGGGAGAGCGCCAGCGAGTCTCCGACATGATCGGCGACGTCCTGGATGGCCGGCAGCTGGTAGTTGTGCGCCAGGATTGTCGCGTTGCGCAGCTTGGCCAGCCGGCGGACCTCGGCGGCCCACTGCCCGTCGCCGTCGACACCGGCGTAGCCGGACGGCGAGTTGGTGATGCCGGCGGCGAGGTCGGTCTGGAGGTCGTCGGCCCCCGGGTGCGTGCGATTGAGGACCGTCATGGCCGCTCCTTCCGCGCCAGGGGTTTTCGACTTACAATCGAAAACATGACTCATAGTAGCACCGCCCATGAAGTGCTCGCTGTCGTGTTCCAGGTTCGCGCACCTCAACCCGGATCCAAATCGTCGAAGCCGCAGCTCAGTGTGCTGCTGTGGGAACGCGCCCGAGATCCGCAGCGCGGCGCGTGGTCGCTGCCAGGCGGGCGGCTGCGTCATGACGAAGACATGACCAGTTCGGTTCGACGTCAACTCGCCGAAAAGGTCGACCTGCGCGAGCTTGCTCACCTGGAACAGCTCGCCGTGTTCTCCGACCCCGACCGGGTGCCGGGCCCACGGATGATCGCGTCGACTTTTCTCGGCCTGGTGCCCTACCCCGCCACACCGGAGCTACCGCCGGACACCCGTTGGCATCCGGTGAACACGCTGCCGCCGATGGCCTTCGACCACGCCCCGATGATCGCCTACGCCCGGGCCCGGCTGGTCGCCAAGATGTCGTACACCAACATCGGGTTCGCGCTGGCTCCAAAAGATTTCGCCCTGTCTACGCTGCGCGACATCTACGGTGCGGCGCTGGGATACCAGGTCGATACCACCAACCTGCAGCGCGTGCTGGCCCGGCGCCGGGTGATCACCCAGACCGGAACCATCGCGCAGTCCGGCCGCAGCGGAGGGCGTCCGGCGGCGCTGTACCGATTCACCGACTCGCAGCTACGAATCACCGACGAATTCGCCGCCTTACGCCCGCCCGGCACGGCTGAATCCTCCCGGTATCCCGTCCGCACGGGCGTGCCGATTGGCTTGTCAACGGTGCCTTAAGGGACAATGCGGCGATGGACTTTGGCAGCCTGGCGAGCACAGCGGGTGCGGAATGGATTGGGCGGCCGTCACACGAGGAGCTGAAGACTGATGCGCGGCCCGCGTTGCCGTCGGACGACCCGTTCTACCAGCCGCCGGCCGGCTTCCGGCACGCCGTTCCGGGCACGGTGCTGCGCTCCCGCGACGTCGAGCTGGCGTTTCTCGGGCTGATCCGGCAGCGGACAGCAGCGATCCAATTGCTCTACCGGACGAACGACATGAACGGCCTGCCCCAGGCGACGGTGACGACGGTGATCGTCCCGACGCACATGACCCCGAAGCGCCCGTGCCCGGTGCTGTCGTATCAGTGCGCCATCGACTCCGTAACTTCCCGCTGTTTTCCTTCCTATGCGCTGCGACGTAACGCCAGGGCGATCGGCTCCCTGGCACAACTGGAGTATTTGCTGATCGCCGCCGCCGTCGCGGAAGGCTGGGCCGTCTCGATACCCGACCACGAAGGTCCCGACGGGATGTGGGGCGCGCCGTACGAACCTGGGTACTGCACCCTGGACGGAATCCGCGCCGCGCTGAGTTCTGAGCGCCTCGAATTGTCCGCATCGGCGCCGGTGGCGTTGTGGGGCTACTCCGGGGGCGGGCTGGCTAGCGCGTGGGCCGCCGAGCTCTGCGCCGACTACGCACCCGAACTCGACATTGTCGGCGCGGTGCTCGGTTCTCCCGTGGGCGATCTGGGCCATACCTTCCGCCGGCTCAACGGCAGCTTCTTGTCCGGCTTGCCCGCGATGGTCGTGGCCGCGCTGTCACAGATCTACCCGGATCTGGATCGGGTGATCAAGGAGCACACCAATGAAGAAGGCCGGACCCTGCTCAAGCACCTGGAGCGAATGACGACTGGGATCGCGGTGCTACGAATGGCGAAGAAGGACATGGCCGACTACCTCGACCGGCCGCTGGAAGAGATCCTCACCATGCCGGAGGTCCAGTACATCTTCGACAACATTAAGCTCGGCACGACCGTACCGACCCCGCCGGTGTTGATCATCCAAGCCGTTCACGACTATTTGATCTCCGTCGATGACATCGACAACCTCGCCGACGAGTACTCGGGCGGCGGAGCCGCCGTCACCTATCACCGGGATGCGTTCAACGAGCACCTGTTGCTGCATCCGCTGTCCGCGCCAATGGCCTTGCGGTGGTTGCAGGACCGGTTCGCCCGCCGACCGCTGACCGATCACCTGATCCGGACGACCTGGCCGACGATGTTCAATCCGGCCACCTACATCGGGATGGTCCGGCTGCTCAGGATCGCAGCGCGCGTTGTGACCGGCCGACCGATTCAGCGGCGCCCTCTTTAGGCCGCTCTGATGTACTGCCCAGGTCGTCGTGCGGGGAAGCCGCGGCCAACAGGCCGTACACCAGCGCGGCGGTCGCAGCCGGCAACAGCACGGTGCACGCGACCTGCAGCGCGGTGTGGCCGAACAGCACCGGCGGCGCCTCGACGAAGTAATGGAACGGATCCTTGTGCGTGACCGGCGCCTGGTTGATGTCCAGGACGCCATAGCGCAGCCGCACCAGCAGCGCGCCCACCGGCGCACCGACCGCGGCGGCAACGATCACACCGATCGAGAGCCCGATGACCATCGCCGGCCCGCGGTGAGCTTGCCATTGCCACGCCAGCACCGGCGCCACTACCGCGAGCAGGGTCAGCAGTCCCAGCATCAGGGCCGCGGCGACGAAGAAGTTGTCCGACTCGTCGCCCAGATAGTCGTGCACCCGCTCGCCGCTGTGGGTCAGTGCCACCACCCCGTGAATGGGCGGCGCGATCAGCGCCCACCCGCCGCCGATCAGCAGACCCATCAGTAACGGACCCGCGACCACGGCCAGCACGGCTCGCCTGCTGGAGGTGCGCGGCGCGGCGGCGAGTTGCGCCGGCGCGGTCAACACCGCTCCTCGAGGTCGGTTGAGTCGACCACCCCATGCCGCGAGCACTTCGCCCACCAGCCGTCGGGCCGGACCTGGACCACCATGCGGCGCCCGCATGCCGCGCAGAAGCGGGGCGGCTCAAGACCGAGCTGCGCCGCGGCCGGAACAGGGGTGTTGGTGCCGCCTGCCGGATGGCCGGTGCCGGTGCCGGTGTAGACGTTGTATTCGCCCGCACCGACCGGGGCGGGCAGGTCGGAAATCATCGGCCGCCAGTCTTCTACAGGGTTGCGTTGAGCGCTTTGATCGGCATCTGCAGCTCGTCGAGCAGCTGCAGATCCGCTTCGGCGGGCCGGCCTAGTGTAGTGAGGTAATTGCCGACGATCACCGCGTTGATGCCGCCGAGGATGCCTTGTTTGGCGCCCAAGTCGCCGAGGGTGATCTCCCGGCCACCGGCGAACCGCAGCAGCGTGCGCGGTAGCGCCAGCCGAAACGCCGCCACCGCTTTCAGCGCTTCGCTGGCAGGCAACACCTCCAGGTGACCGAACGGGGTGCCCGGGCGGGGGTTGAGGAAGTTCAGCGGCACCTCGTCGGGACCCAGCTCAGCGAGGTTCGCGGCGAATTCCGCCCGCTGTTCGATGGTCTCGCCCATGCCCAGGATGCCGCCGCAGCACACTTCCATGCCGGCGTCGCGCACCATCGACAGCGTGTCCCAACGCTCCTCCCACGTGTGGGTGGTGACGACGCCGGGGAAGAACGACTTGGCCGTCTCGAGATTGTGGTTGTAGCGGTGCACGCCCATCGCCGAAAGCCGCTCCACCTGCTCGGCGTTCAGCATGCCCAGCGAGCAGGCGATGTTGATGTCGACTTCGTTGCGGATCGCCTCGATACCTGCCGCGACCTGGGCCAGCAGCCTCTCGTCGGGCCCCCGTACCGCGGCCACGATGCAGAATTCGGTCGCGCCCGTCTTCGCGGTCTGCTTGGCCGCCTCGACCAGGCTGGGGATGTCGAGCCAGGCGCTGCGCACCGGCGAGGCGAACAATCCCGACTGCGAACAGAAATGACAGTCTTCCGGGCAGCCACCGGTCTTGAGGCTGATGATGCCCTCGACCTCGACGTCGGGACCGCACCAAGCCATCCGCACCTCGTGCGCGAGCCCCAGCAGCTCCTCGAGCCGGTCGTCGGGCAGTTGCAGCACCTGCAGCACCTGGTCCTGAATCAGACCCTCGCCTCGTTGCAGCACCCGCTCGCGTGCTAGTGCCAGAATGTCGGTGCGTTGAAAAACGACGCCGCCGTCGGTGGTCGGCCGAGTCGCCGCTTGAGTCACCAGGCCCCCCTTGTCATCGACGTGTTCGAGCGGGCTGTCGCCGCTGAAGAACGGTGTTCAGGTTAGGCCATGCGGCTCGTACCGAACCAAACGAGGTGCGGTTGTGGTGCTTGGAAGACGTCGAATTTGGTTATCCTGCCGGCACCGGCTACCCCCAGCCGGAACCCGCACCGTCCGGAGCGCAAAGACCATGACTGATCCGCACGTGCAGTACCTGGCTCACCACTGGCTCATCCTGGCCGGTCCGGCGTTTCTGCCGGCAATCGTCGTCGTCGGCGTCGTGCTGTACGTCGCTGTGAAAGACCGGCGCAACGCTGATTCGCCAGAACATGCGCCGGCTGACGACAAGCCGGATTGAACTGATATCAATTGGGGCATATTCGGCCTCAGAAGCCACTGGATCGATAGCGTACTTTGCTATAAGTTAGCTTTGAGTGAACAAGTGTTCTTTATCGGTGCGAGCCTTATAGGGAGGTGTCAACGGTGGTGTTGGCGGTTGTAGCGGAGTCGCCGCCGGCGCGTGGAGCCGGCCTGGGCCAGGTGATCGGTCTCTCGATCGCGGCCATGATCATCGGTGCGTTCATGCTGTATGTCGGCTGGGCGCACCGCACGCATCGGATCTCTTGGCTGACCACGGTGACCGACAAGATGGGCGAGAAGTTCAACCGCCCATCCTGGGTGGCCTTGCCGGTCGCGGTGTTCACCACGTCGATCATCTGTGCCCTGTTCGGCTTCATCTGGGACGTCAGCTGGCACATCGGCAATGGCCGCGACCCGGGCCCGCTGGCCAACCCCGCCCACTACTTCATCATCATCGGCCTGTTCGGCATCTTCCTCGCCGGCATGTTGGCCATCGTGATCCCGTTCGACAAGCCGGGGCCGGCGGCGGTACGCATCACGCGTAACTGGTATGCACCCGTCGGCGGCGTGCTGATGGCCGGCTGCGGCTTCTACGCATTGACCGGGTTCCCGCTGGACGACATCTGGCACCGCGTCTTCGGCCAGGACGTCACCCTGTGGGGGCCCACCCATCTGATGATGATCGGCGGCGCCAACTTCTCGCTTTTCGCGACTCTGATGCTGGAGTACGAAAGCAGGCGCGCAATGCCGGATGCGTCTCCTGACAAGTGGTTCGTCAAAGCAATGCGCTATCTGTCCCTTGGCGGATTGTTCATCGGCATGTCGGTCTACCAGATCGAATTCGACTTCGGTGTGCCGCAGTTCCGGCTGGTGTTCCAGCCGATGCTGATCGCCGCGGCGGCAGCGATCGCGGCCGTCGTCGCCCGCATGACGATGGGCAAAGGCGCGGCGATCATCGCAGCCCTGTTCGCGATTGTGCTGCGCGGTTCGGTGGCTTTGATCGTCGGACCCATCCTGGGTGCCCCGATCAACTGGTTCCCGCTCTACCTGGGCCCGGCGCTGGTGGTTGAGTTGATCGCCCTAATACCGCTGTTCCGGCGGCCGATCCTGTTCGGCGCGGTCGCCGGCCTGGGCATCGGCACCGTCGGACTGTGGCTGGAGTCGCTGTGGATCGGCGCGGTGTACCACTATCCGTGGCCGACGCCGCTGTGGCGCGAAGCGCTGCCGACGGCGGTCCCGGTGGCCATTCTGGCCGGGGTGTGCGCGGCGATGTTCGGCATGGTCCTGACCACCCAGCGCCTGCCGGGCAAGGCGTTCGGCATCACCGCGGTGGCGCTGACGGTGCTCGTGATTGGCGGAACGGTCGCCAACGGGCTGCACATCTCCGTGCCGCAAAAGGACACCGCGACCGTCAAGCTCGCCGACCTGCCCAGCAAGCCGGGGCAGCACATGGTGTCGGCCGATGTGCAGATCAACCCTCCGACGCTGGTGAGCGCCCACCCGGACTGGCTGACGATCCTGTCCTGGCAGGGCAAGATGCAGAATGATCGTGGTCTGCAGATCGACCGGCTCAAAAAAGTCGGGCCGGGGCACTACGTGTCCACTCAGCCGATCCCGGTGTGGGGTGACTGGAAGACGTTGCTGCGTGTCAACGACGGCAGGACGCTGACCGCATTGCCGATCTGGGCCCCGGCCGACGCGGCGATTCCGGTGCCGGAGATTCCGGCGCAGGCGGTCAGCACCAAGCCGTTCGTCCTCGAGGTCACGATCCTGCAGCGCGAACGCGACCCGGGCGTCCCGGCGTGGTTGTTCACCGCCGGCGGAATCGTGGTGCTGGTCTTCACCCTGACCGTCATCACCGCGCTGACCTGGGGCGCCGGCCGGATCAACGCAGCTGACTTCGCGCCCAGGCAGCCGGAGGAGCAGGCACTAGATCGTTCCCCACCGCGGGCGGCGTGACTTTGGGGAGTGCGCTTCGCAGCGGGCTTGTCCCGGCTGTGGCGGTGACGCTGGCCTGCGGCCTGGTCGGTTGCGGCGGTTCGGCGAACAAGCCTGCGGCGGGCAACCTCACCGTTGCGGTGACGATCGCCAAGGGGCGGGTGACCCCGGTCAACGCCATCCTGCAGGCCAGGATCAACCAGCCGATCACGTTCCGGGTGACCAGCGACGCCGCCGACGAACTGCACGTCCACTCGGTGCCTGATCACGAGTTCAAGATCGCCGCCGCGCCGAACCAGACGTTCCAGTTCAGCGTCGACGTGCCGGGCAACGTGGACGTCGAACTGCACCATCTGGATCGCACTGTCGCCACGATCCAAGTGCGTTCGTGAGCGACAGTGGCACCGTAGTCGTTCTCGCGCACGGGCTGGGTGGGTCAGGTGACCTCCCGGTGCCCTACGCCTACGCCATGATCGGCGCCGCGTGGGCGCTGACGTTCACCTTCGCCCTGGTCGCGTTCGCCTGGCGCTGGCCGCGTTTCGATCCGCTCAAGCCGGGCCGGCCGCTGCCGGCCGGGTTGACCCGCTTTGTGGACGCCCACACAACCCGCTGGACAATCGCCGCGGTAGCGCTGGTTTTCGCGCTGTGGGTGCTGATTGCAGGACTATGGGGTCCGCAGACGCAGAAGAATGCCCTGCTCGGGGCGTTCTACGTGCTGCTGTGGGTCGGTTTGGTGGCGTTGTCGCTGCTCTTCGGGCCGGTGTGGCGGGTGATCTCGCCGGTGCGCACGGTGTATCTGCTGCTTCGACGGATCACACCGCAGCGGTTGCACCGGACCCGGCTCAGATATCCGGAAGGCTGGGGGTATCGCCCGGCGGCGGTGGGCTTGTTCGCCTTCGTGTGGATGGAACTGGCCAGCCCCAACTCGGCGTCGCTGCCGTGGGTCAAGGCATGGCTGCTGGTCTACGTTGTGGTGTTGTTGGGCGGAGCCTGGCTGTGCGGGCAGCGTTGGTTGGCCCGCGTCGACCCGTTCGGGGTGTACAGCATGGCGGTTTCCCGGCTTTCCCCGTTTCGCCGTAATCCGGACAGCGGACAGATTGTGTTCGGGAACCCGTTCGATCACCTGCCGTCGCTGCCAGTGCGGCCGGGCGTGGTCGCGGTGCTGTCGGTGCTACTCGGATCGACGGCGTTCGACAGCTACTCGTCCTCACCGACCTGGCGCAGCTTCGCCGACGGGATCGGCCGCACCGCGCACGGGGTGCCCGCGGCGGTATTGTCGTCCGCGCTGCGCACCGTCGGATTACTGGTCTTCATTTCCGTCGTGGCGCTGACGTTTTCATTGGCCGCGCGCGCGACCGGGGGTGTCGACCGCGAGCAGCGCAGTTCGCTGCCCGGTGAGATGGCGCATTCGTTGATCCCGATCGTGGTGGGTTACATCTTCGCCCACTACTTGTCGTACCTGGTGGAGCGGGGCCAGCAGGCCGTGATCGCGCTCGGCGATCCGCTCGGCCGGGGCTGGAACCTGCTCGGACTGAGCCACCTCCACGTCGCCTACGTGCTGTCGATGCATCCGCCGATCCTCGCCGGCATCAAAGTGGCTTGTGTGGTCACCGGGCACATCGTGGCCGTGATCGCAGCGCACGACAAGGCGTTGCGCCTGCTGCCCAAGGGTTACCAGCTCACCGGCCAGCTGACCATGATGCTGGTCATGGTCGGCTACACCTTCACCGGGTTGTATCTGCTGTTCGGTGG
>NZ_JBARMY010000064.1:0-13195 GCF_049802695.1 Mycobacterium sp.
GTCGGCCGCGCGGGTCTTCGATGTCGACGGCGACAGCCCGGTGGCCGGGACTGTGCGATTCGAGTGGGATCCGCTGCGCTGGTTCGAGGAAGACGAGCCGATCTACGGCCATCCGCGCAATCCTTACTCGCGGGTAGACGCGCTGCGGTCGCACCGGCACATCCGCGTCGAGCTTGACGGTGTCATGCTCGCCGATACCCGGTCACCGGTCCTGCTTTTCGAAACCGGCTTGCCCACGCGGTTTTACATCGAGCCGACCGACGTCGCCTTCGAGCACCTGGAACCCAGCACCACCCAGACGCTGTGTCCGTACAAGGGAGTGACATCCGGGTACTGGTCGGTGCGAGTGGGTGATGCGTTGCACAGCGACCTTGCATGGACGTACCACTATCCGCTACCGGCAGTGGCGCCGATCGCCGGCCTGGTGGCGTTTTACAACGAGAAGATCGACATCGTCGTCGACGGTGCGGCCCTGCCCCGGCCGAGCACCCAGTTCAGCTGACTCCGGGCAGTCCCCCCACCGCGAGCGTGCGTGTCTGTACACCGACGCGCCGTGACTGCTGTACAACTGCGCACGCTCGCGAAGAAAAGGGGCTCCGTCTACAGCAGATAGCGATACGCCGGGGAGCCCGGCTCGATTGTTTCGACCTGGATTTCGGTGGCCCGTATCCGGGCCAGCAGACCGTCGAGGTCGGCGGCCGAACCGAGCTCGACGCCGACCAGCGCCTCTCCGAAATCCCGGTTGTTGCGCTTGACGTACTCGAACAGCGTGATGTCGTCGTTGGGTCCCAGGACCTCGTCGAGGAACCGGCGCAGCGCACCGGGCTCCTGCGGGAAGTCGACCAGGAAGTAGTGCTTGAGGCCGAGGTGGACCAGTGAACGCTCGAGCACCTCGCCGTAGCGGGACACGTCGTTGTTGCCACCCGAGATCAGGCACACCACAAGGGATCCCGGCTCCACTTCGGCTTGCAGCAGGGCGGCGACCGACAGCGCGCCCGCGGGCTCGGCGATGATGCCCTCGTTCTGGTAGAGGTCGATCATCGCGGTACACACCGCACCCTCGTCGACGGTGGTGATGGACACCATGTCACCGGCGGCGGCCAGCGCCGCGTAGGTCAGCGTCCCGGCCCGGCTTACCGCCGCACCGTCGACGAACTGGTCGACGTGGTCCAGGGTGACCGGCTCACCGGCGGCGAGCGCGGCCATCATCGCCGCAGCGCCGGCCGGTTCGACACCCAGCACGGACGTGTTGGCGGTGCGCTCCGCCAGGTAGGTGGTGATGCCCGAAATGCAGCCGCCGCCGCCCACCGGCACCACGACCAGGTCCGGTTCGTCGTCGAGCTGGTCGAGTATCTCGACCGCGACGGTGCCCTGGCCGGCCATCGTGCGCAGGTCGTCGTACGGCGGCACCAGGGTTGCGCCGGTCCGCGCGACGTCCTCGAGCGCAGCCGCCGCTGCCAGGTCGTAGGTCGAGCCGCCTACGATCAGCTGCACGAAATCGCCACCGTGGTAGCGGATGCGGTCGCGCTTCTGCCGCGGCGTCTTGGCCGGCACATAGACCCGGCCGGGAATTCCCAGTGCTCGGCAGGCATAGGCGAAGCCTTGCGCGTGGTTTCCCGCCGACGAGCAGACCACGCCGGCGGCGATCTCCTCCTCAGAAAGCTGCACCAGCAGGTTGTAGGCACCGCGCAGCTTGTAGGACCGCACCGACTGCAGGTCTTCGCGCTTGAGGTAGACCGAGGAGCCGGTCGCCGCTGACAGCCGCTCGCTCAGCTGCAGCGGTGTGGGTGCCACCACGCCGGCGATCCGCTTGGCCGCGCCGTCGATGTCGGCCGCAGACAGCGGCCCGACGCTTCGCGTCGGGCTTCGGCTCAAGTCGGCGGACACCGTTCAATGGTGACACGCCGGGTCAGCTGCCGGTGCAGCGGCGATCGCAAGGGCGGCGGAGCCGGGCGCAGCGGGTCACCGCCATCGGCCTCGCCGGCTCAGCGCACCGGCGTCAGCACGAACACCGGGATCTGCCGGTCAGTCTTCTTTTGGTAGTCGGCGTAGTCCGGCCACGCCTCGACCGCACGCTCCCACCAGACGGCTTTCTCGTCACCAGCGACCTCGCGGGCGTCGTAGTCGCGGGTAACGTTGCCGTCCTGCAACTCCACGCGGGGATTCTTGACGATGTTGTAGTACCAGACCGGGTTCTTGGGCGCCCCGCCCAGCGAGGCGACGACCGCGTACTGGCCGTCGTGCTCAACCCGCATCAGGGGCGTTTTGCGCAGCTTGCCCGTCTTGGCGCCGACCGTCGTCAGCAGGATGATCGGCTTGCCCTTCATGTCCGCGGCTTCGGCACCGCCGGAGTCCGCATACTTGTCGGCTTGCTCGCGGGACCAATCCCACGGGCTGGGTGCGTATTCACCGGAAAGAGGCATATGACCACTTTAGAGCGCCGGTCGCCGGTTCACGTCGCGTAGGCAGGCCCGCTGGGCAGCAGGTGTTGACGAACCAGCTTGTGCCAGCGGTGCTGCCGGCAGGCGAATATGCCGGTTGCGACAGTGGCGACCAAGCCGGTGGCAAGTCCGGCCTCGATATCGACGGTGTCGCGATAGCGGCAGGTGTAGTCGTCGATCGGCTCGACACGCAGCGTGTGGTTCCAGGCCCTGAGGACGCCGCCGTGCTCGTGGCTGCGGATGGTCAGCGTTGCCTCGTCGACGTCGACGATTTCCAGCGTGTGCCGGTAGACCGGCAGCACGTGAAAGGCGAACAGCCAGGCGGTCCCCCGCTCACCGGCGCGCAGCGGCTCGGAGCGGCCGGACAAGGCCGGCACGCTGAACAAGCCCTTGCAGACGTAGAGGAAGGTGGCCGGGGACTGCATCGCTTTCCAGACGCGCTCTGCGCTGGTGGGCAGCACGGTTTCGCGTTCGATGGTGCGCATCGCCTCTCGTCCTTTTGCCGCGCCGGTGTTAGCGTGCCTAATTCTGCGGGTGGCGACGACGGGTGACTACTCGCATTCGGGGAAGGGAGCCGACGATCGCCCCGACAGATCGGTTCCGGGCGCGTAAGCAGCCGAAACAGCATCGGGCGGTGCAGACCAGGCAGTGGCTGCTGGACGCGGCGGCTCAGGTTTTCGCCGAGCACGGCTACGCGGCGGCGACGACGAACCGCATCGCCGAGCGTGCCGGGGTGTCGATCGGCTCGCTGTACCAGTACTTCCCGAACAAAGACGCAATCTTGCACGCGCTGATGGACGCCCACGTGGACGCCGGTGAGCGGTTGCTGAAGGAACGCCTTTCCGGGGGCCTGCCGCCGAGGCTGGATGACGCACTCCGCGTCGTCATACGCGCTGTCATCGACAACCACCGTCAGGATCCGCGCCTGCATCGGGTGCTGTTCGAGGAGGCGCCGCGGGCGCCGGCTTTTCTGGCCCGTCTGCACGAGCTGGAGGAGCAGGTGACGGACGCGACCGTACGGCTTCTCGAGCAGCAGCCCGAAGCCCGCGCTGGCACCGCGCTCACCGCGCGCATCGTGGTCGCCACCATCGAATCCCTGGTGCACCGGCTGATCACGGCGCCGGTACCGGTTGACGCGGACCGGCTCGAGGACGAGATCGTCGACCTGCTCGGCGGTTACCTGCGGCAGCCGTGAAAGCCCGTTATGCCGGTTGCGCGGTCCGCGCAGCCGCGGGTTCGTGAACTTCGGGTCCCGGTTCCTCGGCGTACAGCTCCGCAATTTCGGCCGCATACCTCGCGGCGATCGGGCGGCGCTTGAGCTTCATCGTCAACGTGATCTCTTCGCCGCCGGGCTCCCACACGGTGGGCAGGACGCGGAAGCGCTTGATCTGCTCGACCCGGGACAGCTTCGCGTTGCCGACGGCGACTCCTGCCGCAATCTGAGCGATCACCTGCGGGTCGGCGGCTAGCGCGGCGGGAGAGGCGTCCGCGATACCCTGCTGGGCGGAATACGGGGCGACCGCGTCGGCGTCGAACACCATCAGCGCGGTGTTGTACGGTCGACCGTCGCCGATGGTGGCCATCGCCCCGATCATCGGGCAGGTGGCCAGGACGGTGGTCTCGATGTTGGCCGGCGACATGTTCTTGCCCGCGGCGTTGATGATCAGCTCCTTCTTGCGGTCGATCACCCGCAGATAGCCGTCGGCGTCGACCTCGAGGATGTCGCCGGTGTGCAACCACCCCTCGGCGTCGATAGCCTCGGCAGTCTTGCCCGGCTCCTTGCGATAGCCCCGCATCACCAGCGGACCGCGCACCAGATACTCACCGTCGTCGGCGATCTTGCCTTCCAGTCCGGGCAGCAGCTTGCCGACAGTGCCCAGCCGCGCCTCACGGGGATGGCTGACGGTCGCCACGCAGCTCAGCTCCGACATCCCCCAGACCTCCGCGATCGGGATGCCAATTCCGGCAAAGAACGCCAGCGTCTCCCGTGGGATTGGAGCCGCACCCGACACCGCCCAGCGCAGTGCGCCGAAGCCGAGCCGCTCACGCAGCTTCGACAGCACCAGCTCGTCGGCTTTGACCCATTCGGCGGCCAGCTCGTCAGACATCGCATCACCGGCCACCAGGGTGGCGGCGCGCTTGGCGGCGACCGACATCGCCCACTGCAACGCCTGGCGCTTCAGTTCGTCCGTCTCGTTGCCGACGGCGAATTCGATTGCGGCCTTGAGCTTTTCCCACACCCGCGGCACCCCCGCCCACACCGTGGGCCGCACATCGGGCAGCACGGCGGCGATGGTGCGGGGGTCGGACACCACCGTCACCTGGGCGCCGAACACCTCCAGCCCGTACAGCCCCATCGCCCGATCGGCGATGTGCGCCGACGGGAGGTACGACGTGACCCGGTCGCCGAACTGGGACGGGAGAACAGCGTCAAGCGCCCGCGCCTCGAAGAGCAGATTGGCGTGGGTCATCTCCACGCCCTTGGGGTTTCCGGTGGTCCCGGAGGTGTAGATGAGGGTGACGACGTCGTCGGGTTGCACCGCACGCCAGGTCGTCTCGAAGTCGAAAACCTCATCTGCGGCCGCGTACAGATCGTCGACCGAGATGGTGTCGGCCGGCGAACCGTCGATGCAGACGATGTGCTCGATGGGCGCACCGCTGGCGCGGATCCGGTCTACGTACTGCTCCTCGCAGATCGCCACCTTCGTGTCGGCGTTGCCGAACAGATAGGTCAGTTGCTCGGCGGGCAGTGTGTTGTACACGGAAAACGACGTGGCACCGAGGTGTTGGGCGCCCACCTCGAGCGGGTAGAACTCGATCCGGTTGGCCATCATCAGCGATACCGTGTCACCCCGCCGAACCCCCAGTCCCGCCAGTCCGGCGGCGACCTTGCGTACCTGTGCCGCAAGCTCTCGCCACGTCATCGTCTGGGTGCCGCCCGGCGTGCGGAGCGCCACGGCGTCCGGGTCGACCGACGCGGTGATCTGGAACGCTTCGCACAAGGTGGCCGGACGTTCGGTTGTCGTCATCGCCGTTCTCCTTCCCGCCGGACGTACACCGGTGAGCGTACGTCCGCGCTACCGCCCGTCGAGCGTGAAGCCAGCTTCACAGTCGGACCCGAGTGTTCGGCCTGCTTCACGCCCGGCATCGGCATCCGGCTACATGGCTATCCGCCCAGACAGCCCGGACCGAGTAGCGCCTTGAGGTCACCCATCAGCGCCGGCGAGGGCGTCACCCGCAGCGAGGCGTCCAGTTCCAGGGTGGTCACCCGCTCCCCGCTGATCAGCCGCAGGTGCACCTGAGCCGTGCCGGGATGCCGGGCCAGCACCTGCTTGAGCGCGCCCACCTTGTCGACGGTGCACTGACGGGTCGGCAGGCTGACCGCCAACGGCCGGTTCGCCTGCGCGCTGGAGAAGTCGGGTACCACCAGCTCGTTGGCGATCAGGCAGACCCGGTCGTCGGAGGCTTTGACCCGGCCGTTGACCAGCACCACAGCGTCGTCGAGGATGTCGGCGCCGTAGGCGGAATAGGCGTGCGGGAAGAACATCACCTCGATGCCGCCGGTGAGGTCTTCCAATTGTGCTGAAGCCCAAGGCATCCCGTTCTTGTTGACCCGCCGGTTGACTGAGGCGAGGATGCCGCCCACCCGCACCGCGGTGTCGTTGGGCACATCGCCGTCCAGGATCGCCGGGATGGCGGTGTCGACCTGAGCCGACATCAGGTGCGCCACTCCGTTGAGCGGGTGCCCGGAGACATACAAGCCCAGCATCTCCCGCTCGAGGGCGAGTTTGTGCTTGTCGTCCCACTCCTCGTCGGCGACCTTGATGGTGAACACCGCGTCGACGTTGACGTCTTCACCGCCGAACAGGTCGAATTGACCCATCGCCTCGGCCTTCTTGGTGCCCAGCACCGAATCGACCGCGTCGGTGTGCACCAGGAACAGCCCTTTGCGCGGATGTCCCAGCGAGTCGAACGCGCCGGCCTTGATCAGCGACTCGGTGACCTTCTTGTTGCAGGGCCCGATGTCGATCTTGTTAAGGTAATCGGAGAAATCGGTGAACTTGCCCTTCTCGGTGCGGGTATCCAGCAGCGACGCAACCACATTGGCGCCCACGTTACGCACCGCGCCGAGCCCGTAGCGGATGTCGGTGCCCACCGAGGCGAAGTTCAGCCCCGATTCGTTGACGTCGGGCGGCAGCACGGTGATCCCGAGCTTGCGGCAGTCGGCCAGGTAGACCGCGGCCTTGTCCTTGTCGTCGCCGACGGAGGTGAGCAGACCGGCCATGTATTCGGCGGGATAGTTGGCTTTGAGATAGGCCGTCCAGTACGACACCAGGCCGTAACCGGCGGCGTGCGACTTGTTGAACGCGTAATCGGCGAACGGCAGGATGGTGTCCCACAGTGCTTTGATCGCCTTGACCGAGAACCCGTTGGCCTGCATGCCTTCGGAGAAGCCTTCGAACTCCTTTTCCAGCACCTCCCGCTTCTTCTTGCCCATCGCCTTACGCAGAATGTCGGCTCGGGCCAGCGAGTAGCCGGCCACCTTCTGCGCGATACGCATGATCTGCTCTTGGTAGACGATCAGCCCGTACGTCTCGGCCAGGATCTCGCGCAGCGGCTCCTCGAGCTCGGGGTGGATCGGCTTCATCGCCTGCCGGTTGTTCTTGCGGTCGGCGTAGTCATTGTGGGCGTTCATGCCCATCGGGCCGGGCCGGTACAGCGCAAGGACGGCGACGATGTCTTCGAAACCGGTGGGTTGCATGCGCCGTAACAGGTCGCGCATCGGCCCGCCGTCGAGCTGAAACACCCCCAGCGTCTCGCCGCGCCCCAGTAATTCGAAGGTGGCCGGGTCGTCCAGCGAAACGGATTCCAGGTCGAGGTCGATCCCCCGGTTGGCTTTGATGTTCTCGATCGCGTCGCCGATGATGGTCAGGTTGCGCAGGCCGAGGAAGTCCATCTTGAGCAGACCGATCGCCTCACACGACGGGTAGTCCCAGCCGGTGATGATGGCGCCGTCCTGCGGCCGCTTCCACAGCGGGATCACATCGGTCAGCGGCTCGCTGCTCATGATGACCGCGCAGGCGTGCACGCCCGCGTTGCGGACCAGACCCTCCAGGCCGCGGGCGGTCTGATAAATGGTGCGGACATCGGGGTCGCTGTCGATCAGGCCGCGAACCTCGGCAGCTTCCTTGAATCGCTCGTGGGCCGGGTCGGTGATCCCGGACAGCGGGATGTCTTTGGCCATGACCGCCGGTGGCAGCGCCTTGGTGATCCGGTCGGCGATGGCGAAGCCGGGCTGCCCGTAGTGGATTCGTGCGGAATCCTTCAGCGCCGCTTTCGTTTTGATGGTGCCGAAGGTGATGACCTGAGCGACGCGGTCCTGGCCCCACTTGTCGGCGGCGTAGCGGACCATCTCACCGCGTCGGCGGTCGTCGAAGTCGATGTCGATGTCGGGCATCGAGGTGCGCTCGGGATTGAGGAATCGCTCGAACAGCAGGCCATGCGGGATCGGGTCGATGTCGGTGATGCCCAGCGCGTACGCGACCAGCGAGCCGGCCGCCGATCCGCGGCCCGGCCCGACCCGGATGTCGACTGAGCGCGCATAGTTGATCAGGTCGGCGACGATCAGGAAGTACGACGGAAAACCCTTGTCGCAAATTACTTTGATCTCGTAATCGGCCCGCTGCGGGTAGCCGTCGGGCGTCGAACCCGGGAACCGCCGGCGTAGACCGGCGTCGACCTCATGGCGCAGCCAGGACGCCGGGTCGTGCCCCTCAGGCACCGGAAAAATCGGCATCCGGTCGCGCGGTGCCCACACGTCGGCGTACGAGCTCACCCGCTCGGCGATCAGCAGCGTGGAATCACAGGCCCCGCCCACCTGGCCGTCCCAAATCTCCCGCATCTCGGCAGCCGACTTCAGGTAGTAGCCGTCGCCGTCGAACTTGAACCGGTTCGGATCAGACAGGGTCTTGCCGGTCTGCACACACAACAGCGCCTCGTGGTTGTGCGCGGCGTCGCGGGTGTCGTAGTGGCAGTCGTTGGTGGCCAGCGGCGGGATGTCGAGCGCGCGGCCGATCTCGAGCAGCCCGTCGCGGACCCGGCGCTCGATGGACAACCCGTGGTCCATTAACTCCAGGAAGTAGTTGTCGGCGCCGAATATCTCCCGCCACTTCGCCGCCGACTCCAGCGCCTCGCGGCGCTGACCGAGACGCAGCCGGGTCTGCACCTCACCGGAGGGGCAGCCGGTGGTGGCGATGATGCCACTGGCGTGCTCGGCGATCAGCTCGGCGTCCATCCGCGACCACTTGCCCAGCTGACCTTCGAATGAGGCCAGCGACGACAGCTTGAACAGGTTGCGCAGGCCGGTGGCATTCTCGGCGACCATGGTCAGGTGGGTGTAAGACCCGCTGCCCGAGACGTCGTCGCTCTTCTGCGCCGGGTCGCCCCACAGGATGCGGCGGGTGTCAAAACGAGTACCGGGAGCCACATAAGCCTCGACGCCGATGATCGGCTTGATCCCGGCATCGGTGGCCGCGTTGTAGAACTCGCTGGCGCCGAACATGTTTCCGTGGTCGGTCATCCCGATGGCGGGCATCTCGAGCCGCTGCGCCTCGGCCAGCATCGGCGTGATTTTCGCGGCGCCGTCCAGCATCGAGTACTCGGTGTGATTGTGCAGGTGCACGAAGGACCGCGAAGAAGGACTGCTCATAGGAGGGCCAGTCTATGACCGGGCACCGACGAGTTTCGGCGTGTCGGGCGAGTGTGTCTCAGCGCCGCAGTTCCCGGACGATCCGCAGGGCGGGCAGCAGCACGCTGCGCGGTACGAATCGACCGCCCATGCTGGCGACTTTCGGCACCACCCCTGGCACGACGCTGCGTTTACCGTCGACCATCCCCGCAATCGCGGCTGCAGCGACGTCGGGCGGTGAGACTTGGGCGATGCCGATGTTCACGTGATCGGCGTCCGCGATTTCGGCCCACTCGGTCGGCACTGGTCCCGGACACAAGACGGTGCACGAGACTCCCGTTCCGTGCAGCCCCTCATGCACTGCTTCGGAAAACGTCTGCACGAAGGCCTTGGTGGCCGAGTAAACCGCCATGCCTGGCAACGGCTGAAAGGCCGCGATCGAGGCGATGTTGAGCACCGCCCCGGTGCCGCGCTCAACCATGCCGGACAGGGCGGCATGGGTCAGCTCCATCAGCGCCAGCACGTTGAGCGTGACTTGTTGGCTTTCGCGGTCCAGCGGCAAAGTGTGGAACACCCCGCTCGTGCCGAAGCCGGCACTGTTGCACAGCCCGGCGATGGGATCGGCCTTGAGGCGTTCGGCCAATTGCCCGCGGGACTCGGCCTCCCCGAGGTCGAGCGGCAAAACCTCGACGGCCACCGAGTGTCGGTCGCCCAACTCCTCGGCGAGTTCGTCGAGGCGGTCGCGTCGCCGCGCGACCAACAGCAGCGGATAGCCGCGGCGTGCCAGGCCGCGAGCGAGTTCGGTGCCGATGCCCGAGGAAGCCCCGGTGACGACGACGGTGGCGTGATTGTTGGGTTTCGGCAGGCTCATCTGGCGCCGCTCCTCCTCATCGCTATGCTCTGCATCGTCGCCGGCGCACTCATGACCGGCTCACCAGTGGATTCCGCGGGTGGCCCGCACGAAGGCTTCACTTCGCTTGTCGAACTTCGCGTCTTCGCCGGGAGATTGGTCTCCCTTGGCCGCGGCCGAGTCGCTGAACATGCCGAAGGCCCGGTTGCGGACGCGGTCCATCACCGCCGGATTGAGGGCGTCGGCCACCGAGGCGAACTGCCCGAAAGGTGAGCTGACCCGTCGGGGCCGATGCACGATCGCGTCAGCGATCACCCCGGCCGCCTGATCGGGGGTGAGCGCCGGGAATTTGTCGTACATCGTGGTCGGGCTGATCATCGGTGTCCGGACGAGCGCCATGTGCACGGTGCTGAAGCGCACGTTGTCGTTGAGGGTTTCGGCCTGCAGCGCGTCGCACAGGCTGTCCAGTGCGGCCTTGCTGGCGATGTAGGCGCCGAAGCGCGGTGCGCGGGTCTGCACGCCGACTGAGGAGACGTTCACGATCTGCCCGTAGCCCCGCTCGCGCATGCCGGGAATGAACTTGAGGATGAGTTGAACTGCGCCGAAGTAGTTCAGCTGCATCGTCCGCTGGTAGTCGTGTATCCGGTCATAGGACAGTTCGAGCGAGCGGCGAATCGATTTGCCCGCGTTGTTGATCAAGATGTCGACGCCGCCGAGGTCAGAAACCACCTTGTCGGCCATCTCCGCGATGGCATCCATGTCGGACAGGTCGCATGGATAGAAATGCGCCGTTCCGCCGTCGTCCCGGATGTCGTCGGCGACCTTCTCTAACTTCTCGGGCGTGCGGGCCACCAGCACCACCTGGCCGCCCGCACCGGCGATCTTCTTCGCGGCCGCTTCGCCGATCCCCGACGAACCTCCGGTGATGACGGTGACCTTCCCGTCGACGGCGTCGGGAAGTGTCCGACCTTGCACCGCTTCCAACAGATTCTGCAGGTAGAACGGCCGATACCGGCCGGCCGAGTTGGGAGTGTTCATGATGTTGGACACCGCCGCGAAGGGTTTTTCGATGAGGCTGGTCAAATCGCCGAGGTTCATGAAGCCAAACCTAGTGACTCTTCACGCAACACACTGCCCGATGGTGATTTGCCGGCCATCGACTTTTTACAGCCGGTAATTACTGCGTGATGCTTGCCTAACGGATGAGCAATGCCGCAGTGGTGAGCTACCCGCATGGGAATCCTCTCGCCGTTTCGGAGACGTGCGCATCGGACGCCGCGACCGCAGGTATCTGAGCCGGACGCGCGTCAGCCGTCGACGCGCAACACCTCCAGCGCGTGTTGCAGGTCGGGCGGATACGGACTGACGATTTCCATCTGCCGGCCGTCGGCCGGATGAGTGAATCCCAACGCCCGCGCGTGCAGCCATTGGCGGTCCAGCCCGAGCTTTGCCGCGAGCTTGGGGTTGGCGCCGTAGGTGAGGTCGCCGCAGCAGGGATGGTGCAGCGCGGCGAAGTGCACCCGGATCTGGTGGGTACGGCCAGTTTCCAGGTGCACGTCGAGCAGGCTGGCGGCGGCGAACGCCTCCAGGGTGTCGTAGTGGGTGATGCTGTGCCGGCCGCCGGCGGTGACGGCGAACTTCCAGTCGTGGCCGTGGTGGCGGCCGATCGGCGCGTCGATCGTGCCGCTGGACGGGTCCGGGTGGCCTTGCACCAGTGCGTGGTAACGCTTGTCGACGGTGCGCTGTTTGAACGCTCGCTTGAGCACGGTGTAGGCCCGCTCCGAGATCGCGACCACCATCACCCCGGAGGTGCCGACGTCCAGGCGTTGCACGATGCCCTGTCGCTCGTGCACACCGGAGGTGGTGATCCGGTAGCCGGCGGCCGCCAGCCCGCCGAGCACCGTCGGGCCGGTCCAGCCCACCGATGCGTGCGCTGCGACGCCCGCGGGTTTGTCCACCGCGACGATGTCGTCGTCGGAGTACAGGATGCTCATGCCCTCGATGTCGACGGGCGTGTTCTCCGGCGGCTTCGGCGGTTCCGGCACCCGCACCTGCAACCACGCTCCCGGGGTCAGCCGGTCGGACTTCCCGGCCTGCACTCCGTCCAGCTCCACGCCGCCGTCTTCGGCCAGCGTCGCTGCGGCGGTGCGGGAAAGCCCAAGCAGCCGGGCGACTCCAGCGTCCACGCGCATGCCGGCCAGTCCCTCGGGGACGGACATGGACCGGTTCGTCACCGCTGGTCGGCCCTGCGCCGACCGACCGTATCGAAGTCAAAGCCGCACACCGACAGCGTGACCAGCAGGATCGCTCCGCCCACCACCGACGGATCGGCGACGTTGAACACCGGCCACCAGCCGACCGACAGGAAGTCCACCACATGTCCCCGCAGCGGGCCGGGCGACCGGAAGAACCGGTCCACCAGATTGCCCATCGCACCGCCGAGAATCATGCCCAGCCCGATGGCCCACCACGGCGACACCAGCCGTCGTCCCATCCAGAAGATGCCGAACACCACACCGGTGGCGACCACCGTCAGCATCCAGGTGTATCCCGTGGCCATCGAGAACGCCGCGCCGGAATTGCGCACCAGATTCCAGGTGACGGCATCACCGATGATGGACACCGGCTGGCCGGGCGTCAGCAGTTTGACGGCGAGCACCTTGGTGACGATGTCGAGAGCCAGCACGACCGCCGCGACCGAGACCAGCAGACGCAGCTGTCGCCGCGGGGCGGGGGCTTCGGCAGCGTCAGCGTTGCCGTCGGCCGTCCCCGGCTCAGCCGGCCCTGCGGAATCGTCCGTCACTCCCCTATCATCCCTTGTCCCGGGAGACGGGCGTCTAGCATCCCCATGCATGAGTCGACTGACCGTCGTCACCACCGGCGGGACGATCGCCACCAGCGCTGACGCCGAAGGAGTACTGCGGCCGACTCGCAGCGGTGCGGCGCTGACGGCCGGTCTGGACGTCGACGTGGTCGATCTGATGGCGCTGGACAGCTCCGAGCTGACGCCGGCTGACTGGGATCGCATCCGCGCTGCGGTGCAGACCACTGCGAGTGACGGCGCCGACGGCATCGTCGTCACCCACGGCACCGACACCCTGGAGGAGACGGCGCTGTGGCTGGAACTCAGCTATGCCGGCAGCGCACCGGTGGTGCTGACCGGGGCGATGCGCAGCGCCGACGCTCCCGACGCCGACGGCCCGGCCAACCTGCGCG
>NZ_JBARMY010000065.1:0-1752 GCF_049802695.1 Mycobacterium sp.
CTCGCGGCCCGCATCGTCGCCGCGACTGAGTTGCATGACCGCGCTCCTCCGCGGGCCGCTCGCGGCCCGCATCGTCGCCGCGGTAAAGTCATAGGGACCGTCCGGTACCCGAGCTAACGGGACTGGAACGTACTAAGAGACTTGCGAGGGTCGTCTGCGATGGTGCAGTTCGACGGTTTGCGCCCCGCTCGGCTCAAGGTCGGGATCATCTCGGCCGGCCGCGTGGGCACCGCGCTGGGACAGGCGCTGGAACGAGCCGACCACGTTGTCGTGGCGTGCAGCGCCATTTCCCACGCGTCGAGGCAGCGGGCCCAGCAGCGCCTGCCGGACACCCCGGTATCCCCGGTTCCTGACGTCGCGGCCGGCGCTGAATTGTTGGTGCTGGCTGTACCCGACACCGAACTCGCCGCGCTGGTATCCGGTCTGGCCGAAACCGCGGCGGTACGGCCCGGAACGATCGTCGCGCACACCTCGGGTGCCAACGGCGTGGGCGTCCTGGCGCCGCTGAGCCGGCAAGGCTGCACTCCGCTGGCGATCCACCCGGCGATGACCTTCGTCGGCTCCGACGAAGACGTAGCCCGTCTGCCCGACACCTGTTTCGGCATCACCGCAGCCGACGAGGTCGGTTACGCGATCGCCCAGTCGCTGGTACTGGAAATGGGCGGCGAGCCGTTCCGGGTTCGTGAGGACGCCCGCACGCTGTATCACGCCGCACTGGCCCATGCCGCCAATCACCTCGTCACTGTGCTCGCCGACGCCCTGGAAGCCCTGCGGGCGGCGCTGCGGGGCCAGGAATTGCTCGGCCAGGAGCTTGTCTGCGACCAGCCGGGTGGCATCGCTGATCGGATACTCGGCCCGCTCGCGCGCGCAGCGCTGGAGAACACACTGCAACGAGGTCAGGCCGCACTCACCGGGCCCGTCGCACGCGGTGACGCCGCTGCGGTGGCCGACCACCTGTCTGCGCTCGCGGAAGTGGATCCGCGGCTCGCCCAGGCCTACCGCGTCAACGCGCTGCGGACCGCCCAACACGCCCGCGCCGCTGACGATGTCTTCGAGGTGTTGGCCCAGTGACCATTGCCAAACTGCCCAAGTTCAGTCCCGGTGAACTGAACGTGTACTCGGCACCACGTGACGTCTTCGACGTCTCCCGGGCACTGCGGCGCACCGGTCGCCGGGTGATGCTGGTGCCCACCATGGGCGCGCTGCACGACGGCCACATCGCTTTGATCCGGGCCGCCAAGCGTGTCTCCGGCGCGGTCGTGGTGGTGTCGATCTTCGTCAACCCGCTGCAATTCGGTGCCGGTGAGGATCTCGACGCCTACCCCCGTGTGCTCGACACTGACCTGGCACGGTTGCGTGACGAAGGGGCCGATATCGCCTTTACTCCGACCGTGGCGGCGATGTACCCCGACGGCCTGCGCACGGCCGTGGCTCCCGGCCCCCTGGCTTCCCAACTCGAAGGTGCGGCGCGGCCGACGCATTTTGCCGGCATGTTGACCGTCGTGCTCAAGCTGCTGCAGATCGTGCAACCGGACCGGGTGTTCTTCGGCGAGAAGGACTACCAACAGCTGGTATTGGTGCGGCAGCTGGTCGACGACTTCAACATCGACGTGCGGGTGGTGGGTGTACCGACCGCCCGCGAGGCTGACGGGCTGGCGATGTCGTCGCGTAACCGCTACCTCGATGCAGAGCAGCGGCAGGCAGCGACCGCGCTGTCGGCGGCACTGGTCGCCGGCGCCTACGCCGCTTCGG
>NZ_JBARMY010000066.1:0-3312 GCF_049802695.1 Mycobacterium sp.
GAACTCAATAGCGTCAGTGACGGGTGTAATTTGGGAGCCTAACCGTCACCGACATTTAGGCGCTCATGCATGGTCAACGCCCGGGATCTGCCCCGGCGACCGTGCTGGCCCAGCTTTCCCCGGGCCAGCACGCCACCATCGCCGGTGTGACCCCGGATGCGAGCCCGGCGGTGGCCAGCCGGCTACGTCAACTGGGGTTTCGACCGACCGCGCGGGTCGAGGTGATTCGCCGGGCACCCCTAGGTGACCCGACGATTTACCGGGTGCTGGACACTGAGCTGTGCATCCGCAGCCGGGAGGCGCGACTGATCGAAGTCTTCCCCGAGACAAACCGATGACGTCGTGCCACACCGACGGTGGCGCCCCAGTCATTGTCGCCGCCCAGCACCGGGTGGCGGTGGTCGGCAGTCCGAACGCCGGTAAGACCAGCGTCTTCAATCATCTGACCGGGTTGCGGGCCAAAGTCGGCAACTATCCCGGCGTCACCGTCGGCCGCACTGTGGGCTCCACCAAGGTGGACGGCGTGGCGATCGCTGTAGAAGACCTGCCCGGCACCTACAGCCTCACCCCGATCAGCCCGGACGAGCAGGTGGTCACCGATCTCCTGACCGGCGATATGGACGGCTTCGGCAGACCTGACGCCGTCCTGCTGGTAGCCGATGTGACGACGCTGCGCCGCTCGATGATGCTGATCGCTCAGGTACTGCGGCTCGACCTGCCGTGCCTGCTGGTGCTCACAATGGCCGACGAGTTGATCGCCCGGCGCGGCCGGATCGACAAGGACGCGTTGGCCTTCGCGCTCGGTATCCCGGTCAGCGTGGTCATCGCGCACCGCGGTTCGGGGATCGAGGGCCTGCGCGCGCAACTGCGGTCCGTTGACCAGTGGCAGCGGCCGCCACTGCTGCCGCCGTCGGATCCCGATGCCGTCGACGCGTGGGCCGAGTCAGTGCTCGAGGCAGCGGCCTACGTTGCGCCGCAGCCTGATCGACGGACCAGCCACATCGACCGGGTGGTGCTGCATCCGCTGTGGGGCACCGTCATCTTCTTCACGGTGATGTTCGCCGTCTTCCAGGTCATGTTCACCGTCGCCGCGCCACTGCGGGACGGCATCGGCGCGGCCCTCGCCTGGCTCGGTCGGCAGGTCACGGACCACCTCGGCCACAGCGTGGTCGGCGACCTGCTGGGCCAGGGCGTGATCGGCGGTGTCGGCACCGTGCTGCAGTTCATTCCGCAGATCGTCTTGCTGTTCTTGCTGATTGCTGTGCTGGAGAACGTCGGCTACATGTCGCGAGCGGCGTTTCTGATGGACCGGGTGATGGCCAAGACGGGCTTGGAAGGCCGCGCCTTCGTGGCGATGCTGACATCGTTCGCGTGCGCGATACCGGGCATCATGGCCACCCGGACATTGCCGTCATCGCGCGACCGCATCGCCACCGTGCTCAGCGCGCCGCTGATGACCTGCTCGGCGCGGCTGCCGGTGTACACCTTGCTGATCGGTCTTCTCGTTGCGCCGCGGACATATTGGTGGGGTGTGAGTGCGCAGGGCACTACGATGTTCCTGCTCTATCTCGGCGGCGGCACGTCAGCGCTGATCGCGGCGAGATTGTTCAAATCGACCATCTTGCGCAGTGATCTGCTGCCGTTCAGCATGGAGCTGCCGCCCTACCGCTTCCCCTCCGCCAAAGCCATGCTCGTCGCGATGTGGAGCGCGACGAGCATGTTCCTGCGCAAAGCCGGGACAATCATCCTGGGCACCTCGTTGGTGTTGTGGGCGCTGCTCAATCTGCCCACCCGCAGCGCTGAAACCGCCCACATGTCGACACCCGACGCCGCCGCGTATGTGATGAACCACAGTTACGCCGCGGACGCCGGCAGAGCGGTCGAACCGGTGTTCAAGCCGCTCGGCTTCGACTGGCACATCAACGTCGCCTTACTCGGCTCCCTCTCAGCACGTGAAGTTTTCGTATCCACCCTCGGTGAGGTGTCGGCGGCCACTGAACCGACCGATCCGAGTGCAGCGCTGGCGACCATGACCGACGGCCACGGGCACGAAGTGTTCACTGCACCGACGGTCATCGCACTGCTCGCCTACTTCATGTTCGCGCTGCAGTGCATGTCGACCGTCGCGGTGATGCGCCGCGAAACCAACTCGTGGCGCTGGCCGGCGCTTGCGTTCAGCTACATGTTCGCACTCGCGTGGGTGACAGCGTTCGCGGCGCGGTGGATCGCGATAGGTATCGCAACATGATCCCTCTGCACGCCACCGCCACCTCGAATCCGCAGCAACTGCTTTTCGTTGTTCCGGCCGGCAATCTCCCGCCGCGCGGCGTCGTCCGGGAAGCCCCGGACAGGCTCGCCGAATGGCTGCGTTGCGGAGTGATCGAGGAGGTGGTGATCGGCGACACCGGGGTGCTGATCACCGTCAGCGATGGACATGCCTGGCGCGACGTCGGCGACGGGATCCGGGATGCCCTTGTGGACGCGCTGACTGAATCCGGTTGGCAGGTCCGCCCTTTCACCGACCGCGACGACCGGTTGGCCGGGATCGTCAGGGAATTATTGGACGGCCCGATCGGCGCCTACGCGCAAAGCCACGGCGGAACAATCGAATTGGTGTCGGTCAGCGGCCCCCACGTCACCGTTCGGCTGTCCGGCGCGTGCCGCGGCTGCCCGGCAGCCGGCTCGACACTGACCGACCGACTGCAACATGAGCTGCGCCGACGGGTCGGTGACCATGTGACGGTCGTCAGCGATGACGCGTCGCCGCCCCTGGCGTTAGGCAAGAAGCTGCTGTCCCTGCTGATCCGCTGAGGACGCTCAGCCCGCCGCGATGCGTTCCAGCCTCCCCTCGGTGTAGGAGGCGATCTGGTCGACGACGACCCGCAGCCGCGCGCCATCGGCACCGGCGGTGTTGAACGCAGGGACGAAGATCGGATCGAGGGTGCGCGGGGCGCCGGCCAGCAGCCACTGCGCCACCCGGTGGATGCGTTCGCGCTGAGTGACCTGAATTTTTAGATGCGCCGGGTCGGACATGATGAACTGCAGCGCAAGCATTTTCAGCACTGCGACCTCGGCGCGGACCAGGTCGGGGACGTGCAGGTCGGCTTGGTAGCGCCCTACTGGGCCGGTGCCGGCGACCGCTTGGGTGGCCGCAATAGCCGCCGAGGCGAACCGGCCGACCAGCTCACTGGTCAGTCGTTTGAGCGCGACCGACGCCGACAGGGTGGCGTCGTAATTGCCGACCGCCGCGACCACCGGCAGCCCGGAAAGGCGCTGCGCGGCTTCGACCAGCGCGTCGGCTGTCTCTTATAC
>NZ_JBARMY010000067.1:0-4378 GCF_049802695.1 Mycobacterium sp.
GGGCGCACGCGACCGCCACTGTGCGGTGGTCGCCGGCACCGGCGATCTCCAGCGCCGTCCAGGTCTCTCGCGAGGCATGGGACCGGATCGCCGCCAAGGTGTCGGCCAGGTCGGGGTCAGCGCCGACCTGATATGCCGCAACGTAACCGGCGTTACTTTCCCGAACTCCGCGCCACGTTTCCCGCGCCGACGGCGCGAAAATTCGCGGGACGTCGTCCGGATCGGTGAAGACTGCGGTCCAGCCGCTTTCGCGCAGTTCGTCAGCAAGCCGCCGTGCCGCGACTTCGGCGGTTTTCCGCAATGGTATTCGCGCCGATCGTGCCTGCAGTGCCGGCAGGTTGTCAGCGGCCGACACGGTCAGTCCGATCCACGTTTGGCGTTGCCGGACCCCGTTGTCCGAGACGGTGTCGCGGCTTGTGACGCGGATGGTGTCCGCGCGAATACCGTAGCGGTCCAGGTACTTCGCGATCAGCGGCAGCGGCAGAGCATCCGAGTCGGCGGCCGGCGGGGTAACCCGCAACAGCTCGGTGGTCTGCACCTCGACCTGCGACGCGTGGGCACGGTGGGAGCCGCGGCGCCGCATCGCCAGCCTACGGCGCAGCGCTGTGGTGAAGTGCAGTCCGCGCCACCAGCCCAGCAGCAGAACGACGACGATGACGGCAACGCCGAGCACCCAGCGCTCCCGTGCCGATTGCCACGGGTAGGCCATGGCTGCGGGCACCGCGGCCAGCAGTGCCAGGGTCACCCGGCCGGTGCCCGGCCAGACGATGGGGGAAGGTCGCGTCACTTGGTTAGTTCCTTTCGTCGGCGCGCGGCGATCGCGGCGGCCACCACAGCCAGCGCGAGGGCCGCGGTACCCGCGAACGCAACGATCCGCGGCGTCGGGTCCTTCCGCGCAGGTGTCGGCGGGGCGGGAATCTGTTTGACCGGTGCCACATCACTCGGGGAGGTCGCCGGGAGTTCCCAGCTCAATGCCGCCACCGGGTCGAGCGCACCGGCACCGACGAGGTTGGACGGCGCGCGGGCTCCATTGTGCGCGGTACCGGTGATGCGTTGAATCACCCGTGCCGCGGGCAGATTCGGGTACTTGCTGCGCACCAGGGCGGCGACACCGGAAACGTAGGCAGCCGAATAGCTGGTGCCGCTCAGCGCGATCTCCTGCTGCCGCTGGTTGGGCAGACCGTTGGCCAGGCCGCCGTCGTCGCGGTTGCTCACCGAGACGATGTTCTCGCCCGGGGCGGCCAATCCCACCCAGGGCCCGGCCATGGTGAACTTGGACGGCTCCGCTTGCGCCGTCAACGATCCCACCGACAGCACGTACGGCTGCCACCAGGATGGCGTGGACACTGATGTCACCCCCGCCCAGTTGCGGGAGTCCTCCGGATGACTCATGTCGGTGAGCGGATTGGATTGGCAGCCCGAGCCGTCGCTGATCGAGCCGGTCAGTGCCGTGTTGCCTGCCGCAGCGACGATCACCGCGTCTTTGTCGACGGCGGCGTAGCGAAGTGCCGCGCCCAGTGCCGACTGGTCGATGCCGCGGTCGGCGGGCAGGCAGGTGACCTTGGAGATGTTGATGACCCGCGCACCGAGGTCGGCGGCATGCACGACCGCGCTGGCCAGCGCCGCGACCTCGATCGACGCCTGCGCTTGCGCCGGATCGCCGCCTTCGGTGCGTGCTGAGAACTTCGCCGAGATGCCGCGGATGGACACCAAGCGGGCGGCAGGAGCCACCCCGGAGAAGCCGTCGTTGCCGGGCTGACCGGCGACGATGCCCGCGACCAGCGTGCCGTGCCCGTCACAATCGGTGAGTCCGTCGGTGGATTCCACATAGTCCCCGCCGGGATCGACGTTGGGCAGCCGCGGCCCGGGCCGCACCCCGGTGTCGATGATCGCGACCAACTGACCTTCTCCCCGTGACAGTTTCCATGCCGCAGGCAGATTGAGCACTGTCTGGCTGGGCGCTGCCTGCCCGGGGTTGCTTCCCGGCAGAACACCTGAGGTCGTGCAGTCGCCGCGGCGCTCCATCGGCGCTGCCGGCGCGGGTTTCCCGCTCGGCGGCTGCACTGCTGGGTCGACCTCAGGCCGGGAGACCGCCAGCGCTGTTGGACAAGTCCCTATCACGACGGCGGAAACCGCTGCGAGAAAGACCAATCCGATCCTCTTCATCGATTGAGCACCCAGCTGAACAGTCCGACCAGGTAGGCGATGACGGGAATCAGCGAGGCGTCGATGCCTGATGCGACGAAGCCGAGCATCCGCCGGACCGGCAATGAGTAGCTCTCGGGTGCAGCGATCACCGGATTGAGCGCCACCACCGCCCACACCAAAACGAGGACCGCGAGTGCGATCACCACGCCCAGCGCGGCGGCGTAGTGCCGGGTGGCGGTGTAAAGCACCAACAACACGACGCTCACCAAGTAGGGCTGTGCCAGCAGCCACGCCTTGCAGGCGGCCGAATCCCATACCCGCGCCCGCAGCGCGGCCGCCGCCGCGGTAGCAGCCACCACGTACCACCCCAGCACCGACAACGTCTCGGGCCGCCAGGCGACGGCCACCGAGCCGAGCAAGCTGAGCAACACTGCCCCGGCGATGAAACCGGTTTGGTGCGCATCACTGATCCGTACCCGCCGCGGCAGGTCTTCCAGAACGCGCAACGACGGCGCCGACGGGGTGGGGTCGCCCGGCGCCGGGATGACCGGCAGCGGGAAACGCGCCCACAGCGCCGAGAGTTGTGCCGCCTGGATGGTGACCAGCAGCGCCGCCACGATGAGCCCGCTGCCGATGGCCAACAGCGGCAACTGCCACAGAGATTCGGCGCCTGCAGCCAGGAACACGCCGGCCCCGAGCACGGTGGTGGCGGTGAAGACACTGATGGCGAACTCGTGTTCGCGGCTGGCCAGCAAGATGGCGATCAGCGACCACGCGACAACTCCGGCGGCAGCGAGAGTCACTTGAGCGGGACCGAATGTCCCCGGCACCAGTAGCGCGAAGGCGGCAGCGATCGGCACCAGCGCCGAGACGGACAGTGCCACCCGCGCGCGCGGTGCGGGCACGGTCAGCGCCGCCAGGCTGTTGAGGACGGCGATGACGCTCACCGCGATCAGCCCGGCCGCCGCGCCGGTGACCACGCGGTGCGTGACCGACAGACCGGTTGCGGCGACGACCAGACTGAGGACCGCTGCCAGCGCTCCGATCTGGATGTGCGTGGCGCCCCACGGCCTGAACCGGGCAGCCGAGAAGATGACTGCCGCGTCGGCGATGTCCTCGACGATGCCGGGCGAAGCCGGACCGACCGGCACGGGCTGTAGCGCAAGCAGGTCACCGTCGACGACACCCACGGTGTCCAGCGTGGCGTCCAGGCTGAACGGCGCTCCTCCGATCGGCGCAAGGCTCAGGCGACCGGGGCTCTCACGTTCAGCGGCGTCACCGTTGGTGGCGGACGGAACCACCAAACGCTGGACGGCGGGCAGGATTTCGCGTAGCGGCACTTCTGCGGGTAGTGCCAGTTCCGTCAGCCGGCTGTCAGTGAGGATGGCGACCCGCACGATCGGCATGACTGCGCCGGTCATTGCGGCCGCTTCAGGTGTTCGCGCGACATGGGTTCACTTTCTTTGTCGTGGTCTGCTGAGACTGTGGGTGAGCTGGTCAAGACGGATGTGCGGTGAAGTCACGGGACATCTTCAAACCCGGGAACCACTGGCCGCCAGGCAGTTCGGCGGTCAGCTGTTCGACGGCCATGGCGATGGCAAGCGATGATCCGGGGCGAAACGTCGATACCCATTCGCCGTCGAAGGCCCGGGACGGGCTGACCAGCACGCGGCCGGTTGTGGTGTCGACGATGCTCATCCCGACTTCGGTGGTGGTGTGCTGTCCATCGACACGGCAGCCGGCCACGATCTCCACATAGCTGCGCGGGCCGCTGAACACCGATTCCACCACGCGGCGTGCTGATTCGGGGATCCCGAGGTAGTCCAAGATCTCAGCCAGCGGTGTGCCGGCCCGCAGCCGCTCGTCGGCCCGGGCCCCGACCCTGGCCGGCATGCTGAATTCGTCGAACCGTGCGGGTGGCCGCTGCGCCAGCCCGGCACCCAACACCCGGGCCAGCGTCCGCGGATCGTCGATCGCCATCGCGGTGAATGTGACGAGTTGCGCGTTTCGCAAGGCGACCACAGCGGTGTCGCCGGCCCACGCGACGATGCCACGTAGCAGTTCGGCGGCTCCCTCGGCATCCGAGTCGGCTTGCGCCGGTAGCACGTAGCGCAAATCCAGCCAGCGTTCCGGGAAGCACACCGCCCGAAGCCACCGGGCCACCGAGGAATTGACGATACCGTCGTCGGAGACGACACCCAGCTGAGTCAGTTCCGCGGCCTGCCGAGCC
>NZ_JBARMY010000068.1:0-8485 GCF_049802695.1 Mycobacterium sp.
GCCATTCACCGGCACCCCGCCCCGGGATCGCAGCTGGCCGCAGCACGACGCGCGCCACCGCCACCCGGGAACACCGCTTGCAGGCGCACCCCGGGGCCCCTGCCGATCGCACGTCACCCCACGATCATAGGGGAAACGGAACAGTTTCGTTTATGTATGAATCGAGTTATGGCTTCGCGCGCCCGCCAGCGCACCGGCAAAGACGCCACCTCGCGGAGACCGGCCGCCTGCCTAAGTGGACGCACCGCCACGCCAGCGGCGCTCGGTGATTCTGGTTCGCGACGTCCTTCACCACCGCGAAGATCCCCTAACCAGCGCGCGGTCACTTGAGCTTTCGGTGAGCTCTCGCCCCGATTGGTCACCGTGCGTGCGGCCACCGTTACGGAAATCCACCGGGGCAACGCTGAACCGTTCCGGTCCCCGAGGTGGGCGGTGCTGATAAACCCGGGGGTCTGCCCGAGCGGGCTGAGCTGAGCTGCGTGACCGGTGAATCGTCCAAACATCGGCCATACCCGACACCGGGCTGCGCACGACCGTCCTCCCTGGTCGCAGTGGCGGTAGCGCCCCTATCGCTGCCCAAGCGCTGCGGCGCCCCTGGCTGGCGGCGAGCGCCACAGCGCGAATCGCGGGGCCACAACAAGGTCTGCGCACAGGCTCACCACCACCGGCGCAGACTCGACTCCCTGCTGATCGGGCTACAGCGCCCGGATCGTGCCGGTCAGATGCGGGTAGCCCTCGGCGATATTGCGCAGCACCACGTCCCAACCGTCCTCGCTCCGGTCAATGTAGAGCCCAGCGGTGGCGGGCAGCACCACAGGCTTTCCGAACCGCACCGAATAGCTCACGGCATCGCCAAGCTGACCCTCGAGATTTCCTAATACCGCTGCGGCGCTGAACATCCCGTGCGCAATAACGTTCGGGAAGCCGAACAACTTGGCGCCGATCGGGTTGGTGTGGATCGGGTTGTGATCGCCGCCGACAGAGGCGTATCGGCGAATCTGTCCCGGGGTGATCCGCAGCAGGGTGTTCGGCGGAGGCAACTTGGGCTGCTTTTGTGGCGGCGGTTTAGGTTCGTCGGACAAACTGGTGCGCTGCTGATGCAAAAACGTAGTGACCTGGTGCCAGGCGGTGTCGTCGCCGACGCTGACGTCGGTCACCAGGTCGACCAGCAGGCCCTTGCGGTGTTCACGCAGGTTCTCCGCATGCACCACAATGCCGACCGTGTCGGTCACCGCGATCGGCCGATACTGCGTGATGTGGTTCTCGGTGTGCACGGCCCCCAGTGCGGCGAACGGAAAGTCGAAGCCGGTCACCAGCGACATCACCGACGGGAAGGTCAACGCGAACGGGTAGGTCAGCGGCACGGTGTCGTCGCAGCGCAGCCCAGTGACCGCTGCATAGGCGGCGACATGCGCGCGGTCAATCGGCAGCTCTGCAACGCTCACTGTCCGGGTGGGCACCTCGTCGGGTCGCGGCACAAACGGCAACGCCCCAGCCGCCGCGCGCAGCACGTTTTTTAGCTCGTCGGGTCGCGGCACAAACGGCAACGCCGCAGCCACCGCGCGCAGCATACTTTTCAGCCCGCTTAGTTGGCTCACTGGAATCTCCTTGGAATCGAACTAGTGGTCACCCCGGCGCGTTTGGCGACTGCCACCGCCGCATCCAGCATCGCGCGGCCCTTGGCGGCGTCGAGCCCCGCGCCGCAGGCGGCCTGACCGCAGAACCAGCCATTCACCTCACCTCGCCCCAGATCCCACCTGGCCGCAGCACGACGCGCCGCCACCGCCACCGGGAAGACTGCTTGCAAGCGCGTCCCGGAACGGCTCGCGCCGGTCGCTGTCACCCCCCGATCATAGGTGAACGGAACAGTTTCGTTTATGTGTGATCGGGTGATGGCTTCGTGCGCCGCCAGCGCACCGGCAAAGACCGCCGGCCCTGATGGGGCCAATATTCGCCTGAAGGCGAATGGGGCCAGGCGACTTGACGAAACTCAACGCGCTAACGGCCGTTCGAGAAGCGTAGGCGCGTGTCGCGAAAGGTGACGCGGGCGAGGCCCACTGAGGCCGCCTGTCGGCCAATTTCTTATCGACTCCGTCGTCACGGGGACAACGTACGCAACCGGTTTGTCCGCGAACTATCAGGGTTCGGCACTTTCCTTCCGAAGGTTTTGTAGCGTAGGAACTCGCCAAAAGATTTAGCAAATCGCGTCGCACGAGGCCAAGGCTGCGAGCTTGGTGATGCGGCCAAAGGTGTGTCAGCGGCACGGCTGCTGCGAGTGGTCTCGGTGCGTTTTCGGGCGGCGTCGGGTCAGCGCCTGGGCGCCCGGGGCAACACCGTCCGGGCGAGCTCTCTAGCCGCGTTAAATACGGTCGGATCAAGCTTCTTTTGCCGCGCCTGAACGATAAGGGCTCGCAGCACTTCGGCCAGGGCGACGGTGTCGGACAAGACCCGCGCAGCAGCTTCTTCGGAGGTGAGCGGACGAGCAGCAACCACCGGAGCCTGCGGCACACGAACGACTGCGCGGGGTATTTCAACAACTCTGATAGCGGCTCCCGCACGCTGGGCGGCAACGCGTTCTGCGTGGGCAGCGCGGCGACAGTCTGTGGAGCACCAGATCTGTCGCCGGCCACGCGTTGGCAAGGTGGACCGCCACACGTTTGCGCCACAGCGCGGACATGTCCCCGGCTCCCATAGCGCGTCAGTATTCGAGTCGGCTTTGTCACTCACGGCTTCACCGCCCAGTTTCGTCAGGCCGTCTAAAACCTTCTTCATCCGACGAAAAGTTACCACTCCGTGACCTGTATGCACTAGGTGTGAACGGTTTGTAGGGGCTACAGCTCGTGCGGGCGCTGGCGCTCCCGTCCGCCGTCACGCACCTGTCTGGCTTGCCGGGCCAATGAGCGAGTTTCAGAGACCGTGCCCTGCCGTTGTGAGAATTTTCTCTACTGGTATCTAGATCACTCACTTACTTCCACCTGTCGTACGCTCGGCGGCTGCGCCTGGGCCCATCAAATCCGTTCGTAGCGTGCGGGCGAGTGTCCGCGCGTTCGCTAGAAGCGGAACACCCAGCCGGTATGCCACAGCCCGGACCCGGCCGCGGAGGCGCGGTACCGTGCGGCAATGCAACGCAACGTCATCGACGGGCACTGGTGGCGCCCTAGCACCGACGCCAGTGACAAGGTACCCGGGGTCCTTAGCATCGAGCCCAGCGGGCGAATCGAATTGTCGTTGATTGGTACGTTCTGCGGTCAACAACCGCAGACGGGTAGCTCCGCCTTGCCGGCGATCACTGAACGCGAAGAGATACCGCTGGTGTTGGGCACGACACCGCTGGGCGACCACTTCACCCTCGTTGACGGATGGATCAGGTCAGCCGAAGAGAGGATGTTAGGTGCGGGCGGACAGCGTGTGGTCGTAGGGGCAGCTCGGGTCATCGAAGATATCCACCTCGATCCTGCCAACACGGCAGTATTCACCGCCGCACGAGTCAGGATCGAGAACCTGGACGTGTGGTCGGGCTTCGCCAAGTTCATCCGTTTGCCACGCGAGGAATCGAGCGATCCTGCGGTGCGGGTAGAAACACACCAACCGGTCGAATTCGATCATGGACCTTTCCGGTTCCGGATCCGTCAGCTGCACGGCGAGTTCAATTTTCAACTCACCCGACAGAACGCCAACGTCGTGTGCCCAGTGCAAGTGGTGCTCGAAATCGAGGCCAGCGAACCGACAACTTGCGATGCGTTCGACGACGCGGTGTCTTCCTGGCTCGACCTGGTGTCGTTTGCCACGCGGCAATCGTGCGCCGTCACATCCTTCCAGCTCATCCTGGATAAACCCAAGGCCTTGCGCCGGCCGGTCCAGGTCACGCGCGAAGACGGCACGTCTGAAATGGTCATCGAGGAGCAGGAATTTGAGCATGCGGTCGCAGTGCGCGCGCATTGGAACCAAACTCCTCAGGAACCACCTAGTTCATTGGATTTGGGCGACTTCGCCGTCCTGGTCGAGGATCGTCCGCTTTCGGAATGGTATGCGGCGTGGATGGCGCTCCGCCAAGACGCGCACAATGCGCTGAACATCCTGCTGAGTTTGACCTACGGGCGCAACGCATTCCTGCAATCCGACCTGCTGATCGTGGCACTGGGCGCCGAAACCCTACACCGGGATCTCTACCCGGACTGTCTGGCGACATACCCCAAGGACTTCGAGGCCATGATGACTAAAGCCTTGGAGAAGTTGGACGAGGACGAGACGCAATGGGCCCAGCGAGCTATCCGCAACGAGCCGTCCTACCAAGAACGGCTGCGTGATCTGGCCACGCACCCGGCGCCAGAGGCGCTCTTACTCGCCGTTCCGGATTTCGCTGGCTGGGCACGAAGCCTCGCAGCCGCGCGGAACGGTCTGGCGCACGGCTTACGCCGAGACGAACTTAAAGTCCAGCGGATGTATAACCTGACGCAACAGACACGCCTATTTCTCGAGTTGGTGGTCATGGCCAAGATCGGTGTGTCGGCTACACGTCAAGAGCACTATGCGCTGGTGAACCGAGTAATCAACTGACATTTGGGACGTCGGAGCCGCAACTGACCTCCAACACGGCGATGGGGCGAGTATGGAGGAGGACACGGTGACCGAGCGCCCGACAGGGGTGATGCCAGGTGCCCTGTTACACACCGATCCGCGCCGAGTACCTCCGGGAGGGGCGGCCACACTGCCCAAACGTCATCAAGCCGACAGAGCACAAGGGTTGTCCCGAAGAACGGACAGGTGGGTATTGCCCATTCGTCCCATTGCCCATTTTCTGTATTAGACGCATACTAGGCATGTGCTAGGGAAGTCCTGTCGGAGGAGGCGGCCATGACGGCTGACCCTGTATTCGAGCCTGTAACCGAGGTCACAGCAGATGATCGCGCGCGCATCGCCTTCGGTCGAATCGGCGTGCACCGCAATGACCGCTTCCTTGTCTCGCGCCGCGCCTCTGGCGAGTTGCTGTTGACGCCGATGGCGTCCATCCCGCAGCGCGAGTTGTTGGTGTGGGAGAACGAGTCTGTCCGAAACTCCCTGCTGCGCGGACTGGCTGATGCCGCGGCGGGCAGGGTATCTCAGCGTGACGACTACCTGGACGGCGACGACGCCGACGAATGAGCGCGCCGCCGTTCACTTTGCTCTACACCAACGAAGCGCAAGCCATCATGGACGATCTTCTAACTCGCCCGCGTGACGTGAAGACGAAAAAAGTCAAGAAGGCACTGCGCCTGCTGCGAGATGTCGGGCCGTCGCATCCTGGCCTTGAGTCGCACAAGTACCACTCCCTGACCGGCCCCAACGGTGAAGACGTGTGGGAGTCCTACGTGGAGAATCGCACGCCCTCTGCCTGGCGCATCTGGTGGGTGTATGGACCCGGAGCTGACACGGTGACCATCACCACGATTGGACCGCACCCGTAGCAACGGGCTTATCTGATGTCGTTGCCGAGATGTTCCTTGATGAGGTGCAGGTACATGACACCACCCTGGTTGACGCAGTCCAACGCAAGCTCCCGTACCTGTTCGAGATAGCCCGCATCGTCGTTGTCCCGGACCTCGACGGTGGTTTCGACGGGGATAAAGCGGTGCACGGGTACGGTTCCTTCGTCTTCATCAAAACCTTGCACTCTGCGGTATAGCGTGAGCGGTTCCTTTCCTGCCCATTCGATCCCGACCCGGACCTCGTACTCGACCGCCCCGATGCTCAGTCCGACGGTGCGGACCAATGCCATCAGGTCGGCTACCGCCGCCTCGACAACCAATTCGCTGATCCACCAACCCTCGTAGAACTTCTTTTCCTCACTGAACCCGGATGCTCGGCGGTGTGCGCCTGCTGCTGCGGCGACGGTGATGGAGCCGTCGAACTGGATACTGAGCGATGCCTCTCGCCACCGTGCCGTTTCCCCGATCATCGTGTTCGGCGCGGTCCAGCGGCGCAGTCCAGGGCGCGGGTTCTGCCAATCGACACTTTCCAGAGGTCGAAGCGTGTCGTTGCTGGCGAACGACACAGTGAGCATTCTCGCTTGTTTGAGTAGTTCCCGCGCCTCGTCACGTGACCACCGGGTCATTGCGCTGGCCGCCCTTGGGTGTGCCACGGCGATCAGCCAAGCGCGCTCAGTGATATCGCGTCCTGACGCGGTTTCCTCATATAGCTTGTCGAGGACTTCAGTGGCATGTCGCGCGGCGTCAAATCTCGCGCGGTACTGAGTAGCGATTTCGCGTTCCCGCATCCACACTGTGTCGGCGTTGTTCCGGACCGGTGCGCCGAAGTAGTCGTTCCTGTAGATCAGGTGGGGACCATCGACGCTCGCCGGCACGACCACGGCGACTGCGCGGTTCCCGTCATCGCCAACACGAATGATGTTGAGCCCGAATATCGGTGGGCTGATTGCGCTGACCGCCACCTGGCGCAAGCTGCGTTCATGGTTCTCAGTCAGCTCCCCGGTGTCTTTCCGCCCCGTCGCCTTCTCCTGGCTTTCGGTGACACCGTAAACGATGACACCGCCGCCGCTGTTGGCCATCGCCGCGACGTCCTTGGGAAAGTCGGCGTTGTTGAGGTTAGAAGTCGGGGGCAGTTCTGACTTCCAGTCGAGGTCATCAGTCTCCTCGACACCCGCCTCCACAGCGGCGTCGATCAGCTCATCCGTGATCGGACCCGGTGACAACCCAAGAACGCGATGCAGGGCGGTGAACATAGTGATCGAAGTTATCTCCACTTTGCGGTCATGGCAGGCAGTTAGTGGCCCGACGCGGCTGAGGTCTCCCCGTCACCCGCGCGTCGGATTGTGTCCGATGTGTTCCGGCGTTCGCCCATCGCGCCGAGCGCGCTGTCGTCCGAGGGTATGACCGTCGATGTCACCGCTGATGCTGATGAGCGAATGCCGGAGCAAGACGGACAACGCAGCTGTACACCAGAGAACGGCCTAACAGCTACGCGGTGATTGATTCGGTCGGCACCGTTAGCGTCTCCAATCAAAAGGCTGCGAGACTGTCAAAGCGACAGTGTCTGAACCTTCTCGTGCGGTCCGTCGTCGTCCTCCCATCGAATACGAAGGTCTGCGCGGTCTGGTGTGCCCGAGTGCAGCAAGATCGAGAATTCAAACCGAGAACCCTCGGTCAGCATCGAAATTGGCCCCTCCATATCGTGTGTCCAGGGAGCCTCGAAACCCTCCTCGATCGACTCGCTCACCCACGCTACGGTCACACCGCGAGCGTCGCCCGGCCCTCTGTTCTCGACAATGAGGTAGGCATCGCGACCACGGCGTTCCACTCGGGCGGAGACGTTGGCGGTGCGCTGTGGAGCCCGCGGGCCGACCTCAACGGGAAGCTTGAAATGCCTTCGGACGGTGACCAACAGATCACGGCGCGCATGATTCACTAGTTCGGCGACGCCTGAGTACTCGCGATAAAGGCTCCGCTTCCCGATCTCCTTTTTGAACTCCTGCACCGCCCTGTACTGCTTTGGGTCAAGAGAGTCCGGAGCGACGGGCGTGTTCGAGAAGTAGAGGAGTGCGGGTTTACCCGCGTTCACGAAGCGCTCAAGCTCATGGACGGTCGCATGCTTACCGTCGTCGAGCAGTTGCCCGATGCGCGTCCAAAAAATGCCGATCACGATGTCCGAGCTGTCAACAATCTGGTCATCGAGAATCGCCTGCGGCGGCGCACCGATGTGAGGCGTGCCGTTCTTCTCCCATAGGCGGGGGAGCAGCACCACCCCAGTGTCAGTCGTGTGCTCGTCATTGAACTCCCAAATCGCTTCCCTCAACGCCTGACGTTCAAGAGCCACATCACTCGGAGAGGCAATGAAGACGTGGACCACGTTAGCCGGATAGACCATGCGATCAGTCTCGCGGAGAAACGCCAGGCCATCGCTGAGACGGCTGCGTGTCGCGGTTTGCGTTTTTGGGAAGATCGGGCCATGGCGACAGTAGAGGAGGCGCTCAGATCGGCCCGCATCCATTCCGTACGGCACATGGCGGCGTGCGATAGGGCAGACCTCCGCTGGGGTGAAACAGCCATCACTGAGATCGTGACTTCTCGCGCTGCTGAAGCGGTGACAGTCGTGTCGTTCACCCAGCGTGCCGAGTCCATCAGCGGCGCCGATTGGGTCTGGTGGTGGATCGACGCGACCTCCGCCTACGGGATGCTCGTGCAGGCCAAGCGTTTAACGGTGAACCGGGGCAAGTGGCAGTTCGACTTCGACTACCCAAACGGCACCCGTACCCAGCGGTCGAGACTGATGTCGACTGCGGCGACTCTGGACCTGACGCCGGTGTACGCGCTCTACCTCGGCACCACTGACTATCGGAACAAGGAGCGGTGCCCGGACGGCTACCAAAGCGGACGCTGCCTCGCGTGCCTGAAGCGATCCGTCTCATTGATGCCGGCGCTGTTGGCTGACCCCGTGATCGTCGATAGCGCGCAGCGCACCTACGAACGTTCAGTTGCGCTCGAAGAGTTGG
>NZ_JBARMY010000069.1:0-1590 GCF_049802695.1 Mycobacterium sp.
GTCTAGGAACCCGACTCGGAGCCAGCAGCGCGGCGCCGTCAACCCTTCGACCGACCTACTCGTCGCCGTCCAGACCGGCGGCGGGCTCACCACCGGCGGCGGTGAACGCCGTGAGGGCGTGCACCAGGCCGCGGCGTTGCGCCGACGGCATCTTCTCGACGATCCCGGCGATCTCGCGGCGGCGGTGCGCCGTGACCTGTCGCACGATCTTGCGACCACGCGGTGAGAGCACCGCGAGCAGTTCTCGGCGCGACGTCGGGTGCGGCTGCCGATCGATCAGCCCGGCGCTCACCAGTCGGTCGACCATCCGGCCGGCCGCTGACGGCTTGACGTCGAGCAGGCCGGCCAGGGTGGCCAGGTTGACCGAACCGCGGCTGGAGAGGATCACCAAAGTGCGGAACTGCGGAAAGGTGATGCTGTCGTCGACCGCGGCGATCGAGCGAGCCGAAACGGCGACCAACAACCGGGAGGCGGTCAGCAACGCGTCGGTGATCGCGTCCACCGACTCCTCGGACGTCGTCGCGGTATCGCTGGACAACGTTCGCTCCTCTGCTTCCAAGCCGGACGGTTTGCCGCGACTCACAGCCGGTGCGCAGAACACTAACAGACAATCAAGGTATCCGTGTGCAACTATCGCTGTTGGCTACTATTATGTAAGCATCTGTTAACTCGGAAACGGCCTGACGAAGAAGTCACCGCACGCCTGCCTCTCGATCTGGTCCAGGAGGTTCGAATGAATATTGGTACCGGCAACTCTGCCACCCTCACCACCCAGGAGGCGGTGTGGGCGCTCGGCGATTACGCGCGGATGGCCGAAGAAGTCATGGCCCCGCTGGGGCCGGTGCTGGTCGACGCCGTCGGCATGGGACCCGGCGACCGCGTGCTCGACGTCGCCGCGGGTTCCGGCAACATCTCGATCCCGGCCGCCAGGACGGGTGCCGCCGTGGTGTCCAGCGACCTGACACCGGAGCTGCTGCAACGCTCACGGCAGCGCGCGGCGAAGCACGGAGTGGCGCTGGACTGGCGGCAAGCCGACGCAGAGCAACTTCCATTCTCCGACAACGAGTTCGACGCCGTCATCTCCGCGATCGGCGTGATGTTCGCGCCGCACCATCAGCGCGCAGCCGACGAGCTCGTGCGGGTATGTCGGCCCCGCGGCACGATCGGTGTGATCAGTTGGACACCTGACGGGTTCTTCGGCCGCATGCTCGCGGCCATCCGGCCCTACCGGCCCACCGTGGCACCGGGCACACCGCCGGCGGCGTTGTGGGGCCGCGGCAGCTACGTGCTCGGTCTATTGGGCAGCGGGGTCAGCGAGATGCAGACCCAGCGGCGCACACTGCAAGTGGATCGTTTCGACAGCCCGGAAGCCTGCCACCAATACTTCCGGCGGAACTACGGCCCCACAATCGACGCCTACCGCAATATCGGCGACAACGCAGTGCTGGCCAGGGCGCTGGACAACGAACTAATATCGCTGGCCGGCCAATACTGGGTGGACGGCATCATGGAGTGGGGCTATCTGCTGGTCAGCGCCCGGAAGCGATGAGCCGGCTCACCCGATGTGCAGCGGATCGACCTGCACCCGGA
>NZ_JBARMY010000070.1:0-3257 GCF_049802695.1 Mycobacterium sp.
GACCCGATTCGGGCGACGATTCGTTGCGCCTGGTCCGGCCAGGTCGGGTCGGCCGGCACCAGCCGGGCTGCGGGACGCGCGACCTGCCGGGCGGTGAGGTTGCGCGCGAACGCGCTGATCCGGTGATTCCAGACGTCAGTGGCCCGTTCCGCCAACGACTCCCGGGTGCTTGAGTTGTCCAGCCAGACGTCGGCCACAGCGCGGCGCTGATCTTCGCCGGCCTGGGCGGCGATCCGGGCCCGGGCATCGGATTCGGGCATACCGCGTTGCTCGACCAGCCGTCGCACCCGCACTTCGGCGTCGGCATGCACGACGACCACCAACGGGAACAGCGGCGCCATTCCCGACTCAACCAGCAGCGGGATGTCTTCCACCACCACCGCATCCGCGGGCACCGACGCGATGATCTCTTCGCGCCGCTTACCCACCAGCGGATGAACGATGCCGTTGAGGGTGTTGCGGGCCTCGTCGTCGCCCGCAAAGGCTTTGGCCGCCAGGGCCGGTCGATTCAACGCACCGTCCGACGACAGGATGTCGTCGCCGAACGCCTCGACCAGCGCGGCCAGGCCGTCGGTGCCCGGCTCGACCACTTCGCGGGCGATGACGTCGGCGTCGACGACAACGCCGCCGCATCGTTCGAATATCGCGGTCACCGCCGACTTACCGGCGCCGATGCCACCGGTCAGCCCGATACGGAGCATTCCGCCGTGCCGTCAGGCGCTGCCGGCGAGCTTCTCCCGCAGGGCGGCGAGTTGGGCGTCACTCGCCAGCGATCCGCCCTTGGACTCCTCCGCCGGTGCGCCGTTGCCCCCGGACCGGCCGGTGTCGGCACCGGCCGCTTCGGCAGCGGCGAACTTCTCCATCTGCGCGGTGTGCATCTTGTGCCGGCGCTCGGCCTCGGCGTAGCGGGCCTCCCACTCCTGGCGCTGTTGGTCGAAACCCTCAAGCCACTCGTTGGTTTCGGCGTCGAAGCCCTCCGGGAAGATGTAGTTGCCCTGGTCGTCGTAGCTGTCGGCCATGCCGTACTTCGCCGGGTCGAACTCGTCGGTGTAGTCCTCGTTGGCCTGCTTCAGCGACAGCGAGATACGGCGGCGCTCCAGGTCGATGTCGATGACCTTGACCATCGCGTCGTCACCGACGGCAACGACCTGGTCAGGCACCTCGACGTGCCGCTCAGCCAGCTCGGAGATGTGCACCAGACCTTCGATGCCCTCCTCGACCCGCACGAACGCACCGAATGGCACCAGCTTGGTGACCTTGCCCGGCACGATCTGGCCGATGGCGTGGGTGCGGGCGAAGTGCCGCCAGGGGTCTTCTTGAGTCGCTTTGAGCGACAACGAGACCCGCTCGCGGTCCATGTCGACGTCGAGCACCTCGACGGTGACCTCGTCGCCCACCTGAACCACCTCGGAGGGGTGGTCGATGTGCTTCCATGACAGCTCGGAGACGTGCACCAGGCCGTCGACACCGCCGAGGTCGACGAACGCGCCGAAGTTAACGATCGAGGACACCACGCCCTTGCGGATGGCGCCCTTCTGCAGCTGATTCAGGAATTCGCTGCGCACCTCAGACTGAGTCTGCTCCAGCCAGGCCCGGCGCGACAGCACCACGTTGTTGCGGTTCTTGTCCAGCTCGATGATCTTGGCTTCGATCTCCTTGCCGATGTAGGGCTGTAAGTCACGGACCCGTCGCATCTCCACCAGCGAAGCCGGCAGGAAGCCGCGCAGACCGATGTCGAGGATCAGGCCGCCTTTGACGACCTCGATGACGGTGCCCTTGACGGCCTCGTCCTTCTCCTTGAGCGCCTCGATCGTGCCCCAGGCGCGCGCGTATTGCGCGCGCTTCTTGGACAGGATGAGCCGGCCTTCTTTGTCCTCTTTGGTGAGAACCAGGGCCTCGACCTCGTCACCGACGGACACCACCTCGTGGGGGTCGACGTCGTGCTTGATGGAGAGTTCGCGGGAGGGGATGACCCCTTCGGTCTTATAGCCGATATCGAGCAGGACCTCGTCCCGGTCAACCTTGACGATGGTCCCTTCGACGATGTCGCCATCGTTGAAGTATTTGATGGTCTTGTCGATGGCGGCGAGAAAATCCTCGGACGAGCCGATGTCGTTGACGGCTACTTGCGGCGAGGTGACGGTGGGACTCGGCATATTGTTGGGTTGCTCCGGACAGATTGGGTCGTAGGGACAGCTGGACTGGGTTGGATTGCCCGGCTACTCCTCATCGCGCTGCGCGCTCTGCATCGTCGCCGAACTACCCGTCGAGGCTACTCGACTGTGCACATGCTGGCCAAACCCGGCACGAGTTAAAACTTGGCGATTAAGGCAACCCCGCAGACCAGGAGCACGCCGCCGACGGCCCGCCACGGCGTGATCGGATGAGTCTCGACACGCAGCCAGCCGAAGTGGTCGATGACCAGAGACGTGAGCAGCGCCGCCGAGACCGTGAGACCGATAAAGGTTCCGGCCCCGACCCGGTGCACGAGCGTCAGGCCGGCATATACCTGAACCGCTCCGACCAGACCGCCGATCACCGCCCACCACGGCATCGAGGCGGCGTCCTGCGGGCTGGGCAGCGGTCGGGGCCGCGCCAGGAACGCCACGACGAAGAAAATTGCCACCACCGCGGCCGATATCGCCGAAGCCAGCCACGGATTGATCATGTGCTTGTAGAGCTGGTTGTTCATGGCGGCGCCACAGGTCTGAAGTGCGCCGCCAACAATGATGAACGGAACCATCCAGCTAACATTCATGACACTCCTCGGCCATTAGAAGTTGTCGCGCGGTTGAGCGCTGAACAGCTGGAGGGGGGTCACAACGACGACGGCGCAACCCCCGGGACATGATGATGACGGAGCCGTACCCGTCAACTGGCCAAAGTATGTCTGCCTCGTCTGCGAGCGCGACCCTAATGAGCCGCTGAATCCCAGCTGCGGCCGTAGCCCAGCGACACCTCCAGGGGCACATCGAGCGGGTACGCGCCGCACATCTGGTCCCGCACCAGCGCCTCGAGCTGCTGCCGCTCCCCCACAGCCACCTCGAAGAGCAATTCGTCGTGCACCTGCAGCAGCATTCGCGACTTCAGTCCGGCGCGCGAAAGCGCTTTGTCGACCTCGATCATGGCGACCTTGATGATGTCGGCGGCGCTGCCCTGGATCGGAGCATTGAGTGCTGCCCGCTCCGCGGCTTCGCGCACCTGGCGGTTGCTGCTGTCCAGCTCGGGCAGGTAGCGCCGCCGGCCCAGCACCGTCG
>NZ_JBARMY010000071.1:0-5713 GCF_049802695.1 Mycobacterium sp.
GCTGAAACCGGAGCGCACCACGCAGTATTCGTCAGTGGCACCAAACACGATCGGCTCACCGTGGCGGACGTTAATGACCCGTTCCTCGGCGCCTTCCTTGCGCAACGCGTCGAACGAGCCGTCGTTGAAGATCGGGCAGTCTTGCAGGATCTCGACCAACGCGGCGCCCCGGTGCGCGGCGGCGGCGCGCAGCACTTCAGAGAGCCCCTTGCGGTCGGAGTCCAGGGCCCGGCCGACGAAACTGGCCTCGGCACCCAGCGCAATCGACACCGGGTTGAACGGCTGATCCAGTGAACCCATCGGCGTGGACTTGGTGACCTTGCCTATTTCGGACGTCGGCGAATACTGACCCTTCGTCAGACCGTAGATCCGGTTGTTGAACAGCAGGATCGTCAAGTTCACGTTGCGCCGCAGCGCGTGGATCAGATGGTTGCCGCCAATGGACAGCGCGTCACCGTCGCCGGTGACGACCCAGACCGACAGGTCCTCGCGGGCCAGCGCCAGACCGGTCGCGATGGCCGGTGCCCGGCCGTGAATGGAGTGCAGCCCGTAGGTCTCCAAGTAGTACGGGAAGCGGCTGGAGCAGCCGATGCCGCTGACGAAGACGATGTTCTCGCGGCGCAGCCCGAGCTCGGGCAGGAAGTTGCGGATGGTGTTGAGAATGACGTAGTCACCACAACCGGGACACCAGCGCACTTCCTGGTCACTGGTGAAGTCCTTGGCCTTCTGCGGTCGGTCGGTGGTGGGCACGCCGCTGTTCTTCGCCAGTACGTCGGTCACACCGAGGTCTGCGCCGATCAAGTCAGTCATAAATCAGCTCCTACGCCGCTTCCCACGGTGGCGACTGCCAACCGTGCGAATTTGGCTTTGTCACGTTCTTCTTCGCCGAGCGTGCCGGTCAACGCGGCATCGATGATGGCCTCGAGCTCGTCGGCCAAGAACGCCATGCCGGCCACCTTGGTGACCGACTGCACGTCGACGAGGTACTTGCCACGCAACAGCAGCGCCAGCTGGCCCATGTTCATTTCGGGAGCCACCACCGTCGGGTAGCGGCGCAGCAGCTCGCCCAGGTTACCGGGCAATGGGTTCAGGTGGCGCAGTTGCGCGTGAGCCACTTTGATGCCCTTGCGCCGCGCACGCCGGCACGCCTCGCCGATCGGCCCGTAGGAACTGCCCCAACCGACGATCAGCAGCTCCGCGTCACCGGTCGGGTCGTCGACTGTCTGATCGGGCACCCGGATGCCGTCGATCTTGGCTTTCCGCAACCGAACCATGAGGTCGTGGTTGGCCGGCTCATAGGAGATGTTGCCCGAGCCGTTGGCCGTTTCCAAACCCCCGATGCGGTGTTCCAGCCCCGGGGTTCCCGGGATTGCGAACTGTCGGGCCAGGGTTTCCGGGTCTCGGGCATAGGGCTGGAACGGCTCATCGGGTTTGGCGAACACATGCTCGATGGGCTCGAGCGTGTCCACGTCCGGAATTCGCCACGGCTCGGAACCATTGGCGATCGCGCCATCGGACAACACGATCACCGGCGTGTGATAGGACACCGCTATTCGCGCCGCCTCCACGGCGGTATCGAAGCAGTCCGACGGCGAGCGCGGGGCCAGCACCGCGACCGGCGATTCTCCGTTGCGGCCGTAAAGAGCCTGCAGCAGATCAGCCTGCTCGGTCTTGGTGGGCAGACCGGTCGAAGGCCCGCCACGCTGCACGTCGATCACCAGCAGCGGCAGTTCGGTCATCACCGCCAGACCGATCGCCTCGGCTTTCAGCGACAACCCTGGGCCGGACGTGCTGGTGACGCCGAGCGCCCCACCGTAGGAAGCACCCAGCGCCGCGCCGATGCCGGCGATCTCGTCTTCCGCCTGGAAGGTGACGACATTGAAGTTCTTGTGTTTGCTCAGCTCGTGCAGGATGTCGGAGGCAGGGGTGATCGGGTAGCTGCCCAGTACGACTTGAATGCCGGCGAGCTGGCCGGCGGTCACGATCCCGTAGGCCAGCGCGGTGTTTCCCGAGATCTGCCGGTATTCACCGGCCGGCAGTCTCGCGGGAGACACCTCGTAGGTGGTGCCGAAAGCTTCCGTGGTCTCGCCGTAGTTCCAGCCGGCCTTGAGGGCGAGCACGTTAGCTTCGGCGACATCTGGCTTGCGCGCGAACTTCTCCCGAATGAACGTCTGGCTGGTCTCGATCGGCCGTCCGTACATCCACGACAACAGGCCAAGTGCAAACATGTTCTTGGCGCGCTGACCGTCCTTCTTGGTCGCGCCGATCTCATCGACAGCACCCAGCGTCAGCGTCGTCATGGCGACGGCGTGCACGACGTAGTCGGACAGCTCACCATTGTCGAGCGGGTTCGCCTGGTAACCGACTTTGGCCAGGTTGCGCTTGGTGAACTCGTCGGAATTGGCGATCACCATTCCGCCGCGCGGCAGGTCACCGATATTGGCCTTCAGCGCTGCCGGATTCATCGCCACGAGCACGTCGGGGCGGTCGCCGGCCGTGAGAATGTCGTAGTCGGCGATCTGGATCTGAAAGGACGAAACGCCGGGCAGGGTGCCTGCGGGAGCGCGGATTTCGGCCGGGTAGTTGGGCTGGGTCGCCAAATCGTTGCCGAATAACGCTGCCTCGGAAGTGAATCGATCGCCGGTCAGCTGCATGCCGTCACCGGAGTCCCCCGCGAAGCGGATGACGACCTTCTCCAGGTGCTCCCGTGGAGTCGCCGCTGTACCGGCGAGATGAGATTCTGGCTCGGCGCCGTTGCCGTTAGCCCCCACGTCTTCGCCTTCCGTAACCGTTTACGGTACGGGCACTCCTGCCGAGGCACTGCCGCCGCATCTACGCAAAGCGCGAGTGGGAAGCCCGTCCAAAACTGTATGTCACTGGTAGTACCGATTATTGCACTCTTCTTAGGCAATGGTTAACGGCAACGCGCGCAATCACGCCACCTGTTTGCCCCCATCCGCCCAGCTCACTCCGGTGCAGCCGCCGAGCTTGCAGGAAGAATGTGGTGTTGGTCACTTGCCTCAGGCGGTCAACTCTAAGAACCGGCGGTACTCATGGGTAACATTTGCTAGCGCTTCGGCGCCTGATCCCAGTGCTGGGTGGCCAGTAGGTAGATCGACAGGTAGGAACCCAGGCCGTCGCGGACGTCGGCCAGCGCGAAATTGAGTAAGTCCAGAGCACGCGCGGATCGACGGGGAAGTGCATCGACGACCGCGGCCGGCTCGGCAGTCACCGCGTCACCGCACAGGCTGCTGCAACCAGGGGGTTAGGCGCTCTTGTCGCGGCGTTCGGTGCGCGAAGGCTTACGGGGCACGATCGTCGGCAAGACGTTGTCCTGGACGGTCTCCTTGGTCACCACAACCTTGGCCACGTCGTCGCGGCTGGGGATGTCGTACATCACCGGCAGCAGCACTTCTTCCATGATCGCGCGCAAACCACGGGCGCCCGTGCCGCGGTGAATCGCCTGCTCGGCGATGGCCTCCAGCGCGTCCTGGGTGAACTCCAACTCGACGCCGTCCATCTCGAACAACCGGGTGTACTGCTTGACCAACGCGTTCTTGGGCTCGGACAGAATCTTGACCAACGACTCCATGTCCAGGTTCGTCACCGAGGCGACCACCGGCAACCGGCCAATGAACTCCGGGATCAGCCCGTATTTGATGAGATCTTCCGGCATCACTTCGGCGAAATGGTCGGTGGTGTCGATCTCGGCCTTCGAGCGAACCTCGGCCCCGAAGCCCAACCCGCGCTTGCCTACCCGGTCAGAAACGATCTTCTCCAGCCCAGCGAACGCCCCGGCCACGATGAACAGCACGTTGGTGGTGTCGATCTGGATGAACTCCTGATGCGGATGCTTGCGGCCGCCCTGCGGAGGAACCGAAGCCTGGGTGCCTTCCAGAATCTTCAGCAGCGCCTGCTGCACGCCTTCACCGGAGACGTCGCGGGTGATCGACGGGTTCTCGCTCTTGCGGGCGATCTTGTCGACCTCGTCGATGTAGATGATTCCGGTCTCGGCACGCTTCACGTCGTAGTCGGCGGCCTGAATCAGTTTGAGCAGAATGTTTTCGACGTCCTCGCCGACATAACCGGCCTCGGTCAGTGCGGTGGCGTCGGCGATCGCGAACGGTACGTTGAGCATCTTGGCCAGCGTCTGCGCCAGATACGTCTTGCCGCAGCCGGTCGGACCCAGCATCAAAATGTTGGACTTGGTCAGCTCGACGGGTTCGCCGGATCGGGAGTCGCGACCCTTTTCACCGGCCTGGATGCGCTTGTAGTGGTTGTAGACCGCGACGGCCAGCGTCCGCTTAGCGGTGTCCTGGCCGATGACGTAGCCTTCCAGGAAGTCACGGATCTCCGCCGGCTTGGGCAGCTCATCGAGTTTGACGTCGTCGGCGTCGGCCAGTTCTTCTTCGATGATCTCGTTGCATAAATCGATGCATTCATCGCAGATATAAACGCCGGGGCCTGCTATGAGCTTCTTGACCTGTTTCTGACTTTTCCCGCAGAACGAGCACTTAAGCAGGTCACCGCCGTCTCCGATGCGCGCCATGGTGCTGAGTGCCTACTTCCTGTGTCGCCGTTCGTGGTGATGTGCCGCACGTGATTTCCCGACGCTACCCGCTGGTTCGGGCGCAACGCGACCGATAAGGCCGAATAGCGTCAGTGGTATTCAGTTTCTATCGCCCAGCGCGCCGATAAACATATCGCCTGACCGTCCTGTCACTCGCCGGAACGCGCGACCGTGTCCCTGGCGTGTCGCGCCCGTTACTCGAACGAGAAACCCGAGCGGACCCCGCGCCGGGCGCAGCGGTGATGCCGGGCCGTGCCGGCCCACGAAACGAGCTGATGAATCACTTTACAGTGACGAGGTGGAGTTCGCCTTCGCTGATGACACCGTGCTGATCAGCGACGGCGGGTTGGCTACCGAGCTGGAGGCGCGCGGCCGGGATCTGTCGGATGCGTTGTGGTCGGCGAGGCTGCTGGTGGACGCGCCGAACGAGATCACCGCGGTGCACGCCGCCTTCTTCCGTGCCGGCGCCCGGATCGCTACATCGGCCAGCTATCAGGCTTCGTTCGAAGGATTCAGCGCCTTCGGGCTGGGCCGGGACGACACCGCCAGACTGCTGCGCCGCAGCGTCGAACTGGCGGTCACCGCGCGCGACGAGGCCGGTCCCGGCCGATGGGTGGCCGCGTCGGTCGGACCGTACGGTGCCGCGCTCGCCGACGGCTCGGAATACCGCGGGCGTTACGGGCTGAGCGTGCAGCAGTTGGAGAGCTGGCACGAGCCCCGCCTGCAGCTGCTGGCCGAGGCGGGAGCTGACGTGCTGGCCCTGGAGACCGTGCCCGACATCGACGAAGCTGAAGCGCTGCTGAATCTGGTCCGGCGCCTCAAGGTGCCGGCGTGGCTGAGTTACACCGTCGACGGCGAGCGCACTCGCGCCGGTCAACCCCTTGTCGAGGCGTTCGCCCTGGCCGAGGGGATACCGGAGATCGTCGCCGTCGGCGTCAACTGCTGTGCGCCCGACGACGTGCTGCCGGCTATCGAGATGGCAGCGAAGACGGGCAAGCCGGTGATCGTTTACCCGAACAGCGGTGAGCGCTGGGACGACAAGCGCCACGCCTGGCTGGGTCCTTCGCGGTTCTCCGCCGCGCTGGCCGGGCAGTGGGTCGCGGCCGGAGCGCGCATCCTCGGCGGCTGCTGCCGGGTCCGCCC
>NZ_JBARMY010000072.1:0-1830 GCF_049802695.1 Mycobacterium sp.
CGGACACGTGATGTGCGTCTTCATGTCGCCGCCTTCCGATTCACTTCTGAATTCACTTGCCGGCCGCCGCCCCCACGGCACCTGCGGGCGGAGCTCCGGCGCCTGCTGCGGCCACACCCGGTTTCGCTCCGGACTCCCCGCCCACGCAGGACTTCATGTACCCGTCGATCGGCCAGGCCTGCCTGCCCGACGGCGGCAACTCGATCGCGCCGGCGTTGTCGGTGGCCGGTCCGGCGAAGATCCCCACCCCCGGCCCCGGCCAAGGGCAGACCGCTTATGTGTTCACCGCGGTCGGCACGTCCGGACCGGGGGACGTGCAGAAGCTGCCGCTGAATGTCACGTGGGTCAACCTGACCACCGGTAAGTCGGGCAGCGCCACCCTCAAACCGCGGCCCGACATCAACCCCGACGGGCCGACGACCTTGACCGCGATCGCCGACACCGGCTCAGGCAGCATCATGTCGACGATCTTCGGGCAGGTCACCACCAGGGATAGGCAGTGCCAGTTCATGCCCACCATCGGCTCGACGGTTGTGCCCTGACGCTCTGAGCACCTATCCGCCGTCGCGCACGCATCGTGGTGTGCGCGACGGCGGATAGGCCTTAGTAGGCCATGAAGAGAATGGAGTCGCGGTCGTATTCCAGGCCGGGGTGAACGTCGGCGAGGTGCGCCTGGGTCAGTTCGACCAGCTCATCCTCGTCTTTGCCCGCGATGGCCTCGCCGCACGGACACGTGATGTGCGTCTTCATGTCGCCGCCTTCCGATTCACTTCTGAATTCACTTGCCGGCCGCCGCCTTGGCGGCTTTCATCTGCTTCTTGTAAGACCGCACCTCGTCCAGCGAACTGGCGTCGACAATGTCGGCCACCGACAAGTGGGTGCCGGCCTTGCCGAACTCCCCGGCAGCGGCCCGCCAGCCCGTCGGCGTCACACCGTACTGCTTGCCCAGCAGCGCCAGGAAAATCTTCGCCTTCTGGTCACCGAACCCGGGCAACCCTTTGAGCCGACGCAGTAACTCGGCCCCGTCCGGCTCCCCGGCCGTCCACAACGCCGCCGCGTCACCGTCGTAGCGGTCGACGATGAGCTGGGCGAGCGTCTGGATCCGCTTGGCCATCGAACCAGGAAATCGGTGAATCGCCGGTCGCTCCGAACACAACGCGGCGAACTTGTCCGGGTTGTAGTCCGCGATTTGCTGGACATCAAGGCCGCCCATCCGGTCAGCGATCTTCTTCGGGCCGGCGAACGCCGCTTCGAGCGGAATCTGCTGATCTAATACCATCCCGATCAGCAATGCCAGCGGGTTCTCCGACAGCAGTTCGTCGGCCTCAGGCTCCTGAGCCAGGCAGAGCTTTACAGTCAAAGCGTTCCTCTCACCGAGCCTGAACTGGTGACGGGCGGTAGCCCTGGACGACATCGGGGTGGCAACACTAGCCGACCAGCCATCAGAATGCAGCAGCTTGTCAAAGGAGGCGAGGCATCACATCAAAAGGCGGTCAGAATGCCAGGATCGAACATCGCAACGAAGTCGGTAGCGGTCGCGTCGAAGTCAGCGCCGAGCGTCGCTTCGCGTCGATCAGCGAGAAGTCGGTCGAGAACGCGGTCGCCCCTTGGCTACTGAGATCACGCTTGGGTGCTGCTGGCTGGATTGCTAGGGGCACACATGTTGGCCGCGAAACCTGTTGACAGAATCTCGGTCTCGCGTGCCAGCTAGACATCCCAGGTGCGTAGGTTGTCAAGCGGCTTGGATTTCGGGGCCGGTTTGACGGTGTGCCCAGGCTTGGTGTTCGTTGTAGTGAGTTCGGTGGCGTAGGCAGCCGTGGAGGATGCCGA
>NZ_JBARMY010000073.1:0-2007 GCF_049802695.1 Mycobacterium sp.
CAGTCTGCAAGGTAACTCAGACGCAACAGATTTGATGATTGCCGAGCCGCGCGGCGTGGTGGCGGTGCTAACGCCGTGGAATGATCCGGTCGCCGTGGCGGCCGGACTTCTGGGCGCCGCGCTGGTCACCGGAAACACCGTGGTTCACAAGCCCAGCGAACGCTGTCCGCGCACCGGCCGACGATTCGCCGAACTGGTGGCCGGACACCTACCCGCCGGGGTGCTGCAGATCGTCGATGGCGATGCGTCCGTCGGCGCCCGGCTGGCCGCGGCCCAGGAAGTCGACGTTGTCGCTCACGTCGGCAGCAGCGCCACCGGGCGCGAGATCGCCCGCGCGTGCGCCGAACGCGGCGCGAAGGCGCTGCTGGAAAACGGCGGGAACGACGCGCTGATCGTCGATGCCGGGGTAAAGCCGCGCTGGGCCGCCGGACAGGCCGCGCTCGGTGCGTTCGCCAACGCGGGACAGATATGCGTTTCGGTTGAGCGCATCTACGTCGTCGAGTCCGCCGCCGCCGCGTTCGTGGAGTCGCTGGTGGCCGAGGCCGGCGCGTGGGCCGGCCGGATCGGCCCACTGGTCGACGAGCGCCAGCGCGACCAGGTGCATCGACACGTCGCCGATGCGGTGACGAAGGGAGCCCGAGTCCGCATCGGCGGTGAGCCGCAGCCGGGTCCGGGTTCGTTTTATCCGCCGACCGTGCTGACCGACTGCAACCCGCAGATGCTGGTGTTCCAGGAGGAGACTTTCGGGCCGATCGCGCCGGTACGGGTCGTCCGCGACTTTCCGGCTGCGCTGTCCGAGGCCGCCGACGATCGCTACGGACTGGCCGCCACCGTGTTGACGGCCGACATGGCGCACGCGCAAGCAGCCTGGCGGACGCTGCCAGTAGGGACCGTCAAGATTAACTCGGTATTCGGCGGTGCCCCGGGCGGCGCGTCAGAACCCCGGCGAGCCAGCGGCACCGGATTCGGGTTCGGCCCCGAATTGCTCGACGAGATGACCGCGATGAAAGTGGTGCACTGGTCGCCGCCGGGCGAATGAACCTTCAGGCTCAGACGTGGCTTAGCCGCTCTTCTTGACCTCGAGTACCCGCTTGCGAAGGCCTTCGGTTGCGGTGTCCATCAGACCTTTCGCACCCCTCTTGACCAAGAAGCCGGGCAGTGGCGCGACGAGGTCGACGGTCAGATCAAGCCGGACGCGGGTATTGTCACCCTCGGACGTCAAGGTGTAACGGCCCTCCTGCGCGCGCTGCTGTTTTGAGCTGAGCAACGTCCAACTGACGCCGTCGTTGTGCACGCTGTAGGCCAACTCTTGTTCATCGCTGACACCGACGAGTTTGACCACCTGCCGTGACTTGCTCGGGTGGCCCTCATCGTCGCGGGCGAGAACTTCGACCGTTTGGTGAGCCGACGACCACTCGGGCAACGACTCGATGTCGAACAACACGTTCATGATCTCGTCGGGGGTTGCTTCAATGACGACTTCGCGCGACTCAGTGACAGCCATGCCCGACACTTTGCCAGCGGGACACCGCTCGAAACAAGTTGTCCCTGCGGTGATTGCGCGGAGTCACGGGCGGCCATACGGCTGAGCAGCGGCGCGGGTTTAGGGGCTTCCAGGGCGGGTAGGCGTGAGGAGTCCGTGACGCATCTATCAAAGGGAATCATTATGGCGACCGGGGAAACCGGATTCGGCGACGTCGAGTTCGACCTCATCTCAGTGCAGTACCACTCGCTCAAAGCCGGCCACGACTACGGGCAGTATGTCCGTGATGCGAAGAACGCCGGGGCCGACGATGTGGTGTCGTTCTTCGAAGAGGTGCAATCGCAAGACTCAGAACGGGCCAAGCGCGCTCACGAGCTGCTCGTGAAGTTGGAGAAGTCCAGCTAGACATCCCAGGTGCGTAGGTTGTCAAGCGGCTTGGATTTCGGGGCCGGTTTGACGGTGTGCCCAGGCTTGGTGTTCGTTGTAGTGAGTTCGGTGGCGTAGGCAGCCGTGGAGGATGCCGA
>NZ_JBARMY010000074.1:0-2098 GCF_049802695.1 Mycobacterium sp.
CCCAGCGTCACGCCGTTGACACTGCCCAGCCCGACCGATTGGACCGCTGGCGGATCAGCATTGGTGACCACCGCGCCGACGCCGTTGGTCGGATCACCAATACCGATGCTCAGGTTGCCGCTCATCTGATTGCAGCTCACTTGACCGGTGACATTCTGGTTCTGGCCGTCGACGATGACTTTCGGCGGGCCGGCTGGCGCTGAACCGGCCGGCGACGAACCGGGGGCCGATTTGTTCTGCGAACAGCCGACAAGACTCGCCACCGTCACGGCCGCGACCGCCATGCCGACCGATATCCCGTGCTTTGCCACTGGTCTCCTTCGCTGTCGTTGACTCGCCGTCGGTTAATACCCTGCCCACGGAGACGGGAAATGGTGGCCCCCAACCAGCTCCGCAGCGGTTGGGCGAACCGACCGCAGGGTATGCGCGGGCGATGGCGTTCGCCGACTATCAAAACGAGCTCTATCGGCAGGGGCAGGCCGGCCGCCAGCCGCCGTATCCGATCAACTTCGCCGACCTTCAGGCGAAGGCGGCTGCGGCGATGCCGCCGAAAGTGTTGGGCTATGTCGCCGGCGGCGCCGGTGACGAGCACACTCAACAGGCCAACTGCCAGGCCTTCAAACGCTGGGGCCTGTACCCGCGAATGGGCATCGCGCCCGCCGAACGCGACCTGTCGGTCGAGCTGTTCGGGGTCACGTTGTCGTGCCCGATATTCATGGCGCCGATCGGCGTCATCGGGGTGTGCGCCCAGGACGGTCACGGAGACCTGGCTGCCGCACGGGCGTCCGCGCGCACCGGCGTGCCGTTCTTCGTCGGCACACTCACCGCCGATCCGATGGAGGAGGTCGTCCCGCAGCTCGGCGCAACCCCCGGCTTCTTTCAGCTGTACACGCCGCCGGACCGCGAGATGGCCGCCAGCCTCGTGCACCGCGCCGAAGCGACCGGAGTGAAGGGCATCGCGGTCACGCTCGATACCTGGGTCACCGGCTGGCGACCTCGCGACCTGAGCGGCGGTAACTATCCGCAGGTGCCGAGCGGATGCCTGAGCAATTACACCTCTGACCCGGTTTTCCTCGCCAAGCTGCAACCGGGCGAAGACCCCACCGAGGCGGCGGTGCGGAAACTGCCCATTTTCGGTGGTCCGTTCCGATGGGACGACCTGGAATGGCTGCGGGCCGAAACCAGCCTGCCGCTGATGGTCAAGGGCATCTGTCACCCCGACGATGTCCGCCGCGCCAAAGACCTCGGCGTCGACGCCATCTACTGCTCCAACCACGGCGGCCGGCAAGCCAACGGCGGTCTGCCGACGCTGGACTGCCTACCCGGAGTGCTCGAGGCCGCCGACGGGCTGCCGGTGCTGTTCGACTCGGGCGTCCGCAGCGGCGCCGACGTGATCAAAGCACTCGCCATGGGAGCGACCGCCGTCGGAATCGGCCGCCCCTACGCCTACGGTTTAGCGCTCGGCGGTGTCGAGGGCATAGTGCACGTCCTGCTCTCACTTCTGGCCGAAGCCGACCTGATCATGGCCGTCGACGGCTACCCCTCGCTGAAGGACCTGACGCCGGGGGCGCTGCGCGCGGTGGCTTGAGCGGTCAGTGGCCACCGGTCTTGAACCGCTCCAGCGAGCGCTGCACTTCGGCTTCGGCCTCGGTCCGGCCCACCCACCCGGCGGCCTTCACGAACTTGCCCGGCTCCAGCGCTTTGTACTGCGAGAAAAAGTGTTTGATCTGCTCCAGTTCGAGGGCCGGAACGTCGCCGATGTCGGTGACGTGGTCCCACCGGGCATCCTTGGCCGGGACGCACAACACTTTCGCGTCGCCGCCGGCTTCGTCGGTCATCTGAAACATCCCGACGGGTCGCGCCTCAACCACGACACCGGGGTACAGCGGCTCGGGCAGCAGCACCAGAGCGTCCAGCGGGTCGCCGTCCTCACCCAGCGTGTCGTCAATGAAGCCGTAGTCGGTGGGGTAAACCATCGAGGTGTAGAGGTAGCGGTCCAACCTGATGCGGCCGGTCTCGTGGTCGACCTCGTACTTGTTTCGCTGCCCCTTCGGGATTTCGATGGTCACGTCGAATTGCACCGTCTCGGCTCCTTCAC
>NZ_JBARMY010000075.1:0-5967 GCF_049802695.1 Mycobacterium sp.
CTCGACGTGGCGTCGATGGTGTTCATGGGTCATGAGCCCGGCACCGATCATGACCTGGTCACCAAGGTCAATAATGCTTTCACGAGCACCACCCGGGGCGGCGCCGCGTTCATCCGCTACCCCGTCCCGCCGTTGAAGTGGTGGCGCGGCCTGCGCGGCCGCAAGGTTCTCGAGGAGTACTTCACCGAGCGGGTCAAGGAGCGTCGCAACGGCCGGGGCACCGACATGCTGACGGTGCTGTGCCACAGCGAGGACGAGGACGGCAACAGTTTCACCGACGAAGACATCGTCAACCACATAATCTTTTTGCTGATGGCCGCGCACGACACCTCGACGACGGCGATCACGACGATGGCCTACAACCTGGCCGCGCACCCGGAATGGCAAGAACGCTGCCGCGACGAGTCGGCCCAGCTTGGTGATGGCCCGCTGGACATCGAGTCGCTGGAGAAGCTGGAGACGTTGGACTTGGTGATGAACGAATCGCTGCGGATGGTGACCCCGCTACCGTTCGTCTTGCGGCAGGCCGTGCGCGACACCGACGTGCTGGGCTACTACGTGCCGGCGGGCACCCTCATGTTGGTCTGGCCGTCGATGAACCACCGGATGCCCGAACTGTGGACGGAGCCGGCCAAGTTCGACCCCGAGCGCTTCGCCGAACCGCGAGCCGAGCACAAGAAGCACCGCTACGCGTTTATCCCGTTCGGCGGCGGGGCGCACAAGTGCATCGGATTGGTGTTCGCGCAATTGGAGGTCAAGACAATCATGCACCGGCTGTTGCGCCGCTACCGGTTGGAGCTGGCCCGGCCCGGCTACCAGGCACGTTGGGATTATGGCGGGATGCCGATCCCGGTTGACGGCATGCCGATTGTCCTACGCCCGCTGGGTTCGGCCAGACAGGTCGCCGCTGTGGGTCGCGGGGTCGCGAGGAGAGGATAAGCTTCCCCCCGGCCGTAAAACGCGGAACGCAAGACAGGGGGAGGTGCAGCAATGACGGATGTGGCCGGCGAGCAGCGGAGCGACCGGCGGCCACGGGTCTTGCTGCTCTACTACAGCTACACGGGGCAGGCACTCAAAGTCCTCGAGACTGCGGCAGAAGTGTTCCGCAACCGAGGGTGTGATGTCCAGAACGCCGAGATAAAGTTCACTGACCCACGATTTGCCGACCGATTCTCTCGCTTCCCGATGCGACGTGTGTGGCCTGACATGCTCAGCGTGCTTCCGGCTCAAGCACGCCGTGCCAGCGGGGAGATCCGCATCCCGGATGCGGTGCGAGACGGGGACTACGACCTGGTCTGCATCGGCTCGCCGACCTGGTGGCGCACCGCCAGCATGCCAATGCGCTCGTTCCTCAAGTCGAACGAAGCACGAAAACTCCTGACCGGCAAGCCGTTCGCAGTGTTTGTTGTTTGCCGCCGCTATTGGCGGGAGAACTTGACGGCGGTGCGCAAGCTGGGAGAGAAGCAAGGTGGCCGGTACGTCGACGGAATCCATTTCGCATATCCCGGCGACCAGCTTCGCTCAATGCTGTCGCTGACCAGTTACCTGGGGACAGGGGAATACCGAGACCGCTACCTGGGCGTGCGTATCCCGACGACCAATGTCCAGCCGGAGCAGCTGGAAGAGACCCGAAAGTTCGCATCGGCCCTCGCGGATCGGTTGTTCGGAGAGAGGCCGGCCAGATCGCTCGACCAGACGTCGCAGCCGCGATGAGCGTCACTCATAGGGAGTCTGGGTTGCCATGCCGCGTTCGTTCGAGATCTTGACCGATTCGCCCGCTAGCGTCGAACAGGTTCATGCGGCGTTCAGTGACAAGCATTATTGGCTGGCCCGGTTGGTGGCCTTCGGGGACTGCAGCACGCTGGATTCGCTGGTAGTCGACGCCGATGGCACGGCGACGGTGAGCCTCACCCAGCACCTGGGCCGCCAGCTGTTACCCGGGGTGGTTGCCAAAGTCGTTCCGGGTGACCTGAAAATCTTGCACACCGAGAGTTGGCGACCGGTGGGTGATGGCCGCGTATGTGGGCAGGTCAGTATCTCGGCTCCGGCAGGGCTGGGATCAGGCCGTGCAGAAGCGTGGCTCATCCCCATGGGCAAGGGCTCGCAACTGCGGTTTGCCGCGACGGTGGAGGTCAAAATCCCCTTGGTGGGTAGCAAATTCGAGAACTCAATCGGAGCCGAGTTGGCTGAGAACATCCCGGCGTTCCAGCGCTTCACGACGACGTGGATCACCGAGCATGCCTGACACCAACTCACGGCGAATTTCGGTCAAATCGATCTCCGCGGTGATAGGCCGATCGTCAGTTGTTACAGTGGCAGCCGCTCAATCCGAGTTGCCGACGGCAATAGTCAACAGATAGCACAGGGAGCGTTTGTGGTCACAGTTCCGCGTCGTGTAGACGATGAAACCACCAGTGTTCGGCTGCGTCGCTGGACGGACGAGTGCCGGCGGGCGGCGCGGGTCATGGTATCGCGTTCCGACGGTTCAAAGACAGGTCAGATTTACGACATCATCGGCACCCAGAACCTGTTCGGCGAAGAGTCGATGTTCATCAACTTCGGGTACTGGAAGAACAATCCCGGAACCCTGGATGAGGCGAGCCGCGACCTGGCCCGTCTCGTGGCGCGGAGCGCCGACTTCAGCGCTTCGGACGTTGTAGTGGACTGTGGGACTGGCTACGGCGACCAGGATATTCTGTGGGCCAAAGAGTTCGGGGTGAAACATATCACCGGAGTGAATGTGGCCCCCCGACAAATCGCCATCTCCACGCAACGGGCGGAAGAAGCCGGATTAACCGACAAGATCGAGTACATCAAAGCGTCCGCCACCGATCTGCCGCTAGAAGACGAATCGTGCACCAAGGTTGTCGCACTGGAATCGGCTTTTCACTTCCCGTCGCGCGTCGACTTCTTCTCCGAAGCGCTGCGGGTGCTAAAGCCGGGTGGCCGCTTGGTGACGGCCGACATCGTTCCCAAGCAAACATTCCTCAATTGGCGGCATCGGAAAAAGGTTGCCCGGCTCGGCTGGCAGGGGGCGCCACCGAAAGCTGTCCGTAAAGCGGCGAACGTTGTGGCCTATCGAGACCTGTTACTCGATGCGGGTTTTGCCGATGCCGAAACGCGATCAATCGCCGACGACATCTTCCGGCCGCTGGCCAGGTTCCTGTCGAAGAGCCTGTTCGCGCCGGAACGGAAGTATGTGAATCCGGTTCTCCGGTGGACGGTCAGGCCGGACAATTTCTGGATCCACGAATGGCATGTGGACTACATCCTGGCGGTGGCGCAGAAGGCGTAGCGCGACATCAGCAGAGCGGCCGCGGTTGAGCCGCCGTTGTCTGTGAGATCAGGTGGTGATGGACTGCGCTGCACGTAGGCGCTTGAGCATCGTCATTTTGACCGCTCGCATCGATAGCGCGGGGGAAAGGCGCTCCAGATACCACAATGCCTTCCACCAGGTTGGCACCACAATGATGGCGTCTCCACGCAACACCGCATGAAGGGCACGCTCGGCGAACCTTTCGGGCGCCATGGGCCGCAATGTGTCAGCCGACTTGATGAGTTCCTCGTCGCTGACGCTGTCGTTGCGTCCGTACACGCCGCCGGTGATGATCGGGGTCCGGATCACCCCCGGACAAAGCACCGAGACCTGCACGCCGTGGCGCTCGGCCTCCAGCCGCAACGTCTTGGAGAGTGCGACTATGGCGTGTTTGGTGGCGGCATAGCTGGCCTGACTCACCGTGGTGATAAGACCGGCCATCGAAGCTGTGTTCACGATGTGGCCGGAGTGCTGCTTGATCATGATCGGGTAGACCGCTTGGATGCCGTGGACCACACCGCGCAGATTTACGTCGAAGACGTCGTTCCAGTCATCGAGCGTGTAGGAGTCGACCTCACCGCCGACCCCAATGCCGGCATTGTTGAACAGGTAGTCGATCCGCCCGGATTGCTGCAGTGCCTCGGCAACGGCACGCTCGAACGATGGGTAGCTGCGCACGTCCAGCTCGATCGCGTGCGCCTCTCCGCCAACTCTGTTCAGGCGTTGTGCCAGCTCCTCCGCCGGCCCGAGCTGGCGATCGGCGATCCAGACCTCGGCGCCCGTGTCGACCAGCTTGGTCGCCAGCGCGGCCCCGATGCCGGATGCCCCGCCGGTAACAAATGCGACCTTTCCTGAAGCGCTGGATGCCATTGAGGTAAGACCTACACCGACCGCTGCCTGCTACGACTCTCCAAACGCCGGCTGCCGTGGTCGGCCACCGATATAGAGTGAGCATCACTTGGCGCGCCGGCCGTTCGCCGGTAAACCACCGCTCTTCCGCCCCGTCCCGGCGCGATCGTTACCCCGCGGTTGTGCCGCCGTTCACCCGGCTGATCGGTTGGCGCGAAATGAAATTCGCGCAGCAGTGTGCGCAGGGTAACGTCCATCTCCATGTTGGCGAACGCCGCGCCGACACAGCGGTGCATTCCGCCGCCGAATGGAATCCATGCGAACGGGTTCGGCACGGCGCCGATGAATCGGTCCGGATTGAACGACGCCGCGTCCGGAAAGCTCTGCTCTGAATTATGGGCCAAATGGATACTTGCCCATACCATGGTGTTCTCGGGAATGATCCAATCTCCCAGCTGGATTCGCGTCTTCGTCTGGCGCAATGCGCCGGTGAGAACCGGCCGGGTGCGCTGCACTTCCCAAATCGTCGCCTGCCGCAATTCAGATCCGCCGGCGTCGACTTCGTCAGTCAGGCGTGCCAGCAGCCGCGGATGCCGGCGCAACCGCTCCACTGCCCAGCACAACTGTGTGGCGGTTGTCTCGTATCCGGCGACCAGCAGCGTCAGCAACTCGTTGGCGATGTGCCGATCGGGCATCGGCTCACCGTTTTCGTCGCGGGCCTGCACCAGCAGCGCGAGCACGTCGCCGCGCTCTTTGATGGCCGGGTCAGCCCGCACATCGGCGATGAGTGAGTCCATGATGGCGTCGACCGGCCGCCGGTAACGCAGATACCGTCCCGCTGGACTCCACCTGCCGAGGTCACGGCGCGCTATCGCCGGCAGCAGGGCGACGCGGGAGCCTATTTCGACTGCGGGCGGTATCAACTTGCGGAGTTCGTCCAGGGCCGAACCACTGGCGCCGAATACGGCTCGTAGGATCGCGTTGAGGGTGATGCGTTCCATCGACTCGAGCGTCTTGAATTCGCGGTTCTGCGGCCAGTTCGCAGTTTCGCGTATCACCTCTTTTTCAATCACGTGGTCATAGCTTCGCATGCGACTGCCATGAAACGGGGGGAGTATCAACTTGCGGCGGGCGATGAGTTCATCACCCTCAAGATTGAACAGCGATCCAGGGCCCATAATCTCACCGAGATTGTGCTTCGGCCGCCCGAACAGATTTCTGCTGGTGCTGAACATATCCTTGACCACGACTGGGTCGCTGATCACCACCGTTTGACCGAAGACTGGCAAATCGATGGTGAACGCGCTGCCGTACCGCCGGCCCAGAGCGGCAATCATTGCATGCTGGGCGATCCCCAACGCAATGCCTTGAACGCTCTTCGGGCCCCGCGGCCCGGGTGGTAGCCGTACCGGCTCGGTTGTGGCCGTTGCCATGGAGCGCCTCTCGTGTCGGTACCCGGAATCTACCCGAGCCTGCGGATTGCCGACGACTTTTGTTCCGGGCGAACGGCGTACGTCCTGCGCGTGAACCCGTTTGGTGAACACAAGATCAAGCGGCTTGTGCCGTCTGACTGAGTCGGCCTTGAAAGTCGACCGGCCTATCATACCGAGGGCCGAGTGGAGGGTTCTCAACACATGCGACCCAGTTGCCGACACCGATCTCGGTCGCACATGCTCCACCGGACGGCCGGTCTTGATTACCAGACAGATCGGTATGGGTGGCCGCGGCGATCTCGCGCACCAGCTTGCCGCGCTGCTTGCTCGACAACCCCTCATCCAGGGCCGGGCAGATCAGCTGATAGC
>NZ_JBARMY010000076.1:0-2112 GCF_049802695.1 Mycobacterium sp.
CTCAGCGGCCGACTCGCGCCGACACCGGGCAGCACCGTGCCGAACGCGAATGCCGATGCCAGCGAGCGGATCATGCGGATTCGTCAGCACCGGGCCGGGTCGCCACACCGGCTGCGGAGAACGTGGCCATCTCCGACAGTGCGGCGACGGCCGCGCGCAACACCGGTAGGGCCACTGCGGCCCCGGTGCCTTCACCGAGCCGCATGCGCAGGTCCAGAATCGGCTCGAGTTCCAGGCGCGCCAACGCCAACCCGTGCGCCGGTTCGGGGGAGCGGTGACCGGCCTGCCACCACTGGCGTGCGCCGGGCGCCAACTGCTCAGCGACCAACGCGGCAGCCGTCACCGCCAGGCCGTCGAGCAACAGCGGGGTACGGCGCACAGCGGCCTGCGCGCAGAACCCTGCCATCGCCGCCAAATCCGCTCCACCGCAAGCGCGCAGCAACGCCACCGGATCGGATCGCGAGCCGCTGACCCGGTACAGTGCGTCGCGCACCGCAGCCGTTTTCCGCGCCCACCCGGCGTCGTCGACCCCGGTTCCGTAGCCGACCGCCGCCACCGGCTCGTTGTCGGTCAACGCCGCCACCAACACTGTTGCCGGCGTGCTGTTTCCGATGCCCATGTCACCGGCGATGAGGATGTCGGCACCGGCGTCGACTTCCTCGTCGGCGATCTGCTGACCGGCTTTGATCGCGGCGTCGACTTCCGCATTCGACAGCGCGTCCTCGACCGTGATGTCGCCGCTGCCGCGCCGCACCTTGTGCGCGCCGACCTGAGTCGACGGCGGATCGGCGTCCACGGCCAGGTCGGCAACCCGTACCGTTGCGCCGGCGACGCCGGCGAGCGCGTTGATCGCAGCGCCGCCGGCGTCGATGTTGCCGACCATCTGGGCGGTGACCTCCGGCGGGTAGGCCGACACGGCGCATCTAGTCACACCGTGGTCACCGGCGAACACCACCACCCGTGCGCGGCTGAACGGCTTTGGTGGACAACATCCTTGACAAGCGGCGATCCACACCGACAGGTCCTCGAGCCGGCCCAGCGCGCCGGTCGGCTTGGTCAGGGTGTCCTGCCGGGCGCGCGCCGCAGCCGCGGCGTCGGCGTCAGGTGACGGCACCGGGGCGTAGGCCATTAGCGGTTGCCCGGCTTGATCGACACCGGCTGCCCGGCCACGATCAGCACCACCCGCTGGCACAGCCCGGCCAGTTTCTGGTTCAGCAAGCCCAGTTCGTCGGCGAATCGGCGGCCGGCCTCGGTGACCGGCACCAGCGTCAGCCCCACCTCCGGGCTGACCAGCACCAGCGGTGCGCGAAAGGCGGCGACTGCACTCACCAGCTCGTCGACGTCACCCGCCACCGATCCGTGTCGCCAGGCCTCGCGGCGGTCCAAAGTGGTGGTCAACCAGCCGCCGACATCGTCGACCAATGTCGGCATATCGGCGCACCGTCGCAATTGGGTTGCGACGTCGGCGGTCTCCATCGTCGACCAGTGCGCCGGCCGGCGCCGGCGGTGCTCCTCGACCCGGTGCGACCAGCTCGCGTCATCGCCCAGCGTGGATCCGGTGGCCAGGTAACGCACCGATTGGTGCGGGGCCAGCGCCTCGGCGATCGCCACCTCAGCCCACTGGGACTTGCCCGACTTGATTCCGCCGAGGGCCAGTGTCCGCACGGCCGGTCAGCTGACTTCCTGGCGGTTTCTACGTGACACGGCTGCCGCGGCTGACCTGCGGGCGAGGAGCGCGCATGCGGCGTAATTGCGAAGCCCGGCCAGCAGCGTAAAGGCCAAGTTTCCAACGGCTTTCGGTGTTGCCGGGGAACTTCTCGTCGACCAGGTTGCCGACTTTGCGGCCCAGCAGAACCGCGTCGATGGTCATGACGACCATCAGGATCAGCATCGCCGGGGACATGTAAAACTGCAGTTGCGGCACCGCGAACATGCTGAACAACAGCGCCAGCGTCGACGGCATGAACAGGCCGAGCGCGTTGCGGCGCGCATCGACCACATCGCGCGCGAATCGGCGTACCGGGCCTTGGTCGCGCGGCAGCAGGTAGTCCGCTTCGCCGGCCATCATCCGCTCGCGTCGTTCGGTCGACCGCGCCCGCCTGACCGCGCTCT
>NZ_JBARMY010000077.1:0-6687 GCF_049802695.1 Mycobacterium sp.
CCGGTGCACCGCGCGGTCGCCGAGCAGGTCGAGCAGCTGCTGGTGTGGGATCGCGCCGTGCGGGCTGACGCCCCGGACTCGGTGCACCAGATGCGGGTGTCGGCCCGCAAGATCCGTAGCCTGCTGCAAGCCGCCGAGCAGCTCGGTTCCTCCTACGACGCCTGGATTCTCGACGAATTACGGGAATTGGGTCAGGTTCTGGGGATCGCGCGGGACGCCGAAGTACTTGCCGAGCGCTACCGGCACGCGCTGGACGCGTTGCCGCCCGAATTGGTGGGCGGACGGGTGCGGGAGCGTCTCGTGAAGGGTGCCGAGCGCCGCTATCAGACCGGTCTGCGGCGGTCGCTCACCGCGATGCGGTCGCGGCGCTACTTCCGGCTGCTGGACGCCCTGGAAGCGTTGGTCGCCGAGCCGCCCCCGGCCGCAGTCGAACAAACGCCGATCGAGGAGGTCGTCGCCGCCGCCTACAAACGGGTGCGCAAAGCCGCCAAGGCCGCTGAGGCCGCAGCGCACGCCGACGAAGAGGATCACGACGAGGCGCTGCACAAGATCCGCAAGCGGGCCAAGCGCCTTCGGTACACCGCGGCGGCGGTCGGCGACAGCAAGGTGTCCGAACTGGCCAAGACGGTTCAATCGGTGCTCGGTGACCACCAGGACTCGGCGGTCAGCCGGGAGCATTTGATTCAGCAGGCCGAAGCCGCGCACGCGGCCGGTGATTACACCTTCACCTACGGGGTGCTGTACCAACAGGAAACCGAACTGGCCGAGGACAGCAAACAGCAGGTGGAACCGGCGCTGCGCAAGCTGAAGAGAGCGGTGCGCAACGCAACGCACTAGGCCCGGCCTGAGCTGCTGGGGCGGGCGAGTTGGCCTGTAAGCCGGATCCTGTTCCGCGCGCCTCCGGCGACCGGAGACGCACAGTGGCGACCATCCATCTGGACACACCGTCACCGGGTGCCTCGAGCGGCCTACCCGCAGGCTCGGGCGAGCAACCCTCGGGCGCCTGCGCGATCGCACCGTGATGCGATCTTCTTGGCCTTGCTTCGGGTGGGGTTTACCAAGCCATCCCGGTCACCCGGAATGCTGGTGCGCTCTTACCGCACCGTTTCACCCTTACCACCGCGAACGGTGGCGGTCTGTTTTCTGTGGCACTTTCCCGCGAGTCACCTCGGATTGCTGTTAGCAATCACCCTGCTCTGTGAAGTCCGGACTTTCCTCGACGCGCCGCCGGACCTGACGGGCCGGCGTACGCCGCGGCCGCCCGGCCAACTCGTCCGCGAAGAACACCGTACTCGCTTGGGCAGTGCTCATCGAAGAAAAGCCGGAGCCATCCGCTGGCATACTGCGGGGATGGCCGTTTCCGCGCATCGACACCCGCTGTACTGATGCCGCCGAGCCGGTGGCAGAAGCGCGTCGACTCCGGCGACTGGGACGCGGTCACCACGGCCGTCGACGACTGCGGCGGTGCATTGCTGCCGCAGCTGGTGACTCCGGCCGAAGCCAAGCGGCTGCGGGGACTGTACTCCAACGACGGGTTGTTCCGGGCCACTGTTGACATGGCGCCGCGTCGCTACGGATCCGGCCAGTACCGGTACCTGCACGCGCCGTACCCGGAGCCGATCGAGGCGCTCAAGCAGGCTTTGTACCCGCGGCTGCTGCCGATCGCCCGGGGCTGGTGGGCCAGGCTGGGCCGCGACGCCCCCTGGCCGGACACCCTCGATGAATGGCTCGAAACGTGCCGCACAGCCGGCCAGACCAAGCCGACCGCCCTGCTGCTGAAGTACGGTGCCGGGGATTGGAACGCCTTGCATCGAGACCTCTACGGCGACTTGGTTTTCCCGCTGCAGGTGGTAATCAACTTGAGCGATCCGGGCACCGACTACAGCGGCGGCGAGTTTCTGCTGGTCGAGCAGCGCTTGCGCGCCCAGTCCCGGGGTACGGCAACCCAGTTGCCGCAGGGTCACGGCTATCTGTTCACCACCCGGGAACGACCGGTGCGGTCAACCCGCGGCTGGTCGGCGGCACCGGTGCGGCACGGCATTTCCGTCGTCCGCTCCGGCCGGCGCTACGCGCTCGGGTTGATCTTTCACGACGCGGCCTGAGCCGGGGTTTCCTGCGGCAGCGGCTCGGACTGCTCGCCGACCGGTGGCTGCGGCACGGCTGGGTGCGTACGCCACAGCCACGCGGCGGTGCCCAGCACCGCGGCGACGAACACGTAGACGTACGTGCCGGCGATGACGTCGTCCCAGCCGCCGCCCGGCCGCAGCGACAGCACACCCGATTCCCGCTGGGCACCCAACGAGGTGAACCAGCCGCCGAGCAGAACACTTAGCGGCCACATCGCCCACGCGGAGAACGTGCCGCGCAGCACGTAGGCCCGGTAACCGAGGTGAACAATCAGAGGCGCGAACCACACCCAGTGGTGATCCCAACTGAACGGCGACGCGACGGCGCCACCCATCCCGACCAGGGCCACGCCCAGCACGGCCTGACCGCGTCGACAGGCGATCGCCGCAACTGCCAACGCAACGGCGGCCAGCGCAACCGAGGCCAGCGTGATTCCCGACGAAGGGACTCCCAGGCGCAGCAGGATGCCGCTGACGCTGGTACTGCCCCGCTGGTCAGCTGAGATCCGGTTGACGTCCCGGAAGCCCCGGCGCAGCCAGTAGAACGTGGAATCGGCTGGTAACAGCGCGAATCCGATCAGCACCGTGGCGGCGAAGGTGCCGCCGGCCATCGCCGCGGCACGCAGCCGCCCGATGGCAACCAGGTACAAGATGAACAGCGCCGGGGTCAGTTTGATCCCGGCGGCGAGTCCGATCCCGAGGCCGGCCCACCTGCGGCCCTTTGGCGGCGACCCACTGCGCCCGGCTCCGCCGCCCTTGTGATCGCCGCTATGCGCGGGCCCTAATAGATCAGCCAGCACGACGGCGAGAATGACGATGTTGATCTGCCCGAGCTGCAGCGAGAGCCGAAACGGTTCAAGCCATGCCACCAGGCCGAACAACAATGCGCCGAGACTCCACAAGCCGGTTGCGGCCGTGAGTCGCATGGCGGTCAGCATTCGCCAGATCGCATAGCCGATCAACACGCACGCCAGCGACAACCACAACACCTGCACAGTCGGCTCGGTGAGGAACGCCAGCGGCGCGAAACACAGCGCCGCGAACGGCGGATAGATGAAGAGCAACGTGCGCGGGTTGCCGGTCAGCCCCACGGAATAAAGGTCGAGACCGTCGCGCATCCGTATCGCACCGAAGCGGTAGACCTCTAGGTCGACCTGGGTGGCCAGCGACGGCCAGTGCACGTAGCACCCGATGTAGACCAGCAAGGCGACGGCCAGCACCGTCGGACCACCACGGCGGACCCAGGGAGCAATCTCGCGCGGACCGGTCACGAGTGAGAAAGGTAGCGGACTCCGGCGCTGTTATGTCGGCAAGCGGTCGAGATAAGCGGTCTGGTTCACCAGCCGCACCGAGGAGGCCCCGTCCGGGTAGAACTCGGCGATGCTCAACGACGCCAGGTCCAGATGCAACCGGTACAAGATGCCGGCTCCCGCGTCCAGCGCGACCCGCAGCAGCATCTTGATCGGTGTCACGTGCGACACCACGAGCACCGTCGTGCCGCTGTGTTCATCGATGATCCGGTCCCGCGCCCGCAGCACCCGGGTGTGCACTGCAGCGAAGCTCTCTCCATCGGGCGGCGTGGTGCTCGTGTCGCGCAGCCACTGCCGGTGTAACTCCGGGTCCTGGTCAGCGGCCTCAGTGAACGTCAGCCCTTCCCAGGCGCCGAAATCGGTTTCGATCAAATCCTCGTCGACGTTGACGTCCAGACCCAGCGCCTTGGCGGCCGTCGTTGCGGTGTCGTAGGCGCGCTGTAGCGGCGAAGCGATCACCGCGCTGATGCCCCCGCGCTGCGCCAGATATCTAGCCGCCGCATTCGCTTGCCGCCACCCCAGATCGGTCAGCGCCGGGTTGCCCCGCCCGGAGTAGCGGCGCTGCACCGACAGCTCGGTCTGCCCATGCCGGAGCAGCAGCAGGCGGGTGGGGGCACCGCGGGCACCGGTCCAGCCCGGTGACGAATTCTGCTCGGTCTGCGCCGTGTCGACCGGCTCGGCGACCGGCTGCCCGGCCGCCGGCATCTCGGCCGCGGCGTCCATCGCCTCGTTGGCCAATTGGTCGGCGTGCGAGTTCTGCGCCCGCGGGATCCAGGCGTAGCTGACCCGGTCGAATAGGGAGGCAAGCGCGCGGGCCTGCGCGTGCAGCGCAGCGAGGTCGGGATGTTTGACCCGCCAACGGCCCGACATCTGCTCCACGACCAATTTCGAATCCATCGACACCGCAACCTCGGTGGCGCCCAGCTTGACGGCTTCGTCGAGGCCGGCGATAAGCCCGCGGTATTCGGCGACGTTGTTGGTGGCACGGCCGATCGCCTGCTTGCTTTCCGCGAGCACAGTGTGGTGGTCGGCGCTCCACACCACCGACCCGTAGCCTGCCGGTCCAGGGTTGCCGCGCGACCCGCCGTCGGCCTCGATCACGACTTTCATGTGAAATCCGTGACGCGCAGGAGGATCGCACCGCATTCCGGACAGCGCAGAACGTCGTCCTTGGCGGCCGCGGAGATACGGGCCAGCTCGCCGCGGTCGATCTCGATCCGGCAGGCACCGCACCGACGGCCCTGCAGCGGCCCAGCGCCCGGCCCTCCCCCGGCGCGCTGGCGTTCGTAGAGGGCGACGAGTTCAGGATTGAGCGACGCGGTCAACTCGTCGCGCCGAGCGGAACGCTGCCGGCGGACATCGTCGATCTCGGTGAGCGCGGAGTCGAGGGCTTGCCGGGCGCCGGCCAGGTCAGCCTGCAGGGCGTCGACCGTCGCCGCTTCTGCGGTCTGCTGCGCAAGCACCTGTTCCCGGCTTTCCAACACCTCGAGCAGCGAATCCTCCAGGCTGCTGCGGCGGCGCTGTAGCGTCTCCAACTCGTGCTGCAGCTCTGAGAGCTGCTTGGCGTCGCGCACCGACTGCAGCAACGCCCGGTCCCGCTCCTCGCGGCGTTGTACCGCGTCGACTTCGGATTCGAAGCGCAACACCTGGGCGTCCAGGTCCTCCAGCGCTATCTGCAACGTAGCCAGCCGGTCATTCGCAGCGACCTCGTCGACCCGTATCCGCTCGTAATCCTGCCGTTGCGGCAGATGGTTGCTGCGATGTGCGATGCGCGCCAGTTCGGCATCGAGCTCCGCCAATTCCAGCAGCGAGCGTTGTTCTGCCACGTCAGCTTTCATCGCTGGCTTTCGTCATGCTCTCTCCGGTCTCGATGTTCCAGGGATCGGTGCGCAGGCCGCAAACCCGAACAGGCATTGCCGCACCGAAAGCACCGCCGATTACCTCGGCCGCCTGGCGGCACCAGGGGAACTCGCTGGCCCAGTGCGCCACGTCGATCAGCGCTACGTCGGATGCCCGGCGATGTTCGTCGGCCGGGTGGTGGCGCAGGTCCGCCGTCAGATAAACCTGCACGCCGGCCGCGGCGACAGTGTCGAGCAGCGAGTCCCCCGCCCCGCCGCACACCGCCACCCGCGACACCGGCATGTCCGGGTCACCGGATGCGCGCACGCCCCAGGAGGTCCGGGGCAGCGCTGCCTCGACTCGGCTGACGAAGTCGCGCAGTACCTGCGGGTGCGCCACGGTGCAGATCCGGCCGAGCCCGACATTGGACGACGCTGCGGCCTCGCTGGGCTGCAACACCGCGTCGACGGTTAAGCCGAGCGCCTGCGCCAGCGCATCGGACACCCCCGGCGACGCGGTATCGGCGTTGGTGTGCGCGGTGAACAGTGAACGCCCGGTGCGGATCATCCGGTGCAGCAGTGCGCCTTTGGGCGTGCTGGCCGCGACGGTGTCGACCCCGCGCAGCAGCAAGGGATGATGCGCCAGTAGCAGGCCGCCGTCGGGCACCTCGTCGACCACCGCGGGCGTCGCGTCGACGGCGATCGTCACCGAGTCCAGCACGTCGCCGGGGTCCCCGCAGACCAGCCCGACCGAATCCCACGGCTGGGCAAGGTGCGGTGGGTAGGCCTCCTCGAGCACGGCGATGACATCGGCAAGCCGCACAGTCATCGGGCCGCTCCGTTCACCGCGGCCGCGGCGATCGCCTCGGCCAGCAGCGGCCACTCCCGCCGGACCGCGGCCCGCAGATAGCTTCCGTCCAAGCCGACGAAGGTATCGCAGCGCCGCACCGCAAGCTTCTTTGCCAGCAAGTGCGTTCGCAGGGCCTCGGCGCCCGGTGTGCGGAACAACACGAACGGCGCGGGCCCATCGACGACGTCGACACCGGTTGAGCGCAGCCCATCCGCCATCTCGGCCCGCAGCACCGCCAACCGCCGGGTGTCGGCGGCGGCTTCGGCGACCGGCCCCGCTGCACAACACGCCGCGATTGCGGCCAACTGCAAGGTACCCAGCGGCCAGTGCGCACGCCGTGCGGTCAGCCGGGACAATAGCGGTGCCGCGCCCAACGCGTAGCCGACTCGCAGCCCGGCCAGCGACCAGGTTTTCGTCAAGCTGCGCAGCACCAGCACATCGGGCAGCGCGTCAGCGGCCACCGACTCGCGCTCCCCGGGCACCGAATCGGCGAACGCCTCGTCGACCACCACGATGCGGCCCGCGCGGCGCAACCGGAGAATCTGTTCGCGGCTGTGCAGCAC
>NZ_JBARMY010000078.1:0-3476 GCF_049802695.1 Mycobacterium sp.
TCCGGATCGAGGCGCCACCGGCCAAGGCCATGTCAGATTCACCGTTGAGAATGCTCTGGCAGGCCAGGTGAACCGCGACCAGCGACGACGAGCATGCCGTCTGCACCGACAGGGCCGGCCCACGCAGGTTGAACTGATGCGCTACCCGGGTCGCCAGGTGGTCCTTGTCGTTCTGCAGCGACAGGTTAACCATCTCGAAGGTAGCGCCCTGCCCGATGATTACCCGCGGATCGTAGTGCGACATCAGGTTGTGGAGTAGGTACCCGCTGGCTGAGCTGGTTCCGAAAACTCCCACCGACCCCTCGAGCTGCGCCGGGTCGTAGCCGGCATCTTCGAGCGCATGCCACGCGGACTGCAGGAACAGCCGGTGTTGCGGATCCGTCATTCGGGCGGCCTGCGGAGTGAATCCGAAGAAGTCGGCGTCGAATTCGTCGATGCCGTCCATCAGCGCCGCGCGCCGGACATAGGAGTGATTCGCCAGGACCTTCTCGTTGATTCCGGCGGCGAGTAGGTCGTCTTCGGACAAGGTGACAATCGATTCCGTACCGCGCCGCAAGTTTTCCCAGAACGCTGACACCGAGTCCGCGCCGGGGAACCTGCCGGCCATGCCGACGATCGCGATCGCGTTGGGCGGCAGCGAGTTCGATGAGGGTTCGAAACTGCTGATCACGCTCGTTGTCCTACCTTCCGCCGCCCTGCGGCTCGCTGGCGCGCCGCGGCACGTTGCTGGGCCCGATCGCGAACTCCATTGGCGGGTTCGGTGCTCTCTTGCCCGGCGAGGCCGAGTTGACGGTTGAGATCGCTCGTGAGATCGGCAAGTGAGGCACCTTGCAACAGGAGTGCCACCGGCGGCTCCGCACCGAAGTCCCCGCGAACGGTGTTCCTGATTCGCACGGCCATCAACGAATCCATTCCGAGTTCGGTCAACGGCTGGTCAACGTCGATGGCACCAGCGTCGGAGTAGCCCATGATGGCCGCAATGCGTCCGCGCAGGCGCGCGGTGATGATCCGGTGGGCCTCGGGTGGATCCACATCCCGAAGCGCGTCGGGGCCCGCCCAGTCGTCGTCGCTTTCTGCGTCCAATTCCCCGGCGAGGGTTGTGAAGTAGCCGAGTTGATGGATCTCGGGAAATGCGGCTGCTGCGCGGTCGAGGCGCAGTCGTGCCACGCCAACCTGGGTCTGGTTTCCAGCGAGCACGGCCTCGAGGGCCTCGATGCCTTCGGCGGGGGTGATGGGGTCAAGCACGCTGAGAGCCAGCGAGCGGGCGACGCCGACTTCGGACCACTGGCCCCAGTTGATCGTGGTGGCGGGCAGCCCCGACGCCCGTCGCCAGGCGATCAAGGCGTCGAGCCACGCGTTCGCACACGCGTAAGCGGCTTGGCCGGGTGAGCCCAGCAGGGACGCCACCGATGAGAACCCCACCCACCAGTCGAGCTGCCGGTTGGCCGTGGCTTCGTGTAGCCGTAGCGCGCCGACCGCCTTCGGCGCCCACACCCGCTCCAGACTTTCTCTGCTGAGCCCAGTCACAATCTGGTCGTCGATCACCGCCGCCCCATGGATGACCCCCCGCAACGGCAGTCCGGTGGCTTCGGCGGTCGTCACGAGTCGGTCGGCCACCGCGGGTGCGGCTATGTCGCCTTGCACGACAACGACTTCAGCTTGACCGGCCAGGTCGGCGATAATGTTGCGCTGCTCACCGGACGGATCACTTCGACCGTTGAGGACAACGCGCCTGGCACCGTTGTCGACAAGCCAGCGAGCGATGACCGTTCCGAGGCCGCCGAGACCGCCCGTGATGACATAGGCGCTGTCCGGGCGCACAATTGGGTCACTCATGGGTGCGCCGAGGTTGGCGCGCGAGAGCCGTTCGACGTATCTGCGCTGCCCCCGCCAGGCCACCACGTCATCGTTACCCGACAACGCCAGTTCAGAAGTCAACGCCGCGAGCGTATCGCCCGCTGTGTCCAGATCGAGCAACGTGGCGTGCAGGTCGGGGTGCTCGTACGCAAGCACCCGGATGAGACCTTTCAGGGCGCCGATCGCCGGGTCGCCGGCTTCCTGTCCCTGCACCGCGAGACCGTTACGGGTCACCAGCCACAACCGTGGGGACTTTCCGTGCCAGCCGCCGACGACCGCGCGCACCGCAGCCGAAATCGCCCAGATCAGGTCACGCGTGCGCGCGAGCGTGCCATCGGAATCACTGCCGTCGAACGGGTGCCGGCCGACGAACAGGATCACACCTGCGGGCGGAAGCTCGGGGTCGGCAGCGGTTCTCGCGAAGGCCTCCAGCACGGCGGACTCGTCGGAAAGATCATCGCTGATTATCCGCCGGGTCGGCGAGCCGAAGTGGGCGGTGAAGTCGTGTGCGCTTGCCGCCGCGTCGGCGTCCTCGGCCAGCACCAGCCAGCTTCCAGCAGGCGCCGAGCCGCTCACGACCGGAGTTGACGCTTCCACCCAGACGGCGTCGAAAACCTTCTGTGACAACGGTAATGGCACCGTGCGGCGTTGTATGCGTCGCAGGTAGATGCCGGTGATCTCCGCGGTGACCGTGCCGGCCTGATCCAGGAGGGTGACCCGGCCCAGCGCGCCGGCGTCGTCGGCGTTGATCAGTTCAGCGTGGCATCGGGCACGCCGGCCGACATCCCCGAACAGCCGGACCATCTCCAACGACACCGGCAGATAGGTGACGTCCGCCGAATCCGTCAGCGATTCGACCGGCATTGCAGCAGCCAGGCTTTGCAGCGCCGCGTCGAGCATCACGGGATGGATTCGATAACTCCGATGCGGCGCAGCCTCGTCGGGAAGCACAATCTCGGTGTCCGAAGAACCGCCGGGCGTTCGCACGATCCGGGTCAAAGCGGCGAACGCCTGCCCATGCTGCGCACCGGTGCGGCGCAGCGCGGTGTAGAAGTCCGCCGGCGACAGGGCCGTACCGGCCACACCGGCAGACGGTTGCGCCGGAACATCGCGCTGCGCCACCTCGACGCGGGCGACCGCATGACGGCACCAGGTGCCGGCGGCTGAGCGCGAATGGATCTCGACCCGAATGCTGTCATCGGCGCTATGACTCAGCTGCGTTGTCAGTTGGGTTCCGGCGTCCAGTGCAAGCATCTGCTCGACTTCGAGCCGATTCAGCTGCACGAATTGGACCGGCCGGCCGAGAGCCTCGCTGCCGGCTGCCAGCGCGATCTCGGCGAAAGCGGCCGCAGGCAGCACAGGCTGGCCATGCACCTTGTGATCGGCCAGCCAGGGAATCACTTCGGTTCCAATGTCCGCCTGCCAAACATGGTCGCGGCCGGACGGCATTTCCACGTGCACCCCGAGCAACGGGTGTGCACCCGCCGGCCCGCGGCCAACCGATCGATCCGCCATCCAGTACTTCACGTGCAGCCACGGCGTCGGTGGAAGGTGCGCGAATTGACCTGTGCTGCCGGGATGTTGCACCGTCTCGCCTAGCGGCGGGCGAACCGAGGCCA
>NZ_JBARMY010000079.1:0-2514 GCF_049802695.1 Mycobacterium sp.
GCGCTGCCCGGCCGGGGAGTCGCCACGGTCGACGAGATCGCCGTCGCCGCCGCACTCGCGCCGGCACGGGTGCTCGGTCCGCTGGCGATGTTAGAGGTAGCGGGTCTGACGGAGCGTCACGACGGCCAGTGGCGCATCGTCCGGCGACGAGGAGGTGCCTCGTGAGCCTCGTATAGTCGGCGGGAGTCCGAGCAGACAAGCCATAGGGCCGTCAGGCACCTGTAGGAGGAAATGTGGCCGGTCGACCAGTGCACACCTTCGAGGTGGTGGGTCGCGAGGAACTCACGCGGCACATGGTCCGGGTGCTGCTGGGCGGCAGCGGCTTCGACACGTTCAAGCCCAGCGAATTCACCGACTCTTACGTCAAGGTGGTGTTCGTCGCCGATGACGTCGACGTGGCCGGCTTAGCGCAGCCGTTGACCTTGGACAGCTTCAACGAGCTGCCCGCCGAGCGCCGGCCGGTGGTGCGCACGCTGACTGTGCGCCGCGCCGACCCCGCCTCGCGCCAACTTGCGATCGATGTCGTCACACACGGTGAGCACGGAACCGCCGGAACCTGGGCCGGCAGAGCCGAACTGGGCCAGCCGGTTTACCTGATGGGGCCGAGCGGCGCCTACGCCTCCGACCCGTCTGCCGACTGCCACCTGTTGGCGGGCGACGAATCGGCGCTGCCGGCCATCAGCGTTGCGTTGGAGGCGCTGCCCGCCGACGCGGTCGGCATGGCGTTCATCGAGATCGCCGGACCCGAGGACGAGATCGCCCTGCCCGCGCCGGAAGGTGTGCAGGTGCACGGGGTCTATCGCGGCGGACGCGCCGACCTGGTTCCCGAGGAGCGGGCCGGCGACCACGCTCCGCTGATCGAAGCGGTCAAGGCCGCTCCCTGGCCCGGTGGGCAGCTGCAGGTCTTCATCCACGGCGAAGCCCAAACCGTCATGCACAACCTTCGGCCCTACATCCGCAAAGAGCGCGGCGTGGAGGCCAAGTGGGCGTCCATATCCGGTTACTGGCGCCGCGGCCGCACCGAAGAAACCTTCCGGCAATGGAAGAAGGAACTCGCCCAAGCCGAGGCGGCAGGTCCGACGGACTGATCGCCGGCTGGCATCCTTGCCGGCATGGCCTACGGTGACTACCAATTCGAGATCTATCTGCAGGGGCTCGGCGGGGTGGTGCCGTCGCTGCCCATCGCATTCGCCGACTTGGAAGCCAAAGCCGCCGCCGCGATGCCGGCCTCGGTGTGGTCGTATGTCGCCGGCGGCGCAGGCGACGAGCGCACCCAGCGGGCCAACTGCACCGCTTTCGAGCGCTGGGGCCTCATTCCGCGGATGTTCGTCGGCGCGGCCGAACGCGACCTGTCGGTGCAGCTGTTCGGGCTGACGCTGCCCGCGCCGGTCTTCATGGCCCCGATCGGTGTCATCGGCATCTGCGCTCGGGACGGCCACGGCGATCTGGCCACCGCCCGTGCGGCGGCTGCCACGGGTGTTCCGATGGTGATGTCGACGCTGACGTCCGACCCGTTGGAAGACGTCGTCGCCGAGTTGGGCGATACGCCGGGCTTTTTTCAGCTTTACACGCCGGCTGACCGGGAGTTGGCCGCGAGTCTGGTGCAGCGCGCGGAGGCGGCCGGCGTCAAGGGCATCGTCGTCACGCTCGACACCTGGGTGCCCGGTTGGCGGCCGCGCGATCTGAGCACCGCGAACTTCCCGCAGTTGCGCGGGCACTGCCTGGCCAACTACTCCAGCGACCCGGTGTTCCGCGCCGGACTGCCACGCTCGCCGGAGGAGGACCCGCAAGGTGTCGTCCGGCGCTGGGTGCAGATCTTCGGGTCACCGTTGACGTGGGACGACCTGCCGTGGCTGCGCTCGCTGACCAAGCTGCCGCTGCTGCTGAAGGGGATTTGCCACCCCGACGATGCCCGCCGGGCCAAGGACGGCGGTGTCGACGGCATCTACTGCTCCAACCACGGCGGGCGACAGGCCAACGGCGGCCTGCCGGCGATCGAGTGCCTGCCGGGGGTGGTCGAGGCAGCCGACGGGCTGCCGGTGTTGTTCGATTCCGGCATCCGCACCGGCTCCGACATCGTCAAGGCCTTGGCGCTGGGTGCGACCGCAGTGGGCGTCGGCCGCCCCTACGCCTACGGTCTGGCCCTCGACGGGGTGGACGGAATCGTGCACGTGCTGCGCTCGTTGCTGGCCGAAGCCGACCTGATCATGGCCGTCGACGGCTACCGGTCTCTGAAAGATCTCACCCCGGAAACGCTGCGGCGCGTCGACTGAGCCGCGTCGCGCAGGTCTGCGACGGTGGCGAAGTGCAGGCGATCCTCGACGAGTTCGACGAATTCCTCGCGCTGCAGCGCGGCCGCTCAGCGCACACCCGCCGGGCATACCTCGGCGACCTGCGGTCGCTGTTCGCTTTCCTCGCCGAGCGTGCCCCGGATTCCGGCCTGCAGGCGTTGAGGTTGCCGCTGCTGCGGTCCTGGTTGGCCGCCGCCGCTGGGGCCGGTGCAGCGCGCACCAC
>NZ_JBARMY010000080.1:0-2327 GCF_049802695.1 Mycobacterium sp.
CCACCGGCGTCGAACTGGTTGCCCAGGAAGCCAACGTCTCCAAGCGCACCCTCTACCAGCATTTCGCCAGCAAGACCGATTTGGTTGGCGATTATCTGCGGGCGTTCGATGCGCGGGGCGGGTCACCGGTCGAGAAGCGGCTGAACGATTCTGAGTTGCTACCCCGGGAACGCTTGCTCGCCATCTTCGAGGCCAAACCTGCCAAAGTCTTTCGCGGCTGCCCGTTCCACAACGCGGCCGTGGAATCCGCCGGGGTGCTGCCCGGCGTCGACAACATCGTCCGCAGCCACAAGCTCGCTTTCACCGACCGCCTCATCGCCATAGCCGGTGAAGCCGGCGCCAGCGATCCTCAGCTGCTGGGCCGGCAGTTGGCAGTGCTGTTCGAAGGTGCCACCGCGATGGCGACATCGCTGAACGACATCACCCCGTTCGTGCATGCCCGGGCTGCCGCAGCCGCGTTGATCGACGCGGCGACGTAAAGCATTCGCCGGCTTGAGCGGGGTCACCTAGCATCAGCGCATGGGTGGCGCGAAGATTCTGATCACCGGCCCGACGGGTCAGCTGGCGGCGCCGATCGCACAGGCACTGGCGGCCGAAAACGAGGTTTGGGGCATCGCCCGCTTCACCAACGATGCGGCGCGCCAAGCACTCGAGACGGCCGGGGTGCGCTGCGTGCCGGTGAACCTGGCCGCCGGTGACTTCAGCGCGCTGCCGACCGACTTCGACTACGTCTTGAACCTGGCGGTGGCCAAGAGCGGCAACTGGGATATCGACCTACCGGCCAACGCCGAATCCGTCGGGCTGCTGATGGCCCACTGCCGCAGCGCGACAGCCTTTTTGCACTGCTCGTCCACGGCCGTTTACGACCCGCCCGGTGACGAGCCCCGCACTGAACGTGCCGCGCTCGGTGACAACCACAAATCGATGTTCCCCACCTACTCCATCTCGAAGATCGCCGCTGAGGCCGTCGCGCGCTCGACGGCGCGGGTGCTCGGCGTGCCCACGATCATCGCCCGGCTTAATCTCCCGTATGGCGACAACGGCGGTTGGCCGTACTTCCACATGGAGATGATGTTGGCCGGCATGCCGATCCCCGTGCCGCTCGGCGGGCCCGCGCGGTACAACCCGATCCACCAGGACGACATCATCGCGACGATCCCGAAGTTGCTTGCCGCGGCATCGGTACCCGCGATCACGGTCAACTGGGCCGGCGCCCAGACGGTCAGCCTTCAGGAGTGGTGCGCCTACCTCGGTTCGCTGATCGGGCGGGAGCCGGTTTTCGAGGAAAGCGGGCAGGCGCTGCGCGGCGTGCCCACCGACATCACCCGGATGCGCGAGCTCGTCGGCAGCCCGTCAGTCGACTGGCGCGACGGGATGCGCCGCATGGCGGCCAAATTCCACCCGGAGCTCGTCCGCTACGAGGCTTCAGCCCCGTGATGAATTGTTCCGGTTCGGTGAGACTGAGGTAGAGGGAGCGGACGGGTCCGCCGAACAAGGGGCCTCCCGGTACTTTCGTCGGTTTGACCGGACGGTCGAATGTGAGCTCGACAACGCCTTGTCCTTATCCGTTGATCAGCCAACCGTCTCCGGCTTGATGAACCCCGATCGCCCACACGATCAACCGTCGCCGCCGCTCGCCGAGACGCGCGGTCTTGATGTCTTGCAGCGGAATAATCATGCGGAACACACGGCCGAACTTGACGTACAGCGTGCCGTCGGCCACTCGAATGACCGTCCGCTTGGGCCCCGCGCCGAAGACAGTCAACAGGCGGCGATTCCACCGGTCATAACGCATCTCGAAGTCCACGCCAACATTCTCTAGTGTCACTGAGGACAGTCGAACAAGTGACTACTGGAGGTTTGGATGCATCCGTTCCGCAAGGCGGTTGAGGAGTGCGACGAAGCGGCCATACAGGCGTTGCTCGCCGACACGGTGGTCTTCACCAGCCCGGTGGCATTCAAGCCGTATGTCGGCAAACCGATCACCGCGGCGATTCTGCGTGGTGTGCTGCGCATATTCGAGGATTTCCGCTATGTCCGGGAGATCGCGGACAGCAACGGCCGCGACTATGCGCTCGTGTTCGAGACACGGATCGCCGGGGTGCCCGGCGTGAGAATCACCGGCTGCGACTTCCTGCACATCAACGACGACGGTCTGATCGACGACTTCATGGTGATGGTGCGGCCGCTGTCAGGCGCAACGGCGCTGTCCGAGGCGATGGGTGCCCAGTTCGGTCGGATTCAGCAAGAAGCTGTCGAACTTGCCGAGCAGTTCGCCACCGCGTAGGTATTCAGCATGCGAATCGGGCTGGGAATCAACTACGCGG
>NZ_JBARMY010000081.1:0-3888 GCF_049802695.1 Mycobacterium sp.
GCGCCAGCAGGAACAGCAGGGCCGCCAGGAACGCCATCCGGTTGCGCGACCAGCGCAATACCTGCGGCGACACCAGGACGGTGGTCAGCGCGGCCATCGCCGCGCCCACGGCGGCGAACAGCCCGAAGTGGTGCACCCACTTGGTAGGGGTGAACATCAGGAAGAACATCGTCCCGAATATGACGCCCATCAGCCGCCAGGCGGGCCCACGGGCGACGCCGGGAACCCGCTTGCGCCGCAGCATGATGAACAAGGCCGTGAACAGGCACAGGGCGGTGACGAGGAACCCGAACCGGCGCGACAGCGAACCGTCGACGGTGGGCAGGATGAGGTAGTAGTAGCGCAGATTCTCGGTGTACCAGGCTTGGCTCGGGCCGATGTCGGTGCGGATCCGGGTGGCCTCCATCACCGTCGACAACGTCTGATCGGCGAACACGACGGTCAGCACCACGAAGCCGGCGGCCAGTATCGGTGCCACCAGCGGCCACGTGCCCACCACGCGATGCCGCTTGACCATGATCCGCAGGATCGGACGGCCACCGGCGATCAGGGCGGCCACCGCGATCAGCCCCGTCGGCTGGATGCCGAGGGTGAAGGCCGCGGTCACCACGGCCAGGGCGGCCGGCGTCACCCGCGAGGCGGACATCGAGCGCTCGATGAGCACGAACGTGACCAGCGACCCGAGCGCGATGATGGGCTCGGGACGAAGGCCGTTGTTGAACGGCATCCACGCGGTCAGCAGGACCATGCCCGCCGCCCAGTTCGCCGCCTTGCTGGAGGTCACCGCGGGGCCGAGCCGGGGCAGCACCTCACGGGAGAGCAGCAGCCAGCACACCAGCCCGGCGACCAGGTCGGGCAGTCGCATCCACAGGCTGCCGTCGCTGACATGGGTCATCAGGGCCAGCAGGTTGTAGTACCAGCCGAACGGGTCCTCCGGGCTGCCGAACCAGCGGAAGTAGTTGGACATGTAACCGGCGTGGTCGGCGACCCGGGCCATTCCGAGGATGTAGCCGTCGTCGGAGGAGTTCGCGCCGATAAGGTGCCACAGCAGGAAGCCGAATATCACCGCGGCGTCGACCAGGGTGAATTTGCGCCAGCGGGTCGGAATCAGCCGCTGCATGCGGCGCCCGTCCAACTGGTCCAGGCGCCACAGCGCGACCAGCGCGACGATGGTCGACAAGATCGCCAGCACCATCGCGAGCCGCTTCAGCGTCGTCGGGGTCGTCGAGAAGCGGGTGTCGATGGTCGCGGACAGCCGCAGCCCGGGCGGCGCGGCGCCGGTCAGGTCGGTGAAGACGCCGACGATCTGTGGACGCAGGTTGGGATCGGGAAAGCCGCCGCCCACCGGCTTACCGGCCGGGTCGGTCAGGCCGACGAAGGTGGCGAAGGTGCCGGCGCGTGTGGAAGTGATCTCAATTCTGGAACATCCGGGAGCACCTGCGCCCCCAGCCGCCTGGTCGCGAGGCACGCTGGCGATCACCACGTTGCGGTCGGTGACGTCGACGCGCTGGCTGTTGACGACGACGAACAAGGCGTTGAGCGCGGCGTCCTTACCCTTCTTGGGCGCCGTACTGAGGACCACCCCGCCGTTGGGCGGCAGGTTGCGGACCACCGAGCACGGCACGGTAGCCGTCACGTCGACCGGCGTCAGGGAGATCAGCGGTGCGGTGACGCTGCTCAATTGCCCGTTCTGCGGCCAGTTGAGGGACGCGGTGGTTTGCACGACGGGCAGCAGCGGCGTCGCGATGGACAGGACGAAACCGACCAGCCCGGCTATCGTCGCGACCCAGCGGGTCGCCCGCACGTCGGGGCGCGCGTCGCGGTGTCCGATGGGCGCTTGACGTTCGGAGTCGATGACGCTCATGGCAGGGCCCGAATCGGTCCTCGCCGGCTCCAGCCGGGCACGGTGATCACACCCTGGTCGACGACGGCGTTCGGCGCCTGATCGGCCGCAAACCGGTGATACTGCTCGACGGACCCCCAGTCCCGGTACCAGTCGCCCCGCAGGTAGGTCGAGACGGTCGACGTATAGAGCATTGTCTGAGTCAACAGGAACGGACCCCCGGTAGCACTGGCCTGCCACCCATTCGACGACGCGGCCGTCTGTTTGTGATCGGGCAGGATGCGGTATTGCGGAAGTTCGGCGATGCCGAGGTGTTCGGAGAACGGCCGCTGGCACGGGAAATTCGCGGCGGTCGCGATGTCCGCCAGCACCGGGGTCTGCGACCCGATCAAGTGCTGAAGGGTTTGTAGCACCGGCACCCGCGGCGGCGTGAACGCGAACCACTGCTCGGAACTCAGGTTCGGGTCGTAGGCGACGACGCGTGCCACGTTGGCCCCTGGGGGCGCCCAGTTCAACGGGAACCGCAGATTGCGCCACGCCGGGTGCGGCCCGATGTCGATCGGCTGCACCTGTGCGAGCGGCTGGGTGCTGCCGTCGGGGCGAGCCAAGCCCCACTGCAATTTCAGCGACTGCCCATAGGTGAAAGTGCCATCTTCTTTATACGACCAGATCGCACCGGCGGCAGAGACCACGACCAGCGGCCGGTCCGACGTTCGGGGCGGCAACTGGTACCACGCCGAAGTCGCCGTGGCGGCCAGCGAGTTCTCACCGTAGCTGCCCATCACCGGAGTGCGGGCCCGGTCGAGGCCGAAGGGCAGCGCGGCGCGGGATCCGTTCGAACCCGCCTGAGCTTGCTTTGGGATCAAGCCTCCGGCGGTGCCGGCAGAGTCGCTCATGGCGGCGTTGGGCTTGTTGGGTGACGCGTCGGAATTCACCACCCCTGGTTTGGTCACCACCGGGTCGGATCTCAGGTCGTTGCCGACCCCGTCGGGTTTGAAGCCGACGGGGTTGATGCCCCCGAGCGGCCCAGCGGGGCCGAACTGCTGGTCAGGAGCGGGTTGCAGCATGCCGGCGTTGGGGTCCGGCTCGGCCAGCACGTCGTCGGCCATGGCGCAACTTGTATTCGAGAGCCCGGTCGTGCTTGCGGCCAGGTTGGCCTTGCCGGTGGTGTAGAGCGGGTAGCGGAAGACGGCGCCTTTGGCCAGTGAGCCGACCTCGCCCAGCACCATGATGGTCGCGACGACGAGCAGCGGGGTGGAGGCCAGTACGCGGTTGCGCCGGTTGTCTTGGACCTCGGGGTGCCCGGCATAGTCCATCCGGAAGTGCTGCCAGGCGGCGAGCAACCCGGTGAGAATCGACAACGCCAGAAACATCGACGTCACCGGGTGGCTGGCAATGACGGGCTCGATGTCGTACCACGGGACTCCGTAATTGTTGACGTCGAACCAGCCGTTTACCCCCGAGGTGGCCCACGCCAGCACGAAGAGCAGTGCGGTGATGTACAGCGACAGGTTGCGGCGGCTGTGCAACCCGATCCGGGCCAAGGTGAAGGCGGTGACCGCGCCGAGGGCGCCGGCGAGTCCGGCGAACACACCGAACTGCACGGCCCACTTAGTCGGCGTGAAGGTCAACAACAGCAGGCCGATTGCCGTGGTGCCGATCAACCGCCACGCCGGTCCGGTGGACACACCCGGGATTCGGCCGCGCCGCAGCAGCACGATCAGCAATCCGAACAAACACAACAGCAGCACCAGCACCGCGAACCGGCGCGACATCGACCCCTCGGCGTTGCTCTCCACCGTCAGGAAGTAGTAGCGCAAGAAGTCCTGATACCACGCGATCGTCGGGCCGACCTTGTACTTGATGCGCGCCGACTCGGCGACCGTCGCCAACGTCTGGCTGCGGAACACCACCACGGTGATCAGTGACAACGACGCCGCGAGCACGGCCAGGGGCGCGAGCAGCCCGTCGATCGCCCGGCGTCGCCGAATCGTTCGGGCGACAGCCCGGGAGCCGGTCAAGAGCGCGGCGACGGCGACCAGGCC
>NZ_JBARMY010000082.1:0-4291 GCF_049802695.1 Mycobacterium sp.
CTCGAGTACCAGCACCCGCGCGCCTGCGGCCGCCGCACTCACCGCAGCGCACCCGCCGGCGATGCCGAAACCGATCACCACCACGTCGACTTCGTCCGACCACGACGTCACGTCGTCGGCATTCACCGTTGCCGGAATCTCGGTGCTCATTGGCGCCACTCCTCCTCATCGCTGCGCTCTGCATCGTCGGTGGCGCGGCTCACGCCTGCTCCTGTTTTATGTAGTCGAAGAACGCCCGGATTTCAGAGGTGACGTATGCGATTTCCAGGAAAGGCACGCCGGCCTCCGGCGCCGAGACGTAGGCGAACTGCATCCCGCCGGGCATGACGCCCTGCTGGACGACGGCCGCGCCGAAACGAGTGGCCTCGGCCAGCATGGCAGCGAACCGCTCGGTGCTTTCCGCCTCGACGCAGATGTGATGCAAACCCGGACCGCTCGCGTCGAGAAAGTCACTATAGATGTTCTTCCCGCGGACCGGCTCGATGAGCTCCAACTGCATGTCGCCGAGATAGCTCAACGAGATGTTGGCGACGAAGTCGGCGGGCTCGCCGCGGTAGCTGCAGGTGTCCGGGCCGAAATGCAGTTGGGGCATGCGCACCCACTTCCGCACCCCTAATAGGCCGGTGAGGGCGTTTTCAGTGGCTTCGAGGTGACGTGTCACCCACGCGATCTGCACCGGCGACCCGCCGCATTGGCTCATCGCTTCGCAGAATAGCCCAGCCGCTGGCCCGGTCGGAAGGTGTTGCCGCGCCCACCGGGATCAGCCGCCGAGACCGAGCCTGAACACGTTCTAATTCACCCTGCGCTAGATGAGCGGACCGCCGGCGCGGTTGTTGACGCCGAGGTCCTCGCGGACCTGCTGGGTGGTGTCGCGCCAGGAGACCGCCGCGGGAAGATCGCCCCAGGTGCTGGTGAAAATCCCGACGATCAGGCTGGACCCGCCGGCCCCGCCGATGTATACCGGCCCGCCGGAGTCACCCTTCTCATTCACGACGCCGCGCGACATGGTGAACCAGCCGTTGTTCACCTGCTCGACCGTGCCGCAGCTTTCACCGGTGACCACGCCGAAGTGGCAGACGGGCTCGCCGGGCGAGACCACCAGACCGGGATCTGATCCCAGCGTGCGCCCACCGGGCAGCACATTGTTGGCCGCGACGTCGCCGGTCAGCACAATCGCCTCGTAATCGGCGATCAGCTGGTCGGTGGCCACGTTTGCGCCGCTCGGGGTGTTGTCCCGGAAGGTGGCGAGGTTGCCGATGAGGGCGCCGTCCTTATTGAGGACCGGTCCACCACCCCGGCAATGGCCGGCCGTGAAAGCCACCCGGAGGGTCGGGTCGACGTAACCCAAGGTGCACCGGTGATTGTCCTGGTGTATTTCCATTCCCGGCGAGACCAGGACAGGGTCGGCGTGCGCAGCCGGCGCCGATGTGCTCGGCACCAGCGCCGCGGTGCTGATCACGGCCAACGCTGCTATGACAAGGTGGCGCACCGTCGATTCCCCTCCGTCGAGGCCGGGCGATATCCACCGGCGTAACGGTGCGAGACATTACCGATTCTGTCCGGGTCCAATCATAGTGATGGCCCGGATTGAGCAAGGCTGCCTTCTGCCGCCTCAGTGCGGCGGTGGCAACAGGGCGCTGACCTCCGGTTGCCCGAGGCTGAGGCCGGCTTCGAAAGGCTTCCAGCCCGGTGGCCCGAAGACATACTTCAGCCGATCCGGCAGGCGCGACGCCGACCGCACGTCGCGAACGATCGCAAGGTATTCGTAGGTCTGCAGGGTCCAGATGTTGAAGGTGTCGATCTGTTTGGTCAACCCGTAATGCGGCCGAAAGAGCTCCGATTGGAAGGTGCCGAACAGTCGATCCCAGACGATGAGGATGCCCCCGTAATTCTTGTCCAGGTATTCCCGGTCCCTACCGTGGTGCACCCGGTGATGGGAAGGAGTGTTGAACAGGAATTCGAACGGCCGCCACATCGTGCCGATGCGTTCGGTGTGCACCCAGAATTGGTAGATGAGATTCAGCGAGAAACTGGCGAACACCAGCCAGGGCGGTACGCCCAACAGCGGCAACGGCGTCCACATCAGTATCTCGCCGCTGTTGTTCCACTTCTGGCGCAGGGCGGTCGCCAGATTGAAGTACTGGCTGGAGTGGTGAGCTTGATGAGTGGCCCAGATCAGCCGCACCCGGTGGGCCATCCGGTGGTAGCAGTAGTAGAGCAGGTCAACGCCGAGGATGGCGATAACCCAGGTGTGCCAGCGGGTCGCCGACAGCTGCCACGGCGCGAGATAGGCGTAGACCGCGGCGTAGCCGAGCAGCGCGATGAACTTCCAGGCCGCCGTGGTGGCCACCGAGACCAGACCCATCGAGATGCTCGCCCACGAGTCGCGAGCTAGGTATGCGCCGGAAAGCGGCCGGTCGGGGTCACCGCCGTGTTCGAGGCTTTGCAGCTTGCGCGCAGCGGTCCATTCGAGAATCAGCAGCACGAGGAACGCCGGGATCGCGAACAGCACCGGATCGCGCATCTGCGCCGGTAGCACCGACAGAGCGTCCGCGATGGCGTTCACAGCAGACACCCTACGACTCGGGAGTTGTCCGTCGTTTACCGCGCCAACGGCATCGGATTGTCGTCGTCCCCGGCGTACCAGTGCACTGCCTGGACGCCCGGTTGCAGGGACAGTTCGCCGACCAAGTGCTCAAGGCGAGTCGGCGCGTGGCCGTCGCTGAGCAGGTAAGCGGTCAGCGCGACATTGTCGTCAACGGCCCGGCCGGTGTGGATGCCGCGCAGGATGAAGTCGTTGCCCCGGGTGCTCTGCACGATCTGGGCGCGCGCGAACTTCTCCGACCGTGGTCGGCAGACTACCTGCAATTGATACTGCTGGTCGTCTTCGTCCTCTTCGACAACGTCGTCGCGGTCGATCAGGTGACCCAGCGGCCGCCCCAGCAGATGGATCGCCACGATGGTCGCGGTGGCGATCGCGGCGAACAGCAGGTTCCCGGAGGCGGCCAGCACACCCACGGCAGCCGAGCACCACAATGTCGCAGCGGTATTGAGGCCGCGGACGTTGAATCCCTCCCGCAGGATCACGCCACCGCCGAGAAACCCGACACCCGAGACGACGTAGGACGCGACCCTGGTCGGGCTGCTGTCGTTGGTGGCGGCGGCGTAGAGCACGAACAAGGTGGCACCGGTGGCCACCAGCGCGTTGGTGCGCAGCCCGGCCATCCGCGCCCGCCACTGCCGCTCCAGCCCGATCAGGCAGCCGCACCCGACCCCCACGCCCAGGCGCAGCGCGAAGTCGGCGAGGCTCAGCGACTGCATGGGTGGGTAGTCCTTTCACGCGCGGACGGCTGACAACATCAGTGTGAACGACGGTCACGCCGACGTGGCGTATTGAGCGCAGGCAGCGATTCGAGCAGGTGGCTCGGGTGACGACAGCGGCTGCTGCCGGTCGTCGCTACTGGACGCCCAACTGATCGGGGCAGTACCAGTTCGCCGCAATCGCGGCGAACCGCGTTGCCCCGTCGTCGCTGAATCCCGGGTTGTCGGTTTTGACCGCTTGCACGACGTCCGAAGCATTTTTCCCGTTTTTGGCCATATCGCATACCTTCTTGCCGGCTGCGACGGCCTGGGTGGCGTCTCCGTAGCTGATCTTGGCCTGGCGAAGCGAAGCGAGGAAGGCCTCGTCCGTTTTGTCCGCAGCCGCCTGCGGAGCGACAGCGAGACCGATGACGGCGGTCGTGGTCGCCGCGAACACGAACCGTCTCACGGACATTTTCAGGTGCCCCCTCCCTTGCCGCCGGGTGACAGCTGGTCGGGGCAGTACGCGTTCGCCGCGATACCCACGAATCGAGTAGCCCCGTCCAGCGTGAATTTCGGATTGGCGTCCTTGAGCGCGTTCACGACGTCCGCCGCTTTCTTCCCGCTCGCGACCATCTCGCACACCGATCTGCCGGCTGCGACAGCTTGATCAGGCTTTCCGTAGGTGATGTTGGCTTGGCGAAGCGAAGCCAGGAAAGCGTCGTCGGTGCTGTCGGCGTTGGCTTGTGCAGATCCGACGAGCCCGATTGCAGCGGTCACGCCCAGTGCTACTAGCAACCGTCCCATGAACCAGGATTGTCACATGATGCCGCGCTCAGCGCATGTCGGTTCACGTGCTGTTAAGCCCAGCTGGAGCCGACGGCGCTGTCGGTGCTGGCCATGTTGGAGCCGGCCGACTGCACTTTTTGGCCGTGGGAGTTGGCCTGCTCGTAGATGACCTGGAAGTTGCGGCCCAACTGGGTGATGAACT
>NZ_JBARMY010000083.1:0-8441 GCF_049802695.1 Mycobacterium sp.
GAGACGGTAAGTACCTTTTCGACAGCGTCGGGAACGTTCTGGATCGCCTGGGGGCCGCCGAGAGCCAACCGCATCAGATAGCCGGGCAGCACGCACAACAGAAGGTCGGCCAGGGTCGCCGAGTCGAGTGGGCCGTGGTCGCCGTGTGTCGATCTCGTATTGTCCACCGCACCGTCGGATCGAGGGTGCGCGTCTGCGCTCAACTTCGCGAAAGCGCTGGCGGTGGCGTCGCGCAGGTGGCTGGCCAGTGCGGGGTTGCGCAAGGCTTCCGACCAGACCAGCAGGGCGATTGCGGCGAAGCCGTCCTCGGCGTGGCGGCTGGTGACGAACTCGAGCACGCTCGCGATGGCCGCCGGGGGGCTGGCGCCATCATCGATGGATTGCCGGATGACGGCGACGACCTGCTCGAGATTCTCGGCAGCGATCGCCTCGATGACCGCGTCCTTGCTGGGAAAGTAGCGGTACACCGCGCCGGAGGACATTCCGGCCTCATCGACGAGGTCCTGCATGGAGGCGGCGTGGAAGCCGTCGCGAACGAAGCAGCGCCGCGCAGCCGCCATGACGTGGGCGCGGCGCTCCGCACGGTATTCCGGCGTTACCTTCGGCATAAGATGACCATATCGCAAAAAAGCATGATCGTTCGCGTTTGACAAGCCCGTCACTGTGGAACACCATAAAAGCGGACGTTCGTTCGCGGATTTGCCGGTATCGGCTTACCCAAAGGAGACGACAGCTGATGAGTAGTGCAACCGACTTCGGCACGTTCGGCCGGTTCGTGGAAACGCCGGTCGACGAGATGGCATCGGCGATGAAGCAGGCCTACGACTTCACCCGCAAGCTGCGGGGACTGGTGCCCGGTCCGCACAAGATCTGGCTAGCCAACCCGACTTTGTCGACCACGATTGTGCCGACCGGCGCCTATTTTCAGCGCCACTCCACGTTGAGCAAGGCTGAGATCGAAATCGCCACCCTTCTGGTCACCGCGCGATGGCGCAGCGCCTACGCCACCTACGAGCACGAGATCATCGCCGAGCGCGACGGCCACCTCGACCCAGCACGGGTCGAAGCGATCATCGCTGGACAACCGGCGTCGTTCGACGACCCGCGAGAGCAGGTGGTCTACCAGTTGGCGTCAGCGTTGATCACGGCGCGGGTGGTGCCGACGGGGCTCTACCGGCGCGCCAGGGACCTGTTGGGCGACGCGGGCATCGTCGATGTCGCGGTGCTGCTCGGCTGGTTCACCATGGTGTGCATGACGCTGGGCGCCTTCGACGTGCCCGCCAATGCCGAGGGACTGGACCAGTGACCGGCGCCCTACCCGGCCTGGGCGGTCGCCGGGACCTGGCTGATCGGGACGCTCTCGACGATGCGGCGCGGGAGTTGTTCGACGACATCACGGGTACTGCCGTGGCGTGGGCCCGACGCAACGGATTCTCGGCGGCCACTTCCGAAGGGCGGCTGATCGGGCCGTTCAACCCAAGCCTGCTCAACCCGGGAATCGCCGCCGCCTTCCTGAAGCTGCAGACAGCCGAACAGCAATGCACCTCGCTGGACGAATGCATCCGCCAGGTGGTGATCCTGACCGTCGGCTCGGTGTGGCAAGCCCCGTACGAGCTGTACGCCCACTCCGCAGTCGCCCGGCACGGGGGATTGTCGGAGTGGGTGATCGCCGAACTGGTCGCCGGTAGCGAACCCGAGGCGCTCACCGACCACCAACGGACCGCCCACCGCCTGGCCCGGGCACTGTCCACCGCCCATCACGTCGACGACGGGCTCTACGGCCAAGCGACGCAACGGTTCGGCTCCACCGGGGTCTTCGACATCACCATGCTGACCGGCATTTATCACACTGTCTGCGGCATCCTCAATGTTTTCGCGATTACCGCCCCCAACCACCACCAGCGCTGACCCGTACCCGTGCGCCAGCCCGCCATCCAACTCGAGGACGACCATGTCTCTTCCGCCCCTGCCCGCTGTGACACTCACCCCCGTCGCCTACTTCCCCCAGAAGTACTTTCTGGAGAACCTCGCCGTGCGCGCCGACGGCTCGCTGCTGATCACCGCCGTACTGCAGCGAGAACTGTGGTGGATGCCGCCGCCCCAGCCCGGCGGGCTCGTAGACCCCGTCCTGGTGCACACCTTCGATCACCCCGTCACCGGGATCGTCGAGGTCGCGCCCGACATATTCGTCATCAACCTCACCGAGGCCTACACCACCGGCGAATCACACCTGGCGAGAGTAGATTTCACCGACTGGTCACCCCGACAGCCGGTGACCCCGCAGGTCATCTACACCTTCGACGAGCGGGCCCGCGGACTCAACGGCAGCTGCCTGCTCGGGCCGGGGGTGCTGGCGGTCGCCGACTGCTTCGCCGGCCTGATCTGGCGCGTCGACCTCGCCCGGGACGCTCGGCACGCCACCGCGCAGGTGTGGCTCGCCCACGACACGATGGCCTTCGACCCTGACAGCGACGTACCGCCGCCGCCACAACCGGGCGTGAACGGCGTGCGTTACAGTCCGCACACCGGCTACTTGTACTACACCTCAACGGCACAGCAGGTGTTCATGCGGGTGGCGGTCGACCCGTCGACGCTGAATCCGGGTTCGTCAGCAGAATTCGTCGCCGCGATCGATAACGCCGACGATTTCTGTCTCGACGACCAGGCCAAATTTGCCTACATCACCAGACACCGCGCCAACACCATCGATCGGACACCGTTAGAGCCGCGGCACGGCAGCGAGGTCCGCCATATCGCCGGAAACCCCTTCGACGACAACCTGATCGGGCCGTCCAGCGCCGCCTGGGGCCGCGCAGACGGCGATCGCGGCCGGATCGCCTACGTCACCACCGACGGCGGCACCACCGCGCCTCCGGATGGAGTCGTTCGGCGCGCCGCTGTGTTACGTGTCGAAATCGATTAGCCCGCAACGACGCCGATGAGCTCGGCGGAAGCGTGACCCGGCACATCGTCACAACCAACCAGGCGTCAATCGACACCAGCGTCGACGGGCACGGGCCTGCCGTTGTCGTTATCCCGTCCTACGGACGCGACGCCGGCGGTGACTTCGACCCGTTGACCACCGCGCTCGTCGCCGCCGGCTACCGGGTGCTGCGACCACAGCCTCGCGGCGTCGCCGGCTCTTCCGGACCGATGAGCGGTATCACCTTCGCCGACATGGCTGGTGATATCGCGGCGGTGATCGACGACCTGGCCGACGGACTTGCAGTCATCCTCGGGCACGCGTTCGGCAACTTCGTCGCCCGGGCTACCGCCGTGCACTATCCCGACATGGTGGCCGCGGTGATCCTGGCCGCAGCGTCCGGAAGAACCGTTGACCCGCAGATCAACTCAGCGCCGATACGCGCCGGTGATCTCACGTTGCCCGACGCCACCCGATTAGCCGCGCTGCGGCTGGCCTTCTTCGCAGTCGGCCACGATGCCGCAACCTGGCTGACCGGCTGGTATCCCGACACCCTTGCCATGCAGGTGAACTGCGTGCAACGCACCGATGTCGCGCGCTACTGGGGTGCCGGGGCCGCACCGGTGTTCGAGATCATCGCCGACCTCGACCCGTTTCACCAGCGCGACGAATGGGGCGATCTGCGCGCCCGCTACGGTGACCGTGTCACGACCACGGTCATCGACGACGCCAGCCATGCCCTGTTCCCAGAGCAACCTCATGCCGTTGCCGCCGCGGTCATCGACTACCTGCGTACGGTAAGCACCCAGCGGTGATAAGCAAGCTATTTCGGCGCCGCCAATTCCCCTAAGTTCCGCAGCGACGATCCGATCACCTCGCGCTGCATGTCCAATCGCGCGGCTTCACCGTCCGGGATTTCAACGTGCACAGAAATTGTTGTGCCGCCGCCGATTGCGGGTTCGAGGTGCCACTGGAACACCAGATCGGACACCATGCACGAGATGGTGACACGCCGGTCGTGGGACTCAGCCTCCAAAGACTGCGGCATCGGGAAGTCGGGATAGCCCTCGACGAACATCGTGTAATCCCCCTGTCCGCCGGGGATCGTCGACGCGATTCCAGTCCACCAGTCCGGAAACCGCACAGGGTCGTACAGCAGCATCCAGACGTCTTCTGGCGTGGCGGAGGTCTGCGTCGAATCATCAAAGCTGGGCATGTCTGCTCCCGTTGTTGAGTTGGGCAAGGTCGGCAAGGACGCTGTCAAGCTCTTCGGCCGGCGAGATCTGGCCGATCACAGGCCGTCCCAAGTCAGCCAGCGCGGCGGTCGATCCACTGGCATCGGCGTCGGCGATTCGGCGTCGCCAACCAGCGGCCGCGCGCTCCAGATAACGTTGAGCCTGAGGTCGATCGCCTTGCGCTGTGGCGATCAACCCGCGCACCAACGCCATTCGCGCGACTAGTGTGTCGGGCCAATCGGCGCGCCCGACGGGCTCCAGCGCGGTGGCAGCGAGCTCCTGTTGGGCGTCCGCGAGCCGGCCCAGACGAGTAAGCGCCTCTGCGCGCTGGAGATGGGCCAATGGCCGCCCAATCGAGGCGCTTTCGGCATGCAAGGCGTGCGCGAGGCACAGAGCCGCTTCTTCGTAGTGTCCGGCCCGCAGCAGAATCCGGCCCGTTTCGGCATCGGCAGTGGCGGCGAGTTCAGGGCCGCCGATACGCTCCGCCAATCGCTGCGTCGATTTGGCGACACGCAACGCCTCGGCGTGCCGGCCGAGGCGTGACATCAGCCAGGCGCGGGACAATTGCACATCGGCCTCGATCGCCAGCGGCAACCTACCCGCACTGGGCACCGTTCCGATTTCGTCGAGCAGTTGAAGGGCCTCAGCGTAGGCGCCGGTTGATGCCAGACCGGCCGCGGAGTTCAGCAGCGATCCGTACATGAGATCCAGCCGTCCGATCGACCGGGCGATCGCGGCAGCCGCCCGCCCGGCGTCGCCCACCTCATCGAGGCGGCCTTGACGGATGTGGGCCAAAGTCCGGGCGATATGGCGGCGGATGTCGCGGATCGGGTCGGTGGGCAGCCGTCCGCACTGTGCGTCGATGCTGTCCAATAGCTGTTCGCAGGCTTGCGGATCGCCGGCCATCGCCTCGCAGAGTGCGAGGAATGCTTGCGCCTCAAGCCGCAGCCGCAACGCCGAGACACCGGCGCTGTCAATGACTTCCAGTGCCGTGCTGACGGCATGACGGGCAACCAGGGGCCGGCACAGCGGGCCGGTGTTGCACTCGGCCCAGCGGATGTGCGCGGTCGCGACACCGAGTTGATCCTCGGCGTCCTCAAGGGCGTTCACCGCGCGTTCGAACCGCTCCTGCGCCAGGTCGGCCATCCCGCGGTGCGCGGCCACACCAGCAAGATCCAGCACGATGTCGACGTTGGAAGGCTGCAGACCGGACGCCTCAGTAAGTAATTCTTCGGCGCGGCTGAGCGCGCCCAGCGAAAGCGCGTGATTCGCGGCGCGCACCAACAGCCGCGCCGCCCCGTCGCGGTCACCGGTCGCGAGTAGATGCCGGGCGGTCTCGCCGGCCAGCTCTGGCAGGCCGGTCTCGTCGAGATCAGATGCCGCCGCGGCGTGCAGCCGGATCCGTTGCAGCTCCGGCAGACTGGCGTAGTAGGCATCCCTTACCAACGCGTGTCGGAAATCGATTTTCCCGTCAACGATCTGCAACAGTCCAGCATTGCTCGCGCCTTCGAATGTCGCGTCCAATTCGGCATCGTCGCTGGGCCGGGTGCGGCGTCGGGCGTCTTCGATGCTCAGCGCGCGCCCGGCCACCGCCATCACCTCGCACAGCGCGCGCGAGGACACCGACAAGTGACTGCGGGCGGCCCGCACGGTGGAACTGAGCCCTTGGGCACCGTCGGGATCACCCCGCTTGATCGCGCGTGCCGACTCTACGGCCAACAGCGCGTTGCCGTCGGCCTGAGCAACCACCTTGCTGATCGCGTCGCCATCGACGAGCCCGGCGCTGCCCGCAATCTCCGCAATGTCGCTATCGGCAAGAGGCCTCAGAGCGATATCGGCCAGCACTGCCGCGCAGTGCCGCGCCTCGTGCTCGGCGTCGATGAGTGCGGCGGGCAGCGGACGGTCGCGTCGGGTCCACACGAGGAGCACCGGCAGGGTCTGTACCCGACGGCACGCGCGGGTGAGCACCAACGCGCTGGCGTCGTCACAACCGTGCATGTCCTCCATAACAGCCAGCACCGGTGCCGACGCTGCCGCGTATGCAAGAAGATCCAACAGTCCCTCAGTGAGGCGAGCCTGTTCGAAATCGGGCGGGCCGGGTGCCGCAGGTTGGATCAGCGTCGGCAACAGCGGAGCGAGCGCCGTGGTGAACGGCTCGCCGTCAGGAACGCCGCCCAGGCCACGCAGCAGCGCACTCGCCAGTTCTGCCCATGGCCAGTACGGCGGTGAGCCGATTGAGCTCGTCACGCCCAGCGCGGTCAAACCCCGTGTGTGACCAGCTAATTCGATCAGCTCGGCGACGAGACGCGTCTTTCCGATGCCGGGCTCGCCGTGCACGATGACCACCCCGCCGGCGCCGGAACGCGCTGAGCTCCACGCCCGTCCCAGCGATCGGAGCTCCCGGTCACGGCCTATGAGGGCGGTCGTCGCCAGCCGATGTAACTGCGTTGATGCACGCGGTGTTGGATGCTGATGCTGCTGGCTGCTGCGAATCTTCTGGGCCAGCTGCCAAGTTTCATCCGAGGGCGCGATCTTCAGCTCGTGGCGGAGCCGTTCGACGATACGCGCGTAAACCGCAAGCGCCAGCGAACGGTCCCCGGCCTCCTCGTAACGGCACATCAGCAGACGTGCGCACGTTTCGGACAGTGGATTCAATTCCGCAGCGTGCCGGGCGCGCTCGACCGCCAACGCTGAATCGCCGTTCGCAGCCGCCTTTTCAGATTGGTCCTTCAGCAACTCGGTCACCCTGTCGCGGTGTGATTCCCGCGCGAGAATCGCCCACTCGTCATCAAGGCCGGCCAGCAGCTCGCCCGAAGACATGGCCAGCGCCTCATCCAGACGGTCGTCGGCGACCAGCTCGTCGAACCGCGCGACATCCAATTCGACGTTGCGTATTCCGATCCGGTTACGTGAGGTGTCCAGCACCGAGTCGGCGTGCTGACCGATGGCGCGGCGCAACGCCCAGAGCGCCGTGCGCATACTGCTGCGGGCGGCTGAATCAGGAACATCCGGCCACAGCGCTGAGGCGATCTCCGAACGGCTCCGCGGCCCAGCGTGAATAGCAAGCCACCCCAGCAGCGCCACCGCCCGCAGGCTTTCGGGTAGGGCTACCGCGACACCGTCGACGTCGATGCTTATTCCGCCCAGCACGCGAACCGAGACCGACACGCTGACCTGGTCGGTGGGCATCGCGTCCTCCAATGACCCCTTGGCAGCAAAGCCTAACAAGCAATAAGCAAGTCCGTCACTACGCGCTCGTTATCGATTGACGGTGAATTGACGATCCGTTTTCAACACTGTGCTCGACATGTTGGCCGGCCGAAAAGACCGGTAATCACTAGTAGGAGGTTCGGATATGTCGCTCATATCACCGGCATGGCGGCCAGGCCGCGCATCGGTTCGGCCGAGAGCCGCCCACAAGCGGCGCATGCGAGCCGCAATCCTCGTCACCGAGCACGACGTTGCGGTGAGCCCGCCGCCGGTGGCGTCGGCCGCAACGGCCAGCCACCGGTTGGCCGGACTTGGCCGTACCCTTACCGCGTTGACAGCACCTCGACCTCACGTCCGGCGCCGTGAACCCTCGTATCTGGAGGCGGCCCGGATGTCCCGCGAAATGGGCCGACTATGACTGCGCCGATGTCCGGCTCTCCGAGACAGGCTGCTGGACAATGAGCTTCGAGTCGTGCGGCCAACTCGACAGCGCTGCCAAGATCCGGCCTGCGGTAGATGTGGCGGCATTGCCGCTGCCGCCGCACAATCCACTGTCCTGCCGGCAACGGCTGAGGGCCTTGCGGGTGTTCCACACCGGCCAGGAGATGCTGCGGGATACAGGCGGACCGGTGACCAGCGTCGGGGTAGGCCCGAAGCGGCTGGTCCCACCGATGGTGCTGGCCACATCTCCGGCCGCAATCCGCGACGTCTTGGGACGCACGGATGCGTTCGTCGACAAAATGAGCCTTCACGAGGAGATGCGTCATTTGCTCGGCGACAACATGTTCGACCTCCCGCACGAACCGTGGCTTCCGCGCCGGCGAGCCCTGCAACCGGTCTTCACCAAACACCACGTGCGGGCTTTCGGCGGCGACATGTTCCGGGCCGCCGACACTGTCGCTGCAAGCTGGCGCGAGGGCGGCGAAATCGATCTTGACGCGGAATGCCGCCGGCTCACCCTGCGCGCATTAGGCCGCTCAGTGCTGGGCTTAGACCTCGACGAATACACTGAGGCGGTCGCCGAACCCATTCGGGTCGCGCTGACCTACATTGCCGACCGAGCGGTGCGGCCC
>NZ_JBARMY010000084.1:0-12185 GCF_049802695.1 Mycobacterium sp.
ACCTGCGACTATCTTTTGAGACCGTCACATGTGGTCTCTTTCGAGACGTCCAGGCAGACCAAGCCCACCGGAGCCATGGCATCGCTTCTGCCCAGGTGATCTGTCCGATCGGCGGTCACGCTTCTCGGCCCCGCATCGGAACCGCTGATCTCCGGATCCTCGGCCTCGGTGGGTTGACCCGCGCCACGAGTGGTGCGCTGCCACCGGCGTCAATCCCCCGCGGGGGAGCGGTACAGATGGCCGACCTGCGGCGAAGGCCCTCCCGGGTAAAGAACCCCTGATAACTCCGTTGCCCGATTCATCTGCTGACAATGGAGGCCTCAGGATACGCCCGGGTCCGAATCACCACGTGCGCGAGTGCGGAGTTATCGGTACACCAGCTGTACGTTAAGAGGTTTGGGAGCGGTGGGTTGACTCGGATTCGTGCGCCATTCGGCGCATCGTGGCTAAAAGCGGTTCGTAGAGCAGAGTTCCGATCACTAGGTGCTCGATTGCGGTTGCGCGGTCTGTCTCGGTAGTGATCGGTTCGACTTCGCTGGCAGCGAGGCGGGACAGTGTCTCGGCGTACTGGTCGAGCAGTGCGTCGGGAGCAGGGAACGCCAGGTGGTCGAGGCGGTCGAGCGCAGCGGCCAGCACGCGGCGGTGCGGACTGTCCGACGCCAGCTCCCAGCCATGCCGAGCGAGCAGGGCCTCGACTCGTTCGGCCGATTCAACGCTGGGTTCTTCGACGACGGCGGGGGATAGCAGCCACTGCGCGGTCCCGAGAGCCTGATGTGAAGGCACGGACTTGTCACTGACCACCGCGAGCACTCGGCGCACCGCCTCCAGTGGTAGTCCTGCCACTTCGATCAATGCGCGAATCAGAGCCAGCCGGCGTAGGTGGGAGTCGTTGTACTCCGACCAGGTGCTGCTTTGATGCTCGCCGGAATGCAGTAAGCCAAGACGCAGGTAGTACTTGATAGTCGACGCGGAGACGCCGCTACGTGCAGAGAGTTCGGCCAATCGCATGACCCATCTTGACATATCAGGTACCAAAGCTATCCAATACAAATTGGATACTGCTGGTAACCAATGAGGAAGGCGTCCCGTGTCTGACATAACCCGAATTCTGGCCGGAATCCTGCTGCTGTCCCTGGTCACTGTGGAGACCGGAGGGATTTACCTGGTGAAGCTGGTGCGGGAACCCGCCGCGGCGACGCCGTTTCAGATGCGTTTTGCCCGTGCGGGTCACGCCCATGCGGGCGTGTTGCTCTTGCTTTCGTTGACCGGATTGCTCTACGCCGACGCAGCGCACGTGACTGGCTTTTGGGGCTGGCTCTCGCGTATCGGGGTGCCGGCCGCGGCGTTGCTCATGCCTGCTGGTTTCTTCTTCTCGTCGATGGGCCAGGGTCGCAACACTCCCAACGCGTTCATCACGCTCGTCTACACCGGAGCGGTGGTCCTCGCGACGGGCCTTACTTCGCTCGGCATAGGGCTCCTCATCGCCTGAAACTTTTCTGACGGCTCGGATTTGCGCCCTGCAGGCATTGTGCCGCCGGTCCCGCCGCGACGCCGTTATTCCGGGCCGAAGTTCCGGGCTATGCCGTTTGAGCGGTCACAAGTACGGGTAGCCGCGCCTGCAACCATGTATCAGTAAGTCCATCTGGAAGGAAGCGACCGATGAGCGCGAACGACAAGTTGAGCAACAAGGTTGACGATTTGGGCGGCAAGGCCAAGGAAGCCGTCGGCAATGTGACCGGCGATGACGACACGAGGAACGAAGGCAAAGCCGATCAGTCGAAATCAAGCCTGAAAGACGCCGGCGAGAAGGTGAAGGACGCGTTCAAGGGTTAACCTGGAGAAGCCTGTTCGCAGGGCGGCCGCCGGTGCAAGCCTCCGGGCGGCCGCTCTTGCTTTCACGCCACCTTTCGCGTTACGGCCGCGGCTCAAGGCGCATCCAGTGGCGGCACGGGAGGGCATCAGGCCGACGGGGCGGACGGCGCTGCGATGGCGAGACCCGTACCCCTAGTGTCGTGGCGACTGGAATCGATGAACTCCGCCGAGGATTAGCGTGCAGGCAGCTCGACAACCAGATCGGCGTCCCACGCACGTTTCATCAGTCCCACCACGTCAATGTGCATGGCGGTGGCGAATTCGGGACTCGACATGAGATCTTCTACATAGCACAGCACCTGCTCAGCGACGATGTCGTTTACTCCGCCAATCCAGCCGATGAGACGCGCACCGACGCCGAGAGGCTCGACGGTTGTACGGACGTGATGTTGCTGCACCTTTTCGAGTTCAACAGTCACCGTGCACGGGGGGTCGAGCCGCAACCGAAATCGCGTCTGGACCTCAACCTTGCCGCAGTATCGGACGATTCGTTTTGCTAACCGCACCTCGATCGATAGCGCAATTGGGACGGTGACCATTTGGCGCCAGTAGTCGTCAACGCATAGCTCGACGTGGACCTGACCGCGCGTCCCCTTCGCCGTTGCCGACGCGATCCCGCCGGGGCCGACTTCAAGAGGGCCGATGGTGATGTGATCCCCTATTAGCCGGGCCACCACCTCGCCAACCCGGTCCGGCGGCGCCGCCGCGAGCAGCACGAGCTGAGTGAACTGTTCGGGACTTAACTCACCCACGAGCTCTCCTTTCGGTCGACGTTGACTCGGCGTTCACTTCAGCACGCAATTCGACACCAGATGCGATTTCGAGAGCGTTTGGTTGCCAGCTACTAGCGGGTAACTTAATGCGACGTACGCTACGCGACCGTAGGCTCGCCGTCGGGCCACCTCAGCCTGATGGGCGGATCACAGCCACGGAAGGCATCGTTGACGCAGACTCCGGGGACCCATCCGCAGTCGAACGGTCTGCCCCCGGCACGTCCAAGGAATGCTTTCGCGCGGAGATGCTCGCGGGACAGAACGCCAAAGGCATCGACCTCTTGGTGCGGGTCGCGCCCCGCCGCTACAATCGACTCGTGATGCTTTGCGAGAAAACCACTTTCGGCCGGTCGTGACGTATAACCGAACCGCTCGTGAGGTGAGCCCGTCGTAGTGGTCCATTCATTATGCGACTTCGTTGCCCGGTGTTCGGGTAGGAAGAATTGACGACGACATGGCATCGAACAGGCGCCGGCGGCATACGCCGGATCAGATCATCCGCAAGCTGGCCGAGGGCAACAAGCTCCTTGCGTCCGGCCAGGAACTCAATGAGGTGTGCCGGCATCTGGAGGTCGCTGAGTCGACGTGGCATCGCTGGTTGGCCCAATACGGCGGCATGAAAGCCAACGACGCCAAGCGGCTCAAAGAACTCGAAGCCGAGAACGCCCGACTCAAGAAGCTGGTCGCCAACCAGGCTCTCGACATTGACATGCTCAAGGAGATTTCGGCGGGAAACTTCTAACCCCGAACCGCAAACGCCGTGCAGCCACGGTGGTGCGCGAGCGGTTCGGGGTGTCGCAACGTCGCGCCTGCTCGGTCGTGGGTATCCACCGTTCCACGATGCGCCTGACGCCGGCGCCGATCACCGATGAGGAGGCCGAGTTGCGTGCTTGGTTGCGCGGCTTCTCGACCGATCGGCCACGTTGGGGATCGCGCCGGGCAGCCAAGATGGCGCGCCGGGCCGGCTGGCAGGTCAACAACAAGCGCATCCGCCGTTTGTGGCGCGACGAGGGCCTGCGGGTCCCGCAGCGCCGCAAGAAGAAGCGGTTGACCGGTATCGGAGTCGCTGTCGGCGCGATGTCACCGATTCGTCCGAACGTGATCTGGGCGATGGACTTTCAGTTCGACACCACCGCCGACGGCCGAACCCTCAAGATGCTCAACGTCATCGACCAATTCACCCGCGAAGCGCTCGCGATAAACGCCGATCGCGGCATCGACGCCGACGGCGTCGTCGAGGTGTTGGATCGCCTGGCCCTGCAGCGAGGAGGGCCACACTACGTACGCTTCGACAACGGCCCCGAGTTCGTGGCTCACGCCGTTAGTGACTGGTGCCGATTAGACAGTGCCGGTTCACTTTTCATCGATCCCGGCTCACCGTGGCAGAACGCCTGGATCGAATCGTTCAACGGCCGGCTACGAGATGAACTACTCAACTCGTGGCGTTTTGACTCGTTGCTGGAAGCTCGTGTGATCATCGAAGACTGGCGCTGCGACTACAACGCCAACAGGCCCCACTCCGCCCACGGCGAGTTGACCCCAACCGAGTTCGCTCTACAGTGGGCCACAGCCCATCAACCCCAAGCCTCATAGCGACTGGACCACCAACGGGTCCCCCCACGCGGATCTCAGCGCTGACGCAAGCCACTTATCCGATCTAGTGACCCCCTTTTTGCTGACAACGCGGGTTGTTGCTGCCAGGCATAGGCATTGCTGATGGAAGGCGCGGACTCGCCCGCGTTCCGCAGGGGCGCTGCGGAGTCGCGAAACGAAATGGTTGACGTAGATGACGAGCCAGGACTCGAAGTCGGTTGGGTGATCAGGCGTCTCGCTCAACCGCTCCCGAATGCAGCCGTAAATTTCGGCTCACGGGACCGCAGCGCGCCACCGACCCAACTGCGAAACCTTCTGAACCTGCCAAGGCGTGGCCCGGCTGTTCAGCAGTTCCAGGGCTGAGTCCCGTGCGAGGTCGACGATGACATCGAGCAGCTGAATCAGCTTCACCTTCTCGGGCGGATCGAGCCAACCATCTCGCAATCCCTAGCCTGGTTCTTGACAAATGATACAACCGTGCGTAACCCTTATAAAAAACATTCAGTGGTTACAGGAGGGTGAAAGTGCGACGGGTTGCAGCAGCCGCAGAGGGACCGACGTCGACCGGACATCGCACAAGGTTCGTGAAGCCTTGACGCGCGACCACGAACCGGTAGCGGCACCGGACTCGGAGTCCGAAGCAAGGACTGCGAGCTACCAGGCGCCTGTGGAGATCGTCAAGGAACTCTACGCAAAGTTGACTGCCGGCGATCCAGGCGGCGCTCTCGCCCTGATGTCTGACGACATCGAGTGGATCACCATGATGGACTACAAGGTCGACGGGCGTGGCCCGCAAAAAGTCCTTGAGGGCATGCTGATACCGGCAATGGAAGAGTGGGAACCGTACACGCTGACGCCGCACGAATTCATCTGCGACGGCGGTAAAGTCGTATCGGTTGGGCGGTTCAAGGGAACGAACCGTGCGACCGGTAAACATGTGGAAGTTGACTACTCTCACATCTGGGAAATAAAAGGCCACAAGATAGTACGGCACCGCCAATTCATCGACACCGGCAAGATTGAGCCGGCGCGCCATCCCGGCTGAGGCCGCTGCGGCGCAGAGGTCGCCAACCAAACCTGCGTGGTATCGCTCGAGTGGCGCTCGATCCGCCCACGCGCCGACGATTCTGCCCCTTCCCGGGTTCTCATCATCGTCGGGCACGGGTGACTTCGCGTTGGACACGGTGCTGGAAATCGCTTAGTTCGTCGACGACTTCCTTAGCAGCACAACACAAAGCTATTGACGCGGCGCAGCAGAACCAGGGGGTCTAGGGAATGGGCGAGACGTTGCGGGGTAAGACCGTTGTTGTGGTGGGGCAAGGGGGTGGGATTGCGCGTGCTGTCACGGTTGTGGCTCGTTCTGAGGGCGCTCGAGTCGTGGTTGCCGGCCGCGATGAGGCCCGATTGGCATCCGCTTACCACGACCTAGGTATTGATGCCGAGGTTGTGGACGTTACCGATGATTCGTCGATTGCGGCACTTGCTGAACGATTAGGTCCCGTTGACCATGTGGTGTCGGCGGTCTCGGCCCGCGCACGGGGCAGACTCGATGAGCTGGAGCGTGCGAGTCTGCTGAAATCGTTTGATACGAAGGTGATTGGGCCGCTGATGCTGACGAAATACTTCGCGGCACAGATCAATCAGGGTGGGTCGTTCGTCCTTTTTTCGGGGTTTCCGGCGTTCAAGATCAATGTCGGTTTTCTTGGGGTGGCGATCACCGACGGTGCGGTCGACTTTTTGACGCGCTCGTTGGCTGTCGAGCTTGCCCCGATCCGGGTCAATGCGATCTCTCCGGGTGTCATTGACTCCGGCGCGTGGGATTCGCTGGGTGAGCAGGGCAAGCGCGACCATTTCGAGAACGTCAGCCGCACGAACTTGGCGCAACGGATAGGGACGGCCGAGGAGGTGGCCGATGCTGCGCTTTTCGCGATGACGAACACATTTGTGACCGGTGTGACGCTGAACGTCGACGGCGGCCAGCATCTGACGTGATCCATTAGTGACGATTGGGCCGCTGACGACGGCGGTTCACGTTGTCCCGTTGGTGTGTCAGCTGGCGGATGTTCGGTGGCGCCGTACTTTGGCGCGGTTGCCGCACAGTGCCATGGAACACCAGCGTCGGCGGTGGGCTTTGGTGCGGTCGTAGAAAATGATGGTGCAGCCCGGGCATTGCCGGATCAGGGTCGGGTCGGCTTCGACGAGCAGGTGCGCCCAGGCTTGTGCGGAGAGGACGAGAAGCTGTGTGGGCTGTTCCCAGTGCCGCCGCTCATGCAGCATCAGAGTGTCGTCGTTGTCGGGGTTGAGTTCGGTGTATCGCCGATCCTGGGACAGCAGCGCATTGAGCTCGTCGATCACATCAGCGGGGAATGGCACCGGATTGTCGCCTGCCCAGTCCAACAGAATCGGCCGCAGCTTTTCCCGAAGAGTGCGGGCGTCCGCGGCGGCAGCGTCGAGTTGATCAGCGTTGAACAGATCTTCGAGCACTGCGAGGTCGTCGTGGTCGATGAGTTCCGTGCGCGCGAGCCACCGAAGATAATTAGCGGCGTCTCCGATCAATTCGATGGGCTCTGCACCTGGGGACGGTGTCGCCCGGCTGTTCAGCAGTTCCAGGGATGGGTGTCCTGCGAGGCCGACGATGACATCGAGTGGCTGCATCGGCCTCACCTCCCGGCGGATCGCCGAAGCGCTGGTAACCCCCTCAGCTACATGTTGACAGGTTATCAAACGTTTGCGTAACCTGTGATAGACATTTTCAACAGTTACATGGGTGGGACAGGGAGCACGAGTCGCGATGGGTGTCATCAGCCACAAGAGGATCAATGTCGACGGTCTGGGGGTTTTTGTTCGTGAGTCCGGTGATCGATCGCGACCGACCCTGGTGCTGTTGCCCGGATATCCGTCGAGCGCCCGAGCGTATGTGCGGCTCATCGACCTGCTGGCCAACCACTGGCATGTCGTCGCGATCGACTACCCCGGTTTTGGTTCCTCTGACCCATTGCCCGGTGAGCCCACCTTCGACGAACTGGCGGTGGTCACCGGTGCCACCATCGATGCGCTCGGCATCAGCGACTATGCGGTGTACATGTTCGACTTTGGTGCACCGGTCGGATTCCGTATCGCCCTCGACCACGACGAGCGGGTCCGCGCCATCATCACCCAAAACGGCAACGCCTACACCGACGGTTTCGGACCGGGCGTCGCCGCGCTAGCGGAGTGGTGGGCCAATAAGGCCGCCGGCGAGGCGACTGTCGACTGGTTCGTCAGCTTGGCCGGGACTCAGCATCAGTGGCAGGCCGGTGCCCGCGACGTCGAACACATCGACCCCGAGCAGGCACTGGCTGATCAGCTCGTGCTGGATCGTCCCGGCCGCGCCGCCTACATGAAGGCCCTGCTGTGGGACTACCAGAACAACCCGCCCAGCTACCCACAGTGGCAGGCGTGGCTGCGCCGCCGCCAACCCGCACTGCTGGCGATCTGGGGCGCGAACGACCCATTCTTCATCCCAGCCGGCGCCCAGGCCTACCGCAACGACGTTCCCGACGCCGAGGTGGTCCTGCTCGACACCGGCCACTTCGCGCTGGAAGAAGAGCTCGATGAAATCGCGCTGCAGATTGAAACACTGATGGCCGCCACCTTCGGGGCGGAATGACGATGACAACCGACACAACCTTTGTCTTGGTTCACGCGGCGTGGGCCGACAGCTCCAGCTGGGCACCAGTGATTCATCGGCTACAGCAGCGCGGGTATAACGTCGTCGCAGCACCGTTGCCACTGACATCGTTCGACGACGACAGCGCAGCGCTCAACCGAGTTCTCGACCGCATCCAGGGACCAACAGTACTCGGCGGTCACGCGTACGCCGGCGCGGTCATCGGCGCGGCAAATACCGATTCGGTGAGGGCGTTGGTTTACGTCGCCGCGATCGCACCCGACGAAGGTGAAACAGTCGCCAGTCTGTTTCATCGCGCCCCTGCCCATCGTCTCGCCCCCGCCCTGGAGCCCGATCATCATAATTTAATTTGGTTGCCGCACAGCGCTTTCGCGGCAGCGTTCGCACAAAACGCCACCCCCGAACAACACGCCATGCTCGCCGCAGTCCAGCGCCCCCTCTCACCGTCGTGCATCACCGCACCCGCCCCACGGCCCGCCTGGAAAGATCGCCCAAGCTGGTTCCTCATCGCCGAACACGACCGCATGATCGCCGCGGAAACCCAGCACTTCGTCGCCACCCGGATGAACGCAACCATTCACGCCGTTGATGCCGACCATTTACCGATGCTGACCGACCCCGATAGCGTCACCGAGATACTGCTCGCGGCGGCCAACCACTCCCAATGAACCGCGGCAGCTTGCGATTAACAATCGTGGCCTACGTTTTATTAGAAGCGCATTCGATCAGAACCAGCACACGCCTAGACCTACCGACCGGAGGAGCTATCCCATGATGCGCCGATCGCTCGCCCGCTATCAGTCGGCTTACGACCGAATTACCGTTTCGCTGAACAGATTCGACTGGCTGGCAAATTTATTCTTGCGGCTCAGTGTTGGTTTCATGTTCTTCAGTGGGGCAGTGGGAAAGCTCGGGGGCCTCGGTAAGTTCACTGCGATGTTTGAAGGCCTGGGAATTCCAGGTGCGCCGGTGGTTGCGCCCGCCGTGGCAATCGTCGAACTTGTTGGTGGCGTGGCGCTGATGCTCGGTCTGGCGACGCGAGCGGTGTCTCTTGTGTTGGCGCTCGAGATGGTCGGCGCCTTAGTGACGGATATAGGCCCGAGCCTGGCGGAAAAGTATGCCAGCGTGTGGAGCTTCCTGAGTAATTTGTTTTATTCGTCGGAGTGGCTTTTGGTCGGCCTGCTGCTTTTTCTCGTGTGCACCGGAGCGGGTTCCGCCAGTCTCGATGCCCGGATCGATCAGCGCCGGGTGTCATCATAACGCGTGACCGACTCGAATATGTTGTTATACAACAGAATCCGTCACGATGCTTTGTTATGGACCTGCTGCGGCGCGGGTTTCGGTCGGAATGTAATCGCTCCGTCGTTGGACTGTGAAGCGATCGAACTCCGAATCTTAGCTAGGCGTGCGGGAACGCAGCGGGGTAGGGATCGCACATGCAGTTCACCGACGCGCCCTTCTTGGCTGTCTCGCCCAGAATCGAGCGGGCGGCGGAGTGTCATACAGCCTGACGGGAGAACGGTGAAAGTCGTGAAGTCGATCGATCGGGCGCAGATTTGTGTCACCGCGGTGTTCGCGGCGCATGCCCTTGTCTTTTCGTCGTGGGTGGCCCACATCCCGCACGTGAAAAGCGAAGAGACTCTCCGATGGTGCGCTCGCAACGCGCTGTTGGGCGCGCCACTGGGTGCTCTGGTCGCGACGGCGATGTGTATCCGGCTGTTGCCGCACTGGGGAAGCCACAGTCTGGTCCCAGTCAGCCTCGCCGGCTACGCCGCGTCCGGACCCCTTATGGGCCTGGCCAGGTCTGAACTGAAACTATTCCTTGCACTCATCAGCGTGGGGTTCTTCTTGGGCGGGCTGGATGTCGCGATGAACGTACAGGCCGCAGCGGTCGAACGCGTCGCCGCGCGACCGATAATGTCTCGCTTCCACGGGATGCGTAGCGTCGCTGTGCTGCTGGGGTCGCTGGTTGGCGCAGCGTGCGTGAGCGCGCATGTGGGCTTGACCGACCAGATGACGGTCATCGGGCTCATCGTCATTGTCGTCGTCCGGCCGATCGCCGGCGGCCTGGTCCGCGAACCGGCGCCCACCGTCCGCCAGAAAGCCGCAAGGCCGCAACCATTCTGGAGGAATCCGACCGTCGTCATTCTGTCAGCTGTCGCGTTCGCGTCGTTCCTGTGCGAAGGATCTGCGTCCGATTGGTCAGGCGACTACCTGAATCGAGTCGTCGGCGCGGGGCCCACCGTGGCCGCGCTCAGCTACGTGTCCTTTACCGCAGTTATGGCCCTCACACGGTTGGGCGGCCCCCGGCTATACGAGCGTGTTTCCATCCGCTGGCTGCTGCCATCGTTGGCGCTGTTCGCCGCGGCCGGCCTGTGCGTCACGCTGGTCACCGCCAATCTTATGGTGACCCTGTTGGGATTTGCGGCTCTCGGGGCGGGCGTGGCGTTGTTGGTGCCGGCCGCGATGACCGCTGCTTACTCCCCGATTGACGCGGGAACAGCGATCGCTGCAGTCGCCGCGATCGGTTGGGTGGGCTATCTGATCGGTCCACCGTTGATCGGGCAGGTGGCTCAGTGGGCGGGGTTATCCGCTGCGCTGGTAACCGTCCCGATCATGATGACGCTTGTCGCGATCGTAATCCGCTTCACCACCGCGTTTGACGCAGCCGACGCATTTCCCGAGCCCACCGCACCGCTTTAATAGTGGCAGGTCCCCGATAGCCGTCCAGCCCGGCTCAAAGAGCCGGGTTGTGTTGACAACGATGTCAGTTGATCTCGCAAGCCACAAAAACTGCTCTATAGTGGGCCGCGACCCATCAACCCCAAGGCCGCATAGCGACTGGACCACCAAACGGGTCCCCCTCACTCGTCCTACCGGAAAGTGCCTGACCAATCGAGCGGTCCGATAATCGACTGAGCAAGCGACAATGGCGACCGGCAGGCCGAACGCGACATGATCATGCCGAAGTCCCGACGCCGATTAGACGGTGATTGCGTCGACGCAGTCGCCAAGAGGCACCGCGGCTAGGCCGGAGGCCGAACTTGGCTCAAACGCGCAAACGGCGCTAAGTGGTCTACCCGTGCGGAAAGCTCGCGCTGAGCCTAACTGCCGACGGGATCGTCGTCTTTGCCGGTGAACATCTCCTTAGTCTTATCGACTGAGTGAGTGGCCACGTCGATCGAGTTCTTGACGATGCGGCCGGTGCCGCCAGCGACGTCACCGCTGGCGATGTCTGTCGCATTCTCGACGTTCTCCGACGACTTGTCGACGGCGTGCCTCGCGATGTCATTGGCAGAACGCAGCCGGTCGTTCTTTCGGTCATCTTCCATCAGGGTCTCCTTTCTTCGCCCGACTCTAACGTTTCTTCGCCCGACTCTAACGCTTGCAACGTCTGCTGCGGAGGTCTTAGCGTCTGCTGCGATAAGGAGACCGCTGGGTGACGTCATCCTTCCAAACCCCTTCGGTAGATCGCGGTGTGGTCACTGCTCTCCGGCGCGCGTGGCGCAAACCAATCAGCGTTCGACAGGGGCCGTCGACTCCCTGGGCGAAGTAAAAGCGGTATCGCTTATGAGGTTTGGGTGCATAGACAACGTCGCTGTAGGTTTACTCTATGATCACGATTGCATTCGCTACCTCATGCGGACGCATGGGTGGGCCGGAGCTGCGCCAGCCACCGATGCGGAGGCGGTGGACCGGATCCTAGCGGCGGCCAAATCTGTGGTCGATGAGCGTGGCGCTAGCCTAAGGATTGTTGCCGTACAGCGTAATAACGAACTCGAAGCCCTTCACTGGTACCCCTGCATATTCGATCACGCAATATTCCGCGGTGCTCGCTGGTCCAGGTCGATCCGAACGGTGACTGGGGTGCTGGCCGAGGCGCGGAAGATGACCCCATCGGCTCGGCCGATGAGCCCGTTGGCGTCATCGAGTCGTCGGCGCCGGACAAGAGCATCGTCATCGTCAATGATCGCAACGGTACCAGGATACCAACGGCGGCCGACCTTGCTGCGCACACGCGGATTTGCTACGAGGTTCTTCACATAGCCGCTGCGCCTGCCGTGTTCGGACTAGCCAGAACACATCGCCGTCGAGCCCGTTGCCTACCGGGGTCAGGCGCGGCTGGCCGCTGCACCTTCCAATGGTCTCAAGCAACGCGAACGCGCGCGGCGCAATCCCGAGTCGCAACGCGGCCCGGAAGGCAGGATTAACTACGGACTTCTCCAGCCGACCCTGAAGCCGGCCTCCGGTGGCCATGAGTATCAGTGTGCAACAGA
>NZ_JBARMY010000085.1:0-19357 GCF_049802695.1 Mycobacterium sp.
CGGCGGCGCTGGCCACCCGAGCCGACGGTGGCACCCTTCTTGGTGCCGGGTTTGCGCACCGCCCCGCGGCGCCGCGAGTTACCGGGCATCGCCTTGGGAGCCCAGTGACCACTGCGGTCCGTCGGCGGTGTCGGTGACTTCGATCCCGGCGTGTCTGAGCCGGTTGCGGATCTCGTCGGCCAGCGCCCAGTCACGCTGCTCGCGGGCTTGATCGCGGCGCTGTATTTCAGCGTCCACCAGCACGTCGACAGCTGCGAGCGCCGCCGACGTCTCGTCGCGGGACTCCCACCGTAAGTCGAGCGGATCACAGCCCAGGATGGCCATCATCGCGCGGATGGTTCCGGCGCTGCTCAGGGCCGCCTCGTGATCCCCGGCGTCGAGCGCCCTGTTGCCGTCGGCGCGGGCGTGGTGCACTTCAGCCAGCGCGATCGGCACTGACAGGTCGTCATTGAGCGCTGCGGCGAAGCGCGGGGTCCACTGGCCGGGGGTGACGACACCGACCCGGCTGCGCACCCGGTGCAGAAAGTCTTCGATCCCGACGTAGGCGTTCGCCGCGTCGTGCAGCGCGGCCTCGGAGAATTCCAGCATCGAGCGGTAGTGCGCGCTGCCTAGGTAGTAGCGCAGCTCAGGAGGCCGCACCCGCTCCAGCATGGCTGGTATGGACAGCACATTGCCCAGCGACTTGCTCATCTTCTCACCGCCCATGGTGACCCAGCCGTTGTGCAGCCAGTGGCGGGCGAACGCGTCGCCGGCGGCTCGGCTCTGCGCGATCTCGTTCTCATGGTGCGGAAATATCAGATCCATGCCACCGCAGTGGATGTCGAACTCCGCACCTAGATAGGTGCGGGCCATCGCCGAGCATTCCAGGTGCCAGCCGGGCCGGCCGCGACCCCACGGTGTGGGCCAGGACGGCTCGTCGGGTTTGGCGCCTTTCCACAGCGTGAAATCGCGCTGGTCACGCTTGCCGGTAGCGACGCCCTCGCCTTGGTGCACGTCATCGACCTTGTGCCCGGAGAGTTGCCCGTACTCGGGGTAGCTGAGCACGTCGAAGTAGACGTCGCCGCCGCCGGTATAGGCATGGCCGGTGTCGATCAACCGCTCGATGAGCTCCACCATCTGAGTGATGTGACCGGTCGCGCGCGGCTCAGCTGACGGTGGCAGCACGCCCAGCGCGTCGTAGGCGGCGGTGAACGCACGCTCGAAGGTGGCGGCCCATTCCCACCAGGGTCGGCATGCGGCGGCGGACTTGATGAGAATTTTGTCGTCGATGTCGGTGACGTTGCGGACGAACGCGACGTCACATCCGCGCGCGGAGAGCCAGCGGCGCAAGATGTCGAACGCTACACCGCTGCGGACGTGTCCGATGTGCGGCACACCTTGCACGGTGGCGCCGCACAGGTAGATGGAGACGTGCCCGGACCGCAACGGCGTGAAATCACGCACGGCGCCGGTTGCCGTGTCATGCAGCCGTAGCTGGGCCGGATCGGTCACGACGTGCCAGCTTACCGGGGTGGGCGGGAATGCCGCGTCCGGCTAGATCTCGACCACCAGGGCCGTGGCAATGGCGGCCAGGCCCTCGCCACGGCCGGTCAGCCCGAGACCGTCGGTAGTAGTGGCCGAAACCGACACCGGAGCGCCCAGCAGGCTGGACAGCACGCCTTGCGCCTCAGCGCGCCGCGGACCGACCTTGGGCCGGTTGCCGATCACCTGGACGGCGGCGTTGCCCGCCCGCCACCCGTTGCTTTGCAGCAACTCGCGGACGTGACGCAGCATGTCGGCGCCGCTGAGCCCGGCCCACCGCGGATCGCCGACACCGAACACCGCGCCGATGTCGCCGAGACCGGCCGCCGACAGCAACGCGTCGCACAGAGCGTGCACGGCGACATCACCGTCGGAATGCCCGCCGCAGCCGTCGGCGGCAGGGAACAACAGACCCAGCAGCCAGCAGGGTCGTCCCTGCTCAATCGGGTGCACATCGGTGCCCAGACCGATTCGGGGTAGCGCGGTCACCGGCTGACGATCGCGTGGGCGAGTTGCAGATCCAGCGGGTGGGTGATCTTGAAGGCCAGCGGATCGCCATCGACCACATACACCGGGTCCCCGAGGTGCTCCACCAGGGAGGCGTCGTCGGTGAAGTCGGCGTCACCGGCGAGCTGATAGGCGCGCAGCAGCAGTTCAGCGGCGAACCCTTGCGGTGTCTGCACGGCCCGAAGTGCGGCGCGCTGCGGGGTGCTGATGACCATTCCGTCGGCGTCGACAGCTTTGATCGTGTCGGGCACCGGCTGTGCCGGAACCACCGCCTGGTGGCCGGCCAGCAGCGCCTCGACGACGCGGATGATCAGCTGCGGCGGGGTGAGCGCGCGTGCTGCGTCATGGATGAGGACGAACCGGGGCTTGCCGACGGCCGACAACCCCAGCCGCACCGACTCGCGGCGGTCCGCGCCGCCCGCGACGACTTCGGCCTTGCCTGCCAATGTCAGCTTGGCCTCGTCGAGGCGGTCAACCGGCACGGCGACAACGATGTGGTCGACGACGCCGGATGCCTGCAAGCCTTCGACGGCACGTTCCAGCAGCGTGTGCCCGTCGAGGCGGTAGAACGCCTTGGGTATGCCTGCGGCTAGCCGCTCGCCCGATCCCGCAGCCGGGACCACCGCGGTGACGGTGTCTGCTCCGCCGACCACTCGAGCCTCTGGGCGCTCAGGATGCGGCGGCCAGAACCTCGTCGAGGATGATCTCCGCCTTCGCGTCATCGGTGTTCTCAGCCAGCGCCAGCTCACCGACAAGAATCTGCCGGGCCTTGGCCAACATGCGCTTCTCGCCCGCGGACAGGCCGCGTTCCTGATCGCGGCGCCACAGGTCGCGCACCACCTCGGCGACCTTGTGCACGTCACCGGACGCAAGCTTTTCCAGGTTCGCCTTATAACGGCGGGACCAGTTGGTCGGCTCCTCGGTATGCGGGGCCCTCAGCACCTGAAAGACCTTGTCCAGGCCTTCCTCGCCAACCACATCGCGGACACCGACGTATTCGGCATTGTCGGCGGGAACTCGAACGGTGAGGTCGCCTTGGGCCACTTTCAAGACGAGATACTCTTTCTGCTCGCCTTTGATGGTCCGAGTTTCGATCGCCTCAATCAACGCAGCACCGTGATGTGGATAGACAACGGTGTCTCCGACCTTGAAAATCATCTGATTCGAGCCCCTTTCGATACTCCATGCTAACACGCGCCGCGACTGCGCGGGGATCAACTCCGCAGGTCAGAGGCACCGGAGCGGAAGAAAGGGGGTTGACAGGCGAGGAAATCCGTGCAAGAGGCCGGGGCCAGGGCGACCCGGCCGGCGCCCCGGCCCCGCCCCGCACCGGAAGCTGCTGTGCTGCGCTGGCGCCCACTTCAGAGCCCACTTCAAGACCCACTTCGCGGCCCTCAGCTACCGTCGAGCCGACCTTACCTACTACTGTGCATAGTCGAACCGCGACGGCCGAGCAGGAGGCTTCTTCAGTGATCCGCTTCAAGACCCGTCGGCCGGTGCGTCGCCGAATCCCGGCTGCGGTTTCCGGCCTCGCCGTGAGTTGCCTGTTAGCGGCGCCCGCGTTGGCCGGCTGTGGCGCCGGACAGATCGCACAGACCTCGATTCAGGAACCGGCCGTCAACGGCGCGGCAGGACAGATCGGGCAATTGGCGCTGCGCGACGTCTATCTGCGCGCTGAGCAGACAAGCGACTTCCTACGGCCCGGCCAGCCCGTGGAGCTGGTGTTCGTGGCCACGAACCAGTCAGAGGACGTCGCCGACAAGCTGAGCCGCGTCACCAGCGACGTCGGCACGGTGACGGTCACCGGCGATGCCAGACTGCCGGCCGGTGGTGAACTGATCGTCGGGGACCGCGCCGGGCAGGACATCAAAGCGGTCGACGTGGCCGAGGCGGCCGAAGCCGCCAAGGCGACCGTGGCGCTGACCAAACCGATCAGCAACGGCTTGGCTTACCCGTTCACGTTCGACTTCGAGCGCGCCGGGAGCGTCCGCCTCAACGTCCCGATTGCCGCCGGCGAGGCGGCACCGGAAGGACAACGGCCGGCGCCGGCCGCGCATCGATAGATCCGGCTCGTCGGCAGTCGGCTTGTCGGCAGTCGATTGTCGGACCCGCCCGCTACGGTCACGGCGTGGCAAAAGCACGCACCGAGTACCGGTGTTCGGAATGCCGACACGTCACCGCGAAATGGGTGGGCCGCTGCCTGGAATGCGGCACGTGGGGCACTGTCGACGAAACGGTCGTCGTGGCCGCGGTCCGCGGCGCGAACCGACCGGCGTCACCGGCTGTATCGCTCAACTCCGTCGAGCCGCACCAGGCCCGCCACTGCCCGAGCCGAATCGGTGAGCTCGACCGGGTACTCGGCGGCGGATTCGTCCCCGGCTCGGTGACATTGCTGGCCGGCGATCCCGGCGTCGGTAAGTCGACGCTGCTGCTCAAGGCGGCGCACCGATGGGCGGAAGCCGGCCGGCGTGCGCTGTACGTCTCCGGCGAGGAGTCCGTGGGCCAGATTCGGATGCGCGCCGACCGGACCGGGTGCAGCCACGACGAGGTGTATCTGTCGGCTGAATCAGAGCTGAACGCAGTGTTGGGTCACATGGAAGCGGTGCGGCCCACCCTCGTCATCGTCGACTCGGTCCAGACCATCTCCACGACCGAAGCCGACGGCGTAACCGGCGGCGTCACGCAGGTCCGTGCGGTCACCACCGCGCTCACCGCTGCCGCGAAACTCAGCGGAGTCGCGATGGTCTTGGTCGGCCATGTCACGAAGGACGGTGCGATCGCCGGCCCGCGCTCGCTCGAACACCTCGTCGACGTGGTACTCCACTTCGAAGGCGATCGCAGCTCCACGTTGCGGATGGTGCGTGGCGTGAAGAACCGATTCGGCGCCGGCGACGAAGTCGGGTGCTTTGTACTGGCTGACAGCGGAATAGCAGAGATCGCTGATCCGTCCGGGCTGTTCCTGGATCAGCGGCCGCAACCGGTGCCGGGCACGGCGATCACGGTGACGCTTGACGGGAAGCGTCCCCTGGTCGGCGAGGTTCAAGCATTGCTGGCGACATCGGCGGGCGGATCGCCGCGGCGAGCCGTGAGCGGCATCGACCACGCCCGGGCGGCGGTGATCACCGCCGTGCTGGAGAAGCATGCCCGGTTGCCCGTCGGAGTCAACGACATCTACCTGTCCACCGTCGGCGGCATGCGGTTGACCGATCCGTCGACTGACCTTGCGGTGGCAGTCGCGCTGGCCTCCGCCTACGCCGACACGCCGCTGCCGACCACCACGGTGGCCATCGGCGAAGTCGGCCTGGCCGGTGACTTGCGGCGGGTCAGCGGAATGGAACGCCGGCTGACCGAGGCCGCACGGCAAGGGTTCACCACGGCCTTGATCCCGCCTGGTTGCGGGGCGGTGCCCAAGGGCATGCGGGCCTTGGAGGCGACCAACATCGTGGCAGCCCTGCAGCACCTGCTGCGCCCCACTGATCGTCGTCCCGAGACGCCCGCGCCGCTGTATTTGGTTGGACACGCTGCCCGCGGACCGGGCACAGCGCACAATGATGGGCAATGAATCCAGCAGTTTCCACCAGTACGAACGGCGTGGCGTCGATGGCCCGCCCGACGCTGCGCGAAACCGTCAGCCGTCTTGCGCCCGGCACCGCCTTGCGCGACGGGCTCGAGCGCATCCTGCGCGGCCGCACCGGCGCGCTGATCGTGCTGGGCTACGACGACAGCGTCGAGGCGATCTGCGATGGCGGCTTCTCCCTGGACGTTCGGTATGCACCGACCCGGCTGCGCGAACTGTCCAAGATGGACGGTGCCGTCGTACTGTCCACCGACGGCAGCCGCATCGTGCGGGCCAACGTGCAGTTGGTTCCCGACCCGTCGATACCGACAGACGAATCCGGCACCCGGCACCGCTCGGCGGAACGAGCCGCCATTCAAACCGGCTACCCGGTCATCTCGGTCAGCCACTCGATGAACATCGTGACCGTCTATGTCGCCGGCGAGCGCCACGTGGTGGCCGATTCGGCGACCATTCTGTCGCGAGCCAACCAGGCCATCGCCACGCTGGACCGTTACAAAGCTCGCCTCGACGAGGTGAACCGACAACTGTCACGGGCCGAGATCGAAGACTTCGTCACGCTGCACGATGTGATGACGGTGGTCCAACGGCTCGAATTGGTCCGCCGGATCGGCCTGGTGATCGACAGCGACGCCGTCGAACTCGGCACCGACGGGCGCCAACTACGGCTGCAGCTCGAGGAGTTGCTCGGCGGGAACGACACCGCGCGCGAATTGATCGTCCGCGACTACCACGCCAACCCGGATCCGCCGTCGGCTGAGCAGATCGCCGCCACGCTCGACGAACTGGACACCCTCTCAGACACCGACCTGCTCGACTTCACCTTGCTGGCGAAGGTTTTCGGATATCCGTCGACGGCCGAGGCGCAGGATTCCGCGTTGAGCGCGCGGGGTTACCGCGCGATGGCGGTCATCCCGCGCCTGCAGTTCGCTCATCTCGACCTGCTGGTGCGGTCCTTCGGCACCCTGCAGGGGCTGCTGGCGGCCAGTTCGACTGATCTGGAGTCAGTGGACGGCATCGGCGCGATGTGGTCGCGGCATGTCCGTGAGGGTCTGTCGCAGTTAGCTGAATCAACCATCGCCGACCCGCTGAGTTAGCCGGCAGGCGCCCGGTGACGATGCAGAGCGCGCGGGGGCACCCCAGCTTGCGAGGGGACGCGATGAGGAGGAGGCGGGCAACCAGCTCAGTTGCCCGGCTGCACGGGTGGCAATGCCTGCGGCGCAAGCTGAGGCACCGGCGCGATCCCACCGGCCGGTGGCATTCCAGGTACTGACGCATCAGCAAGGATGAACGGAACCGGTAACGACCTCAGATTGCCCAGCTGCACAATCAGGTTGTAGGTGCCCGCACCGATCGGTTGGCGCGGCAACGGACACTGTGGGGCCGACCCCATTCCGGTCCACGTCACCGCGGTTGTGACCTGCTCACCTGGTGTGAACGTCTTCACCAAGGTCTCGTTGGACGGTGCGCAGTCGAGGTTCGACCACAGCCGCTTGTTGTCCAGCGAGTAAACGTAGGCCGCCAACACCGCTGCTCCGACGTCACGTTTGCAGCCCACCAACCCGATGTTCGTGACGACCATGGTGAACTTCGGCTGGTCGCCGGTCGCGTACTGCGGCTGATTGGTCAGACCCTTGACCGCCAGTGTGGAGTCCGGGCAGTCATCGCCTTCCTTGAGGATCGGCGGCGGCTGTACCGCAGCGGTCGCCGTTACCTGTGGCGCCTGCGCATCGGGCGGCGGTCCCGGGGCCTGGACCTCGGGCTGCACGATCGGGCTGTGGGCTTGGGCCGGCTGGGCAGCGCCTTGCTTGTTCGCCCCGTTGGTGTTGGCGCCGGCGCTGCCGCCGAAGACGGCGACGATGATCGCGATGATGATTCCGAGGACTACGACCGCAATGCCCAGCGCCAGTCCTCGGCGCCGCCAATAGATCTCCTGCGGCAGTGGGCCATGCGGTTCAAGATCCAGCACATTTACACCGTAAGCCCAGGAACCGCTGGGCGTCCGACCGTTGTCGGCGTGTCGCGCGGCAGACTCAGGCGGCGTCGCCTACGTCACCGACGTGGTCGCGCACCATTACGCGGCCGTCGGCCAGTTCATAGATGGCAGCGACGATCGCCAGCGTGCCTGCTGCCACGCCGTCGGCGATGGTCGCCGAACGGGCCAGCAGCTGTGCCGCCGTTTCGGTGGCGTGACGGGCCTCGAACTCCTCCGGCGTGGTCAGGCCGTCGCGGCGGCCCGCCAGCACCGACGGCGTCACCCGCTCGACCAGATCGCGCACATAGCCGCCGGGTATGTCACCACCGTCGACCGCGGCCAGGGTGGCCTTGATGGCACCGCAGCTGCGGTGACCCAACACCACGATCAGCGGCACATTCAAGACGCCGACGCCGAACTCCAGCGATCCCAGCACCGCGGCGTCGAGAACCTGGCCCGCGGTGCGGATCACGAAGAGGTCGCCGAGGCCTTGGTCGAAGATGAGTTCGGCGGGTGCACGGCTATCCGAGCAGCCCAATACCGCGGCGAACGGCTGCTGGCCGGAGGTGAGGCTGGCACGATGCTCGACACTTTGGTCGGGGTGTTCGGCAGCGCCTGCCACGAAGCGCTCGTTACCCTCTTTGAGTGCTTTCCATGCGGTCACCGGATTCCGATTGGCCATGGCCGTCATCTTGCCCTACCTGCCGATGAGTGTCTGCCCCAACGAGCTTCTCGGCTGGTACGACCGGGCGCGTCGGGACCTGCCATGGCGCGATCCCGACGTCAGCGCTTGGCAAATCATGGTGAGTGAATTCATGCTGCAGCAGACGCCGGTGGCCAGAGTCATACCGGTGTGGGGAGACTGGGTTGCGCGCTGGCCGACACCGTCGGCAACGGCCGCCGCCAGCGCGGCAGATGTGTTGCGCGCGTGGGGCAAACTGGGCTACCCACGGCGTGCCAAGCGCTTGCACGAGTGCGCCACCGTCATCGCGCGTGACCACAACGACGTCGTTCCCGACGACGTCGACATTCTGTTGACGTTGCCGGGCGTCGGCAGCTACACCGCAAGGGCGGTGGCGTGTTTCGCCTACCACCAGCCGGTTCCGGTGGTGGACACCAACGTTCGGCGGGTGGTGGCACGCGCAGTGTACGGCCGCGCCTACGCCGGTGCTGCGTCGACGGTTCGCGACCACGGCGACGTCGTGGCGCTGCTGCCCGACGACCAAACGGCACCGCAATTCTCGGCGGCGCTGATGGAGCTCGGCGCGACCGTGTGCACCGCGCGCAATCCGCGCTGCGGACTGTGCCCACTTTCGCAATGCACCTGGCGGCGTGCCGGTTATCCGCCGGCCGTCTCACCCGGCCGTCGCACCCAGCGTTACGCGGGAACCGATCGGCAGGTGCGCGGTTGCCTGCTGGACGTGTTGCGCGCCACCGACTGTCCAGTCACCAAGGCTCAGCTGGACGTCGCGTGGCTCAGCGACATCACGCAACGCGAACGGGCCCTGGATTCGCTGCTCGCCGACGGCCTGGTGGCGCTGACAGCCGACGGCCGGTTCGCGTTGGCCGGCGAAGAGGATTAGCGAGCCGTCAGGAAAGATTCGACGGCGGCCCGGTACATCTGCGGCGCTTCGTCGTGGACCAGGTGTCCAACTTCGGGCACATGCAGATATGCCGTGCGATCACCGTTTTGGTGCATGAGCCGCATCTGCCCCGCCGGAGTGACCGAGTTACCCGCCTCGATCAGCAGCGTCGGCACGCGCACCGCTCGCCACTGGTCCCAATAGTCGCGAGTGCCCCACTCAGCGGCGATGTCGATCCATCGCGAGGTGTGACCATGCAGCCGCCAACCGGTTCCGGTCCGATCAAACGCCTCCAGGAAATATCGACCGGCGACTTGTCCGAATTCAGCGACTATCTGCTCGGCCGAATCGAATTCGACCGGCAGGCGGTGCAGCCACGGTTCCCAGGGGCCGGTACTGCGGCCACGGAAATCCGGTGCCATGTCCTCCACCACCATCACGGAGACCAGTTCCGGACGCTCGGCGGCCAGACACCACGAGTGCAGCGCACCCATCGAGTGCCCGATCAGCCGAGCCGGCGCCGTGAGAGCGCTCACCGCGTCGCCCAAGTCGGCGACGAAGCGTTCGGTGCTGATTGGATGCGGATCGGCGACGTCGCGACCGCGGTGCCACGGAGCGTCATAGGTGTACACCGCTCCCAGGCGGGTCAGCCAAGGCAGCTGACGCAACCAGGTGCTGCCCCGGCCCATCAGCCCGTGCACTAAGACCAGCGGCTCACCCTCTCCACCACGATGGGTCAGAAGGTCGGCGGGCACATCGGGCACGGTAGCCTAGCGGCATGCCAGTGGTGAAGATCAACGCAATCGAGGTACCGCCGGACGCGGGCCCCGAATTGGAGAAGCGGTTTGCTCATCGCGCGCACGCCGTGGATAACCAGCCGGGCTTCCTCGGCTTTCAGCTGTTGCGCCCGACCAAGGGCGAAGACCGGTACTTCGTCGTCACCCAGTGGGAGTCCGAAGAGGATTTTCAGGCCTGGGCGACTGGACCTGCGATTGAGGCGCACGCCGGCCACCGGGCCAACCCGGTGGCGACCGGCGCATCACTGCTGGAATTCGAGGTTGTGCTTGAAGTTGCCGGGACCAAACCGACGTAGCTCGCGGCGGGGTCGGCGCACGCCTTTGGCGGTGACTGCCGCCACGGCACTGGTCGCAGCCCTGGCATCCGCCTGCGCCCCGCCCCCTGCCCCCTCGGCCAACGCCGCTAACCCTGGGCCGCGCATCGACACCAGAACCCCGCCCGGATTGCGCGCTCAGCAGACGGTGGACATGCTCAACTCCGACTGGCCTATCGGCCCGGTTGGCGTTCGCACTTTGGCCGCCCCGGACAAGGTGGAATCGGTCGAACACACAATGGAGGACCTGTGGTGGGACCGCCCATTCGCCCTCGACGGGGTCGACGTCAGCGCCGGTGCTGCGACCCTGCACCTGACCACTTCCTATGGCGCACAACAGGCTATCAGCATTCACACCAACGATGAGACTCTGGTCGACCGGTTCGACGTCACTACCGAGACACCGAAAATCTCCTCATGGCGCGACGTCGACGCCACTCTCGGCAAGACCGGCGCCCGCTACGCCTACCAGGCCGCCAGAGTCGACGACGGCCACTGTGAACGGGTGGCGGGCGCCAATGCGGGCGTATCGCTGCCGTTGGCTTCGATATTCAAACTGTATGTGCTTTACGCCGTGGCCGATGCGGTCAAAGCCGGCACAGTGTCATGGGACGACGAGCTCGTCGTCACCGCGAAGGCGAAGGCAGTCGGCTCTTCCGGCTTGGACAAACTACCTGAAGGAGCGCATGTCTCGGTCCGTACCGCCGCCGAGAAGATGATTGCGACGAGCGACAACATGGCCACCGATCTGCTGATCGGAAAGGTAGGCAACCAGGCCGTCGAGAAAGCTCTCGCCGCGACCGGTCACCACGATCCGGCCAGCATGACGCCGTTTCCGACCATGCACGAACTGTTCTCCATCGGCTGGGGTCAACCAGACCTGCGTCAGCAGTGGCAGAAGGCCGGGCCTACCGGTCGCGCGGAACTGCTTGCGCGGGTCAATTCGGTTCCCTATCAGCCAGATCCGACCCGGGCGCACGTGCCCGCCTCGGGTTATGGCGTGGAGTGGTACGGCAGCGCCGAGGATATTTGCCGCGTACACGCAGCACTTCAGGCCGTCGCAGTCGGCGACGGCGCACCGGTGCGAAAGGTCTTGGCCGCCGTTCCCGGGATCGAACTGGATCACAATGAATGGCCATATGTCGGCGCGAAAGCCGGCGGCCTGCCCGGAGACCTGACGTTCAGTTGGTATGCCGTCGACAAGATGGGCCAGCCGTGGGCCCTGAGCTTCCAGCTGAATTGGCCGCGCGACCACGGCCCCAAAGTGACCGGCTGGATGCTGCGGATCATCAGCCAAGTCTTCGCGCTGCTACCGGTGCAGCAGTAGCCCGCCGACGACCGGTGGTATAGCGTCGGTCGCGATAACCGTGTGAACGGCGAGGAAACCGGTGGGAAATCCGGTGCGGTCGCGCCACTGTGATCAGCGTTTCGACGTTGAAAGCCAGACCTTCCCGTCACACCTCTCAGAGGGAGACGCGCAATCTCCGGGAGGGGCCTTTATGGCTGTGTGGAGCAGGCTGTCATCGACGTGGAACCGTCACGACCGCATCGAGATCGGCGTACTGCTGGGCGTGATAGCCCTCATGCACCTGCTGGGCTTCGCGACGCTGATTCTGCTGATCGCACCGCGGCATTTTCATGCCGGCAGCCAGATCTTCGGGATCGGGTTGGGGGCGACCGCTTACCTTTTTGGATTGCGGCACGCGTTCGACGCTGACCATATCGCCGCGATCGACAACACAACGCGCAAGCTGATGACGGACGGTGACGATGCGGGCCGCGCAGTGGCCCGAGGAGGAGGCGGCCAATCAAGCCGGGACGGTGACGATGCGGGCCGCGCGGGGGTACCCCAGCGTAGCGAGGGGACGGCCCGAGGAGGAGGGACCAGCAAGCCGAACTCGGTCGGGTTCTGGTTCGCCATGGGCCATTCCACCATTGTGTTGGTGATGGCCCTGCTGGTCATTGTCGGCGCTCACGCCGTTCGCACACTACTCAACGATGATTCGCCGACGCGGCATGCGCTCGGCTTTGCCGGGACGCTGGCCTCCGGCCTCTTCCTTTACCTTATCGCGGTGATGAACATCGTTGCACTGGCCGGTGTTTGGCGCGCGTTTACCCAACTCCGACGCGGCTCCTACTCTGAGGAGGCGCTCGAAGCGGCATTGAGCGGCCGCGGATTTCTCGCCCGGCTGCTGCGGCCGTTCATGAATCGCATCAAGCGCCCGGTGCACATCTACCCGGTCGGGCTACTGTTCGGTCTCGGGTTCGACACCGCCACCGAAGTCGCGTGATTGGCGCTGGCGGGCACCGGCGCCGCGGCGGGCTTACCCTGGTATGCCGTACTGGTGCTGCCGCTGCTGTTCGCGGCCGGCATGAGCCTGATGGACACCTTGGACGGCCTGCTGATGACGTTCGCCTACGACTGGGCGTTCATGCAGCCGCTCCGCAAGATCTACTACAACCTCGCCATCACCGGGCTCTCGATAGCGGTAGCAGTGCTGATCGGATCGATCGAGCTGGTGTCGATTCTGCACAACGATCTGCAGTGGCAGGATCCGGTCACCGAGTGGATCAGCGGCATCAACCTGAACAACGCCGGCTTGGCGATCGTCGGACTGTTCGCGGCGACCTGGCTGACAGCGATCGGTTACTGGAAGCTGGCCAACGTCGAATCCCGCTGGCACGCCTCGAGCCCGCCCACCGACTCGTGAAGTAGCCGTTCAGGATCTGCAGTGAAATGGGCGGCCACCCGATTCGGGTGACCGCCCCATTTCCTTCGGCGTTCGCGCTACCGCCCGGTGGACGGCGGGCCACCGGCGCTGTGCGCACCGGCGCTCGCCAGACCCGGCTCGGCGGACTCGGCAGGTTTGCGGGCACCGGTGAAGGTGAACACCGCGTCCTCACCGCCGCTTTCGCCGTCCCAGTTGTCCACGTCGACGGTCACGAGCTGTCCCGGACCGACCTCGTCGAACAGGATCTTCTCCGACAGCTGGTCCTCGATCTCACGCTGGATGGTGCGCCGCAGCGGACGGGCACCCAGCACCGGGTCGAAGCCGCGCTTGGCCAGCAACGCCTTGGCCTTATCGGTCAGCTCCATCGCCATGTCCTTGGCCTTGAGCTGGTTGCCGACCCGGGTGATCATGAGGTCGACCATCTGGATGATCTCGTCACGAGTGAGCTGGTGGAAGACGATGATGTCGTCGATGCGGTTGAGGAACTCCGGGCGGAAGTGCTTCTTCAGCTCGTCGTTGACCTTCTGCTTCATCCGCTCGTAGTTGTTGTCACCGCCGCTCTGGGTAAAGCCCAAGCCGACCGGCTTCGAGATGTCGGAGGTGCCGAGGTTGGAGGTGAAGATCAGCACGGTGTTCTTGAAGTCCACCGTGCGGCCCTGCCCGTCGGTGAGCCGGCCATCCTCCAGCACCTGCAACAGGCTGTTGTAGATCTCTTGATGCGCCTTCTCGATCTCGTCGAACAGCACCACCGAAAACGGCTTCCGCCGCACCTTCTCGGTGAGCTGGCCGCCCTCCTCGTAACCGACGTATCCGGGCGGGGCGCCGAACAACCGCGACGCGGTGAACCGGTCGTGGAACTCGCCCATGTCGATCTGGATGAGCGCGTCGTCGTCGCCGAACAGGAAGTTGGCCAGTGCCTTGGAGAGCTCGGTTTTACCCACACCGGACGGGCCGGCGAAGATGAACGAGCCGGACGGGCGCTTGGGGTCTTTCAACCCCGCGCGGGTACGCCGGATGGCCTTGGAGACAGCACGGACGGCATCCTCCTGGCCGATGATCCGCTTGTGCACTTCGTCTTCCATGCGAAGCAACCGGGTGGTCTCGGCCTCGGTGAGCTTGAACACCGGGATACCGGTCCAGTTGCCCAGCACCTCGGCGATCTCGTTGTCGTCGACCTCGGCGACCACGTCGAGATCGCCCGAACGCCACTGCTTTTCCCGCTCGGCACGCTGACCGACCAGTTGCTTTTCCCGGTCGCGCAGGCTGGCGGCCTTCTCGAAGTCCTGCGCGTCGATCGCCGATTCCTTCTCGCGACGCGCCTCGGCGATCTTCTCGTCGAACTCCCGCAGGTCTGGCGGAGCGGTCATCCGGCGGATCCGCATCCGGGCGCCGGCTTCGTCGATGAGGTCGATCGCCTTGTCCGGCAGGAACCGGTCGTTGATGTAACGGTCGGCCAGGGTGGCCGCGGCCACGATCGCACCGTCGGTGATCGACACCCGGTGGTGCGCTTCGTAACGGTCGCGCAGACCTTTGAGGATTTCGATGGTGTGATCAACCGTCGGCTCACCGACCTGCACCGGCTGGAAGCGCCGCTCCAGTGCGGCGTCCTTCTCGATGTACTTGCGGTACTCGTCGAGGGTGGTGGCACCGATGGTCTGCAACTCACCGCGGGCCAGCTTGGGCTTCAGTATCGAGGCGGCGTCGATCGCGCCCTCAGCGGCGCCCGCACCAACCAGCGTGTGCAGCTCGTCGATGAACAGGATGATGTCGCCGCGGGTGTTGATTTCCTTCAGCACCTTTTTGAGGCGTTCCTCGAAATCACCGCGGTACCGTGAGCCGGCGACCAGCGATCCCAGGTCGAGCGTGTAGAGCTGCTTATCTTTCAGCGTCTCGGGAACTTCGCCGTGCACGATGGCCTGCGCCAGGCCTTCGACCACAGCTGTCTTTCCGACGCCGGGCTCGCCGATCAGCACCGGGTTGTTCTTGGTGCGACGGGAAAGCACCTGCATCACCCGCTCGATCTCTTTTTCCCGGCCGATGACGGGGTCGAGCTTGCCTTCTATGGCCGCCGCCGTCAGGTTGCGGCCGAACTGGTCGAGCACCAGCGAAGTGGACGGGCTGCCGGATTCGCCGCCACGGCCGCCGGTTCCCGCCTCGGCGGTCTCCTTGCCCTGGTAACCGGACAGCAGCTGGATGACTTGCTGACGCACCCGGGTCAGCTCAGCGCCCAGCTTGACCAGCACCTGAGCGGCCACACCCTCACCCTCGCGGATCAGACCCAGCAGGATGTGCTCGGTGCCGATGTAGTTGTGGCCGAGCTGCAGCGCCTCGCGGAGCGACAGCTCCAGCACCTTCTTGGCGCGCGGCGTGAACGGGATATGCCCGGATGGCGCCTGCTGGCCCTGGCCGATGATTTCCTCGACCTGGCTGCGGACACCTTCGAGCGAAATTCCCAACGACTCCAGGGACTTGGCCGCTACGCCTTCACCTTCGTGGATCAACCCCAGCAGAATGTGTTCGGTGCCGATGTAGTTGTGGTTGAGCATCCGGGCCTCTTCCTGAGCCAGGACGACGACCCTGCGGGCACGGTCGGTAAATCTCTCGAACATCGGTTACCTGCTCTCCCTCACATCGGTACTTTGGTCGGCCTCGGCTCGGCCCCCGCGTACCTGCCGTCCACTGTAGTGGTCGGCTGCCCGGCGTCACTAACCTTGCGGTTCACACCGCTGCAGTTATCCCCGGCTTAACGCAGCCGCAACAGACCAACGTGGGAGATCTGCGAAAGTTTCCTACGGCGACGGGCGATCGGTTCGCCACGAGCGAAAGTGACGAACTCCCAGGTCAGGTCGCCGCGTGGAAGGCGTCGATGACGTCGGCCGGGATGCGGCCACGGGTCGACACGTTGTGGCCGTTGCGGCGGGCCCACTCGCGGATCGCCGCACTCTGCTCACGGTCGATGGCACCTCTGCCCCGACCCGAGTTGGACCGCCCGCGCCGCCGGCCCCCGACCCGGCGACCCGCTTCCGCCCACTTCTTCAGATCGCCACGCAGTTTCGTGGCATTCTTGCTCGAAAGGTCAATCTCGTAGGTCACTCCGTCTAGCCCGAATTCGACCGTTTCGTCGGCGGCGCCTTCACCGTCGAAATCATCGACCAAGGTGACGGTCACTTTCTTCGCCACTAGCCCACCCTCGCGTTTCTTCCTGTGCTGCCACTGTGAAATCCGATAGAGCTCCTGCTGACAATAACCCGTCACAGAAACGGTGTCATAAGAACCCGCTGCCTCCGATGCTAACACTAAGTATAACGAGGTCAGAGTTCAGCTGTGCGGTCGAACAATCGGGAACAAAACGGTCTCCCTAATTGACAGGCCGGTCAAGGCCATCAACAGCCGATCTATACCCATTCCGGTTCCCGTGCACGGCGGCATCGCATACTCCAGCGCGGACAGAAAATCCTCATCGAGTGCCATCGCCTCGTCGTCTCCGGCCGCCCCGGCGCGTACTTGTGCAACCAAACGCTCGCGTTGCACAACCGGATCGATTAATTCGGAGTACCCGGTAGCCAACTCGATTCCACGTACGTAAAGATCCCACTTTTCGGTCACGCCCCTGATACTGCGATGCTGGCGCGTCAAAGGCGTTGTCTCTACCGGAAAGTCCTTGACGAAGGTGGGGGCGTCCAAGGCCCGACCGACGGTGTGTTCCCATAGTTCTTCCACCAGTTTGCCGTGCCCGTAAGCGCGATCGGAGACAATCTCGACACCGAGGCTGTCGGCGATGGCGCGCAAGTGGTCGACCGATGTGTCCGGTGTGATCTGTTCTCCGAGAGCGTCCGACAACGACGGGTACATTTGTATCGACGGCCATTCTCCATCGATGTCATAGACGCTGCCGTCGGGCAGCGGCACTTGTCTGGTCCCGATCGCCTGATCGGCGACCCGCTGAATGAGCTGGCGAGTGACAACCGCCGAATCGTCATAGGTGCCGTAGGCCTGGTAGGTCTCCAGCATGACAAATTCCGGAGAATGCGTGGAATCTGCGCCTTCGTTTCGAAACACGCGATTAAGTTCGAAGACCTTGTCAAACCCACCCACGACACAACGCTTGAGGAACAGTTCGGGCGCAATGCGCAGGTAGAGATCGATGTCGAGAGCATTGGAGTGCGTGACGAACGGCCGGGCCGCAGCGCCGCCCGCCAAAGTTTGCAAGATTGGCGTTTCGACCTCGAAAAACCCGAGCCGTTCCAACTCGGCCCGTATTGCCCGGATGACCGCGATCCGCTGACGGGCGACCGCACGCGCCTGCGGGCGGACGATCAGATCGACATAGCGTTGCCGCACCCGCGATTCTTCGTTCATCTCCTTGTGTGCGACGGGCAGCGGGCGCAACGACTTCGACGCCATCCGCCAGGAATCGGCAAGCACGGACAGTTCGCCCCGGCGTGAACTGATGACCTCGCCGCGTGCATAGACGATGTCACCGATATCGACATCTTCTTTCCAGCTTCTCAGCGCGTCCTCGCCAACGCTGGCCAGGCTGAGCATCAGCTGCAGTTGAGTGCCGTCGCCATCCTGCAGCGTCGCGAAACACAGCTTCCCGGAGTTGCGGACGAACACCACCCGCGCTGCGACGCCGACGATGTCCCCGGTCGCCGAGTCGGCCGGCAGATCGGGATGGGCCGCACGGATCTGCCCCAGGCTGTGGGTGCGGTCGACAGCGACCGGGTAGGGATCATGTCCCTCCTGCAGCAGCCGCTCCCGCTTGGCCCGGCGAATGCGAAACTGTTCGGGAAGATCCGCTGCAGGGCCTGGGGAATCGGCAGAGCTCACGACGTGCCAGCTTAGATGAGCCGCGAGACCCGCTGCCGACTGCGCACTCGGGGCATCTGTCAGCGCGCGGTCTTCAACCGGCCGCGCTGGGTGTCGCGGTTTCGTTCGAACACCAGCCGCAGACCGTGCAGGGTGAGGTGCTGGTCGTAACGGTCGACGGTATGCAATTCAGGCAGCAGCAGCGGGGCGGTGTGCCCCGTCGCGACGACCGCGACGTCGTCACCGGCGAAGCCGTCGACGTCCTCGCGAATACGCTGAACCAGCCCGTCGACCAGCCCGGCGAAGCCGAACACCGCGCCGGACTGCATGCATTCGACGGTGTTCTTGCCGATCACCGAACGCGGCCGGGACAATTCGACCCGTCGCAGTGCGGCAGAGCGGGCCGCGGCGGCGTCCGAGGAGACCTGAACACCGGGGGCGATCGCGCCGCCCAGGAACTCACCCTTCGCCGACACGACATCGACACAGATCGACGAGCCGAAGTCGACCACGATCGCCGCGGTGCCGAACTTGTGAAACGCCGCCAGGCAGTTGACGATTCGGTCCGCGCCGACTTCTTTGGGGTTGTCTACCAGAAGTGGGATACCGGTTCGTACCCCGGGTTCGATCAGCACGCGCGGCACCGCGGGCCAGTACTGGTCGAGCATCTGCCGCACTTCGTGCAGCACCGAGGGAACGGTGGACAGCGCGGCCGCAGCGGTGAGCCGCTCGGAGTCGTCGCCGATCAGGCCGTCGATGGTGAGTGCGAGCTCGTCGGCCGTGGCCTCAGATTCCGTTCGAATCCGCCATTGCTGCACGACCTTTGCGTGCTCCTTCGAGCCGGAGATCAGCCCGACGACGGTATGTGTGTTACGGACGTCGATGGCCAGCAGCACGACTACCGCACACTCGATCGGGGTGAGAACAACTCAGCGGCTCCCGATAGTTGCAAGGCGGGCACGAAGGCCGGATCGTGCCCCAGGTCGATCGGCCGGTTCTCGGCGTCGACGAAGACGATGCGCGGCCGGTAGCTGCGCGCCTCGGCATCCTCCATCGTCGCGTAGGCGATCAGGATCACCAGGTCACCCGGGTGAATGAGATGTGCCGCGGCACCGTTGATTCCGATCACACCACTACCGCGTTCCCCGGTGATCGCGTAGGTGACCAATCGCGCCCCGTTGTCAATGTCGACGATGGTCACCTGCTCACCCTCGAGCAGGTCGGCGGCATCCATCAGGTCGGCGTCGATGGTCACCGAGCCCACGTAGTGCAGGTCCGCCTGGGTAACCGTGGCGCGGTGAATCTTCGACTTGAGCATGGTGCGAAACATCAATTCCTCCAGACTGATTCGCGAGGCATGTCGGACCCGGCCACCGCCGGCCGGTCGCTGCCGAGGGAGTCGCGGATGTAGATGGCAATGTTGTCGAGGAGTCGCGTTCTGCCGATTCTGGCGGCGACGAGCAGCCGGCTCCGCCCCTCGGCGGGCGCCGGGCCCAGCATGACGTCGCGCACTTCCAGGTAGTCGACGTCGATGGCCGGCAC
>NZ_JBARMY010000086.1:0-6940 GCF_049802695.1 Mycobacterium sp.
GCGCTGCCCCGTCCGTAGAGTCGGCCGTCGCGTTCGGTCGGCTCGAACGGCGGCGACGCCCATTGCGTGCGGTCACCCTCGGGCTGCACATCGTGATGGGCATACAGCAGCACGGTGGGCGCGCCCGGCGGCGCCGGATGCCGCGCGACGACGGCCGGGGCGCCGCCCTCGCTGACGACCTGCACGTCGTCGAAACCGGCTTGCTTCAACAAGTTCACCACCAGCTGCGCGCTGCGGTGCACTTCGGGGCGGCGGCCCGGATCGGCCCACACCGACTCGATACGTACCAGGTCCGCCAAGTCGCGGCGCACCGACGGCAGTACCTCGCGGACGCGTTCGACCAGCTGATTCATGAAATCGAGGCTAACTGGTCGCGGTTAAGCCCTCGACATCCTTCGCGAGCAGGTGGTTAGTCCTCCAGGACGGCGACGGCCGCGGCGGTTTCCCCCTCATGCGTCAGCGACACGTGAATCGTCACGTTAGCCAGGTGTTTGGCGATCTCTCCGGTCAACCGCACCCGTGGCCGGCCCCACATATCGGTGACCACCTCGATGTCGCGGTGGATGCCCTCGGGCAGCACCGGCCGCTGCGCGAACCGCGACCCTGACCACGCCTTGATCACCGCTTCTTTCGCCGCCCAGCGAGCGGCCAGGTGACGCGCCGCCGAGGAGCTTTTGTCGGAGGCGTCGCGCCGCTCCCCCGGCGTGAAGGTTTCGGCGAAGACGGTGCCGGGCTGGTCGACCTGTTCGGCGAAATCAGGAATGCAGACCAGGTCGATACCCACGCCGACGATTCCCACAGTGCCGCTCCTCCTCATCGCTCCGCTCTGCATCGTCGCGGCGCGTCCCACTAGCGCCGCTCCTCCTCATCGCTCCGCTCTGCATCGTCGCGGCGCGGCCCACGGATCGCGACGCTAACGGATAGCGACGTTCACTGGATGAAGACGTCGCCGTCGCCCAGCCGTGACGCCGCATTCAGCAGCATCGCGGCCTCCTGGCGCTTCTCGGACACCTCGTGGCCGAACCGACGGTCCGCGGGCCGCTCATACATCGGCCTGCCTCCGGCGATCGCCGACACCAGCCGGCGTTGACCGGCGACCAGCCGGGCGTCGGCGCGCTGCTGGTAGTCCGCGCGCTGCTCCGGCTTCAGCGCGGCCACGAACGCCTGCGGGTGCACCAGCGCGACCAGTCCGGACACATGACCGAAGCCGAGGCTGGTGACCAGTCCCGCTTTCAGCGGGAACTTCTCGCCCAGCCGCAACGTGTCGCGGACCCACACGAAGTGCGCCGAGGAGGCCAGTTCGTCATCGACGCAGTCCAGGCTGCGGTTGGGTGGGATCACCCCGTCGCGCAGCATTTGGCACATCCCCATCATCTGGAAGACCGCCGCGCCACCCTTGGCATGCCCGGTCAAACTCTTCTGCGACACGATGAACAGCGGCGCACCGGCCGAGCGGCCCAACGAGTCCGCCAGCCGCTCGTGCAGCTCGGTTTCGTTGGGGTCGTTGGCCAGTGTCGAGGTGTCGTGCTTGGAGATCACCGCAATGTCGTCCGCGCCGACACCCAGCTTGGCCAGTGAGCGCGCCAGCACCGAATCCTTCCCACCGCGCCCGGCGCCCAGCGCGCCGAGCCCGGGCGCCGGAATCGAAGTGTGCACACCGTCGGCGAAGGACTGCGCGTAGGCCACCACCGCCAGCACCGGCAGACCCATCTTGACCGCGAGGTCCCCACGGGCCAGCAGGATGGTGCCGCCGCCCTGAGCTTCCAGGAAGCCGAGTCGGCGCCGGTCGTTGGGACGGGAGAACTTCGAGTCGTGGATGCCGCGGCCGCGCATCATGGCGGTGTCGGCGGTGGCGGCCATGTCGCCGAAGCCGATGATGGCTTCCAGCGTCAGGTCGTCGAAGCCGCCGGCGACCACCAGTTCGGCCTTGCCGACGCGGATCTTGTCGACGCCCTCCTCGACCGACACCGCCGCGGTCGCGCACGCCCCGACCGGGTGGATCATCGCGCCGTAGCTGCCGACGTAACTCTGAATAACGTGTGCCGCAACGACATTCGGCAGAACTTCCTGCAGGATGTCGTTGGGTTTGTTCCGGCCGAGCAGGTTGCCGTGATACATCGTCTGCATCGACTTCATGCCGCCCATGCCGGTGCCCTGAGTGCTGGCCACCAGGCCCGGGTGCACCCAGCGCATCAGCTCGGTCGGCGTGAATCCCGACGACAGGAACGCGTCGACGGTTGCGACGATGTTCCACAGCGCCACCCGGTCGATCGAGTTGGCCATGTCGCGGCTGATGCCGAACACGGTCGGATCGAACCCGGTGGGGATTTGTGCGCCGACGGTCCGCGACAGCTTGGTCTTGCGCGGCACCCGGATCTCGGTGCCCGCTTTGCGGGTGACCTGCCAGTCGCTGGAGTCCTGGACGGGCCGGATCACGGTGTGCTGCGGATCGAACTGAACGAACGCGCGGGCGTCGGCCTCGGAGGAGACGACGAACTTGAAGTCGTTGTCCAGGAACACGGACACCAGCAGCGGCGCGGCGTGGTCGGGGTCGATGGCGCCGTCGTCGACGAATTCGCGGATGCCGCAGCGCTGTACTACGGCGTCGTGGTAGCGCCCGACGAGCTCTGACTCGTCGATTAGATCGCCGGAGTCGCTGTCGTACCAGCCTGGTTGGGGATCGTCCTCCCACCGGATCATCCCGGTGGTCCAGGCCAGCTCGAGCACACCGGCAGCTGACAACTCGTTGTCGACCTCCATCTGGAACCGGGTCCGCGACGATCCGTACGGCCCGAGTTCGGCGCCGCCGACGATCACCACCAAATCGACCGGGTCGACGTCCAGGTCGGCCCACCGCGGCGGCGGCGCCGGCGTGTAGCCGCGCGGCGGGGACGGCAATGCCGGGATCGTGTTGCCGCTGTCCGCTTCTGGTGTCCCGGTGTCGCTGTCGGACGCCGCCTGCTCACGGGCCTTCGCGGCCAGTTTGGCCATATCCAGCTTCGCCTCGGCGAGCCCGCCGGTCAGATCGACTTTGACCGGCGCGTAGGCCGCGGCCGCTTTTGACTCGACGGTGCACAGCTGCAGCAGCATTGCGGCCATCTCGTCGGTGGAATACGTTGTCACACCGGCTTCTTCGACGGCGTTGACGATGGCGTCGTTGTGGCCCATCAATCCGGTGCCACGCGTCCAGCCGATCAGCGCGTGCGCCAGGCTGACCCGCTGCGCCCAGGACGGCTCGGCGTTCCATCGGGTCACGACGGCGTCGAGCGCGGACTTCGCTTCGCCGTAAGCGCCGTCGCCGCCGAACATGCCCCGGTTCGGCGAGCCGGGCAACACCACGTGCAGCCGCGACGCGATGTCGCGTTCGGCGCCGATCCTGGACAGCCCACCGATGAGCCGCTGCACGGCCCACAACAGCACCTTCATCTCCATCTCGGCGCGTGAACCGGCGTCCGACAGGTCACCGGCGACCCGCGGCGCAGCGAACGGGAACAGCAGCGTCGGGGTCAGCGCATCTTTGAGGTGAACCGACTGCGGACCAAGGGTTTCGGTCTGCTCGTGGCCGATCCAATCGACCAGCGCGTCGATGTCGGTGTAGGACGCCATGTTGGCCGCCACCACCCACAGCGCTGCGCCGTATCGGGCGTGCTCACGGTAGAGACTGCGGTAGAACGCCAACCGCTCGTCGTCGAGCTTGGAGGTCGTTGCGATCACGGTGGCGCCGCCGGCAAGGAGCCGACCGGCCACCGACGCCGCGATCGAGCCCTTCGACGCACCGGTCACGACCGCGACCTCGTGGCTGTAGGGGCCCTTGTCGGGGTTCTCCGCGCCGGCGGCGATGCGCCCGTACAGCGACGCGTGAATCTGCCGGCCGGCCGCCAGCGACTTGCCCTGCCACCAGGTGGCCTGGGTGGCCACGACATGTCCGGCGCCTTCGAACCGTTCGGACATCCGCGCCCAGTCCGCGTCGATCTCACCGTCGTCGGCCAGCCACAGCTTGACCAGTTCCTCGCGCGCGCTGGCCCACCGGTCGTCGAACACGACGGCCTTCTTGCCGTCGAACACCGGCGCCACCAAACGCGGCCAGTCCGAACCGAGTTCGGCGCTCACCAACTCGATCAAATCGGCGTCGGTGGCCGACGGCGGCGCGCTGACCGGGTCGTCGAGACCCAACTGGTTGAGCACCAGCCGAGCCGCCGAGGCGAGGACGCCGTCGCGACCGGTGATTTGCTCGGTGAACTCGCCCAGGGCGGCTGCGTCGACGGTGGCACCGCCACCACCGGAGGACGGCAGCGCCACCGCGATACCGCGGCGTACGGCTACTGCCGCAACCGCGGCGTCGATCACCTTATCGACGGCGGCGCCGTCGGCCAGCGCACCTTCGTGCAGGCTGCCCAGTGGCCCGCCGCGGACACTGTTCCCCTCTCTGGTGCCCAGCACGACTTCGATCGTGACGTGCTTAGCCCAGCCGTCGCCGAGCTCCCAGATTTTCTTCACCCGCTCAACGATGGCGCCGGGCCGTTTACCGGACGGACCCAATGCCGAGCGCAACTGATCGTTGATGGCGTCGGAAAGCACCGGGCCATAAGGCTTGTAGGTACGCGCCAACTTGGTTACCTGCGCGCGCAGGCCGGCCAGGTCGGCCTCGGCGGCGCCGTCGATGGCACCCAGGTTGAGCTCGGAACCCAGGTCAACCAGCAACTGGTTGCGTCGCGAGGACGCGCCGTCGGTGATCGACTCGATGGAGTCCAGCTCCTCGATCTGGTCGATGCGCATCTTGGCCGACAGCGCGATCAGCGCCAGTGTCGCGTCGGCGGCGTCGAACGCGATGTCGTCGGGCCTCGGAGCACCTGACGGAGCTCCGGCGCCAGCCGCAGCGACGGCAGGGGCGACATTGGGCTTGAGCGCACCATCCGACGCGGCAGCGTCGGAAGAAACGGCCGGCTCGTCAGCCTCGAACTCCGGCTCCGGGTCGGTGTCGGTGGCGAAAAGTACGGCGGCGTCGCGCTCGGCGTTGAGCACTTCGATTGTGCTGTGGGCGTATTCGGGCAACTTGAGGGTGTTGGTGGCCAACCCGGCGACGGTCGGCGAGCTCTTGACGCCGATCTCGACGAACCGTTCCACGCCCATGCCGCCGGCCGCCACTTCGGTGAAAAGCAGATCTTGGGTCTCGATCCAGCGCACCGGGCTGGCGAATTGCCAGGCCAGCAGCTCGATGAACACGGTCCGTGTCATCTCACGCGGGCGTTCGCGTCGCCAGGTGTCGTAGTCGGCGAGGATTTCGTCGAGCGGCTCGGCGGGCACCAGGTCGCGGATCTCCTGGATGAAGTCGCGGTCGAGGGTGAACGGGCGGGGCACCAGGTTGGGAATGTAACGCCCGACGATGAGGTCGGGGTCCGCGTCGTGCGGCATGACCCGATCCAGCGAGCGGCGGAACTCCGCCACACCGACGCGCAGCACTTTGGAGTGGAACGGCACGTCGATGCCAGGCACCAGGATGAACGAGCGGCGCCCACCGGCGAGCTCGCGGCGTTTCTCCACCTCTGCTTCCAGCGCTTCGAGGCCACGCACGGTGCCGGCGATTGCGTACTGCGAGCCACGCAGATTGAAGTTCACGATCTCTAAAAATTCTCCAGTATTCGCCGACATCTCGCGCACAAACTCCGGCACGTCGGCGTCGGGCAGGTCGATCTGCGACGGCCGGATCGCGGCCAGCCGGTAATTCGAACGGCCCAGTTCGTCGCGCGGGACGATGTCGTGCATCTTCGACCCGCGGTGGAACACCATCTCCAGCAGCGCTTCGAGTTCGTAGACCCCGGTCACGCAGGCCAGCGCGGTGTACTCGCCGACCGAGTGCCCACACGCGATGGCGTCCTCCACGAACGCGCCCTGCTCGCGCATCTCGGCAACCTGCGCCGCGGCCACGGTCGCCATTGCGACCTGGGTGAACTGCGTCAGGTACAGCACGCCGTCGAGATGGTGATAGTGCACGCCGCTGGCGATGATGCTGGTTGGGTTGTCGCGCACCACGTGCAGCACCGAGAAACCGAGGGCGTCGCGGGTGAACTTGTCCGCTTTATCCCAGACTTTCCGCGCGGCCTTCGACCGGGCGCGCACTTCCATGCCCATGCCTTTGTACTGGATCCCCTGGCCCGGAAACGCGTAGACGGTTCTGGGCGCGGCCAGTCGCGCCGTCGCGGACATCACCAGGTTTGACCCCACTCGTGCCGCGACTTCCACGATCTCAGCGCCCCGATCGATGCCAACCCGGTCGACCCGGAAGTCGACTTCGTCGCCGGGGCGGACCATGCCCAGGAAACGCGCTGTCCAGCCGATCAGCCGGGCCGGCGGACGGGCCTGCCCGTCGGTGGCGGTCACCACGTGCTGAGCCGCGGCCGACAGCCACATGCCGTGCACGATCGGCGATTCCAGGCCTGCCAGCAACGCGGCGGACCGGTCGGTGTGGATGGGGTTGCGGTCGCCGGAGACCACGGCGAACGGTCGCATGTCGACCGGTGCGGTGACGGTGACGTCGCGCCGACGACGCCGCGGGGTGTCGGTGGCGTTGTCGGAAACCGCGCCGCCGGCCCGGACCGGGTCGGTGAGCTCGAGAGCACCGGTGCGCCCGCGGATCGCGAAGCGCTCGCCAAGGGTCGCCAGGACCGGGCCGTCCTTCAACGCCACCGTGACCGAGATCGGCACGACCCGCCCGACTTCGGTGTCGACAGCCACCGAAGTGCTTGCGGTGACGGTTAATTCGGCCGGCGCTGTGGGCAGCGGGCGGACCAGATGCGCGGCGTGGTCGAGGTGAACCAGGCTCAGCAAGCCCTCGACCACCGGCACGCCGGTTTCGGTGACCGCGGAGCCGATGGCCGCGAACACCGCCGGCCAGCAGCGGCCGACCAGAGCGTCGGGCACGGTGGTCAGACCGGGTGCGAGC
>NZ_JBARMY010000087.1:0-8307 GCF_049802695.1 Mycobacterium sp.
AACGATGGTGTGTCCATCGCCAAGGAGATCGAGCTGGAGGACCCGTACGAGAAGATCGGCGCCGAGCTGGTCAAGGAAGTCGCCAAGAAGACCGACGACGTCGCCGGTGACGGAACCACGACGGCCACCGTGCTGGCCCAGGCGCTCGTCAAAGAGGGCCTGCGCAACGTGGCTGCCGGCGCGAATCCGCTGGGTCTGAAGCGCGGCATCGAGAAGGCCGTCGAAAAGGTCACCGAGGAACTGCTGAAGTCGGCCAAGGACGTCGAGACCAAGGAGCAGATCGCGGCCACCGCGGCCATCTCGGCCGGTGACCAGTCGATCGGCGACCTGATCGCCGAGGCGATGGACAAGGTCGGCAACGAAGGCGTCATCACCGTCGAGGAGTCCAATACCTTCGGCCTGCAGCTCGAGCTGACCGAGGGTATGCGGTTCGACAAGGGCTACATCTCCGGCTACTTCGTGACCGACGCTGAGCGTCAGGAAGCCGTCCTGGAGGACCCGTTCATTCTGCTGGTCAGCTCTAAGGTGTCGACCGTCAAGGACCTGCTGCCGCTGCTGGAGAAGGTCATCCAAGGTGGCAAGCCGCTGCTGATCATCGCCGAGGACGTCGAGGGCGAGGCGCTGTCCACCCTGGTCGTCAACAAGATCCGCGGCACCTTCAAGTCGGTGGCGGTCAAGGCCCCCGGCTTCGGTGACCGGCGCAAGGCGATGCTGCAGGACATGGCCATCCTCACCGGTGGCCAGGTCATCAGCGAGGAGGTCGGCCTGTCTTTGGAGACCGCCGACGTGGCGCTGCTCGGCAAGGCCCGCAAGGTCGTCGTCACCAAGGACGAGACCACCATCGTCGAGGGCGCCGGTGACTCCGACGCCATCGCCGGCCGGGTGGCCCAGATCCGTCAGGAGATCGAGAACAGCGACTCCGACTACGACCGCGAGAAGCTGCAGGAGCGCCTGGCCAAGCTGGCCGGCGGTGTTGCGGTGATCAAGGCCGGCGCCGCCACCGAGGTGGAGCTCAAGGAGCGCAAGCACCGCATCGAGGACGCGGTCCGCAACGCCAAGGCCGCCGTCGAGGAGGGCATCGTCGCCGGTGGTGGCGTGGCCCTGCTGCAGATCGCCCCGAAGCTGGGCGAGCTGAACCTCTCGGGCGACGAGGCCACCGGTGCCAACATCGTCAAGGTGGCGCTGGAGGCTCCGCTGAAGCAGATCGCTTTCAACTCCGGGCTCGAACCTGGTGTGGTGGCCGAGAAGGTGCGCAACTCGCCTTCCGGAACCGGCCTGAACGCCGCCACCGGTGAGTACGAGGACCTGCTGAAGGCCGGCGTCGCCGACCCGGTCAAGGTGACCCGTTCGGCGCTGCAGAACGCGGCGTCCATCGCAGGTCTGTTCCTGACGACCGAGGCCGTCGTGGCCGACAAGCCGGAGAAGTCGTCCGCTCCCGCGGGCGACCCGACCGGTGGAATGGGCGGCATGGACTTCTGAGTCGCTACACGAAAAGCCCGGTTCCCGTGTGGAGCCGGGCTTCTCGCTATCCGGTTGCCGTCGAGGACGCCTTGAATATCACGCAGTCGTAGCCGTGGCCGCTCGCACATTCCGCGGTATCCGCTACCAGCGGCCTGTGCAGCAGTGCGCGCGTCGGCAGCAGCCGAAGCGGATCGGTCGCGTCCCCGTCGGCAGGGATCTGCGCATCAGCGTCGACGATCAGCGAGTACCCCCCCGGCTCGGGCGGCGGCCACACCAGGGTTGCGGTGCCGCGACGGGCTACGTTCGCGCGGGTATGCTCGCCGACCGGCCCGACGTCCAACACCCCGCCGCTGAATGTCGGATCGACTTCCACCGCTCGTACGCGATAGTCGTCATTGACGGTGATGAGGTAAGCGAATCCGTAGTCGCCCAGCGCTTCGGCCAGCCTGCCCAGATCGACTTGTGCGCTCATGTGGATGACTGTATGCGGGGCTTGGCGCCCGCAGCCAGGATGCGACGGTGGGGGAGATCCGGTGGCCGTTTCTCGGAAGGCAGGCCGTACTTCGGGGCGAACTCTCGGCCCATCAGCTGCGAACCCGCTACCGAGCTGTTTACCGCAACGTCTACGTGCCGAAGGGCTCGGCGCTGACAGCGGCGACGCGTGCGCACGCGGCCTGGCTCTGGTCAGGCGGTGAGGCGACGATGGTCGGATTGTCCGCGGCGGCGCTGCTGAACACCAAGTGGATCGACGCTGCCCTACCTGCTGAACTCTGCCGGTCCGACCGCCATTGCCCGCCCGGCATCGTGGCGCACTCCTACCATCTGACTAAGACCGACACGTGCGTCGTCCGAGGCGTTCGTGTCACGACGCCCGAACGGTCCGCGTTCGACATCGGCCGCACCCTATCGGCTGATCGCGCACTCCCGATCCTCGATGCACTGGCCAATGCGACGACATTCAAGGTCGCCGACGTCATTTCTGTGATCACGGCCAATCCGGGCGCACGCGGAGTCCGGCGGCTTCGGACGGCCCTGCGCTTGATGGACGGTGGTGCGGAATCTCCGCAAGAAACTCGGCTACGCCTGCTGTTGATCCGCGCCGGTCTTCCCGCACTGGAAACTCAAATTGAGTTCGTCGACGAGTATGGCGTCGCCCGTATCCGGGTCGATATGGGGTGGCGGAGATGGCGAGTGGCTGTCGAATACGACGGTGTCCAGCACTGGTCTGACCGTTATCAGCGGTCGTGGGACATCGACCGGATCGCGATACTCGAAGCATTGGGCTGGGCCGTTGTTCGGGTAAGCGCCGAGATGCTGTCGCGGCCCGGCGTCATCGTCGAGCGGGTGCTGGCCCGATTGCGAGCCGCGGGCTGCCCGATCTGACGCCGAGCGTGTGGGTTGTTGCGAGGAACTGAGTGTTTCGTCGCAACAACCCCCACAGTCGGCGTCAAAGGGGCGAGAAAAGGCTCAAGCAGGAACCGGCTGTCGGCCACGGATCAGCTTGCCCGGCCGGGCGTCAGTGGGCACGCCGTTCTCGGCGATCACCTCACCCGACACGATGGTGGCGACGTAGCCTTCGGCGGTCTGGTCCAGGCGACTGCCCCCGGCGGGCAGGTCGTGGCTGATGATCGGCTTGTGCAGTTGCAGGCCGGCGTGGTCGATGACGTTCAGGTCGGCCTTGTAGCCGACGGCGATGCGGCCCCGGTCGGCAAGGCGCGCGATGCGGGCCGGGACCGAGGTCAGCTCGCGGACCGCCTCGGACACCGAGAACCGCCCGGCCTTCCGGTCCCGCGCCCAGTGCGCCAGGAAAAAGGTGGTGTAGCTGGCGTCGCAGATCATGCCGTAGTGCGCGCCGCCGTCGCCGAGGCCTAGCACCACGTCGTCGCGGTGCAGCAGTTCACCGACGGTGTCCAGCGAATAGTTCTCCAGATTGCTGGTCGCCACCAGCAGCATGGCCCGGCCGTCGTCGTCGAGCAGCCGATCGTAGGCCTCCTCCATCGGGCTCACCCCGCGGGCACGGGCCCGCGCCGCGATGCTGGTGGACGGATCAGGCTCGTAGTCGGGCCTGTCCTCGAGCGGGAAGATCCAGTCCCACATCTGCGCCGCGTAGAGGATCGGGTGACCTTCGCCGGGCTTGTCGGCCAGAATGCGGGCACGCACCTCGGGTTTGCGCATCTCGGCCGCCCGCTCGGCGAGCGGCAGGTGGGCGATTGCACGGTAGCTGGGGTAGAGCACGAACGGATTCGCAGTCAGTTGTAAGCCGATCACCAAGCCGATCGGACGGGGCAGCAGCTGGGCGGTGACGTCGCCGCCCGCCGCATTGGCCTTCTCGATCATGGTGATGGCGTCCGGCCACGACGGCTCACCGACGTTGGTGACGACCATGGTGAAGGTCAGCGGCAGGCCGACGTCTTCGGCGACGTCGAACACCGTCTGCAGCACCGGCTGGTAGCCGCCGCCCGGCAGGTCGGGCACGAATTGCAGCAGCCCGCCGCCGCCGTCGACCACACCGCGGGCGATCTCTTCCAGCTCCTCACGGGCGGCGTCATAGCTCGGTATCGGCGATCCGCTCTCGGTCTTGTGGATCGTCAGCCGCGACGAAGCGAAGCCTACGGCGCCGATCTCGACAGCCTCCTTGGCCAGCGCCCGCATTTTGGCGAGATCCTCGGCAGTGGCCGGCTCGCGATCGGCGCCGCGCTGACCCATCACGTAAACCCGCAGCGGGGAATGCGGCAGGTAGGCGGCTACATCGATATCACGCCGTCGCGCCTCTATAGCGTCCATGAATTCGGGGAACGTCTCCCACGTCCACGGCAGGCCGTCGGTCATGACGACACCGGGGATGTCCTCGACCCCGGCCATCACGTCGACGAGCACGTCGTGGTCTTCCTGGCGGCACGGCGCGAAACCGACCCCGCAGTTGCCCATCACCACGGTCGTCACGCCGTGCGCCGACGACGGGGTCAGCCGTTCCGACCAAATGGCCTGACCGTCGTAGTGGGTGTGCAGGTCGACGAAGCCTGGGGTGACGAGCAGGCCCGTTGCGTCGATCTCCCGCCCGGCGTCACCGTCGACCGCTCCGACTGCGGTGATGACGCCGTCGCACACCGCGACGTCAGCGACGTACGGCTCACTTCCCAGCCCGTCGACGATGGTCCCGTTGCGGATGATGAGGTCGTAGGTCATCTAATGAATCTACGACTGCGCCGGGGGCTCATGCCAGGATCGGAATATGCCCAATGCCGATGCCGCCCAGGAACTGCTTCGCGACGCCTTCACCCGGTTGATCGAACACGTCGACGAAGTCACCGGCGGCCTCACCGACGAGCAAGCCAACTACCGGCTCAGCCCCAACGCCAACAGCATCGCCTGGCTGCTCTGGCACAGCGCCCGGGTGCAGGACGTACAGGTGGCCGACGTCGCCGGCGTCGAGCAGGTATGGACCCGGGATGGCTGGGTTGAGCGCTTCGGACTGGATCTGCCGCGAGACGACACCGGTTACGGGCACAGTCCCGAGGACGTCGCGAAAGTTCAGGCCCCGGCTGAGCTGTTGGCCGGCTACTACCATGCGGTGCACAAGCTGACGCTGGAGTACATCGCCAGCATCGACGGCGATGAGTTGGCCCGGGTGGTCGACACCCGCTGGGATCCTCCTGTCACGGCCAGCGCGCGGCTGGTCAGCAGCATCGACGACTGCGCGCAGCATCTCGGCCAGGCCGGTTACGTGCTGGGCATCGCCCAGCGGCGGGCCTGACCTCTCAAGGTCGGCCGGCTCCGGGCGCGGGGGCGGGGAACACGACGATTTGCCCGGTCGGTTGTGATGACGCCGGTCCGCCCCACTGCTGGCACACGACGTAGAGCTGCGGTGGCTGGTCGCCACGGCTGAGCGTGCAGGCGAACGCACCCCGGTCGAGTTCGACGGTGTCCAGCACGTCACCGCCCTCGCGGATGCGGACACAGCGCCGGTTCCCCACGTCGGCGTACCAGACGGCACCTTCGGCGTCTACGCAGATGCCGTCCGGGTGATCGTCGCCGGTGGCTGCCCAGGTTCGGCGTCCGGTCAGGTGGCCGCGCGGGCCGACGTCGTAGGCCGTGAGCCGGTTGCCGTGTGACTCGGCGACGATCAGCGTGGCGCCGTCGGCGGTGATCGCCATGCCGTTGGGGAACGCGAGATCCCCGGCGACCAAGCGGACTGATCCGCTCGGCGCGACGAGTGCGACGCTTCCGGGTGCGGGTTCGCCGCCGGGGAAGTCGAAGCCGATGGTGTTGACGTAGGCGTTGCCCGCCGCGTCGACCACGATGTCGTTCCACGGCTTGTCGGCGAGCGGCGCCAGGTCGGCGTGCACCACCATCGATCCGTCCGGCTCGCGACGAAGCACGCGCCGCCGCGCCGAATCCACCACGAGCAACCGGCCGTCAGGCAGGAAGTCGATGCACATCGGGAACGACTCCACGTTCACCACGACTTCGTGGCGCCCGGACCGGTCCAGCGCAATCACCTGATGGGCTCCCCAGTCGGAGAACCAGACCCGCCCGTCGTGCCATCGCGGCGACTCGCCGAACTGGATGCCCTCCATCAAAACGCTCATGCTTAAGCAGACTGCCCGCCCGGCCGGAACTCATCGGGTCGGTCGACGAACTTGACACCCGTCAACCCCGGGGGTGCGACCTGTGTCACACCCGGGCTAGCATTGCTGACCATGACCGCCACCACGTCGTCTGTGTCAGCTGTAGCGCCCGAATACGTCGGTATCGGCAGCATCAGCAATCCCGCTACCGGTGCATCCGCCGGCGAAGTGCACTGGACCGATCCCGCCGATGTCCCCGCGCTGGCCGACCGGCTGCGCACGGCCCAGCGTGAGTGGGAGCAGCTGGGCGCTGCCGGGCGCGCCAAGACGCTGGCCCGTTACGCGGTGTGGCTGGGCGAGCACCGCGGTGAGATCGAAGAGTTGCTGATCAAGGAGACCGGCAAGTCGGCGGTCGACGCGGCGCAGGAAGTGCCGTTGTTGATCATGATTTTGTCCTATTACATCAAGGCCATGGCGAAAGCGCTTGCGCCCGAACGGCGTCCGGCGTCGTTGCCGTTTCTCGCGGTCAAGAAGATCACCGTCCATTACCGGCCACGGCAAGTCGTCGGGATCATCGCGCCGTGGAACTATCCGGTAGCCAACGCGCTGATGGACGGCATCGGCGCGCTGGCGGCCGGCTGCGCGGTGTTGCTCAAGCCGTCCGAGCGCACGCCGCTCACAGCGGAGGTGTTGCGGAAAGGCTGGCTGGACTGCGCTGCCCCGGACGTATTCGCCGTCGCGCAGGGCGCACGTGCGGTAGCCGAAGCCGTCGTCGACAACGTTGATTACCTGCAGTTCACCGGCTCTTCTGTGACCGGACGCAAGGTGATGGAGCGCGCCGCTCGCCGGTTGACGCCGGTCAGCCTGGAACTGGGCGGCAAGGACCCGATGATCGTGCTCGACGACGCCGACATCGCCGCGGCCGCGCACGCCGCGGTATGGGGAGCCATGTTCAACGCCGGACAGACCTGTGTGTCCGTCGAGCGGGTCTACGTGCTGGAGTCGATCTACGACCGATTCGTCGACGCTGTGGTGCGCGACGTCAAGGCCTTGCAGGTCGGCGCGGGTAAGGGCTACACCTACGGCGCGCTGATCGACGATGACCAGCTGGCCGTCACTGAGCGCCATGTGCGCGAGGCGGTGGCCGCCGGCGCGCGCGCCCTGACCGGTGGCCGGCGCGGCTCGCATGCTGAGGGGCAGGGAAGTTTCTACCTGCCGACCGTGCTGGTCGACGTCGACCACTCGATGTCCTGCATGACCGAGGAGACCTTCGGGCCGACACTGCCGATCATGAAGGTCGGCAGCGTCGACGAGGCCGTCCGGCTGGCCAACGACAGCCCGTACGGCCTGAGTGCCTCGGTGTTCTCCGCTGATACCGCTCGCGCCAACGAAGTTGCGCTGCAATTGGATTGCGGGGCAGTCAACATCAACGACGTGATCAGCAACCTGATGTGCACCACGGCCCCGATGGGCGGGTGGAAGGAGTCGGGCATCGGGACCCGGTTCGGCGGGGCCGACGGGCTGCGCAAGTTCTGTCGCGCCGAAGTCGTCGTCGAACCGCGCACCAAGATCGGTGCGGGTGTCAACTACTACAGCAACTCGCTCAAAGCTATGGCCCGGACGAACCGGCTGATGACCCGGTTGGCGCTGGCCCGCCCGCGCCGCGCCGCGAAGTAACTCGCGCGGCGTGCGGTTCACAGCAGCCGTGCTGCTGTGGGTGATCACCACTCTGGCGGCGGCGGTGGCCATCTCGACGGCCTGGGCCCAACTGAACGTGGTCGGCGCCGACGGCTATGCAGCGATGGCCCTACGAGCGGCCACCGATCCGACGCTGCAAAGCGCCGCGGCCTCCGAACTCGCCAGCCAGGCAACAGCGCTCATCACCCAACGCGGGCGCAGCGTCGATCCGGAAGTAGTGGGCAGCGCCGCCGCCGTCTACACCGCCAGTCCGGCCTTTCCGGCACAATTTGCCCAGGTCAATCGATTGGTGCACGGATGGGTACTCAGCAGCGACTCATCCGGTGACCCGTGGGTCGTCGACGTCGCTCCCATGTTGAAGGACCCGTCGCTGCAGCAGATGCTGAACCGCTTCCACGTACGGCCACCCGCGACGCTCACAGTCCCGTTGACGGCGTCACCGCCGAACCCCCTGCCTTCCGCGCGGCTTCGGCTCTTCGCCGCCTGGAACCTCTGGTTGTGTCTGGGCACCACGGCGCTGGCGGGCTTCAGCGCTGTCCTGACGCTGGCCGCCGCCCGCAGTCGCGCGAAGGCGCTGACC
>NZ_JBARMY010000088.1:0-10809 GCF_049802695.1 Mycobacterium sp.
CCGTTGAGACGGTGATAAGTACTGCCGAGATCGCCTACCGGCGAACCGAGTACGGCGCCGGCGATGTTGAGCTCCGGTGCGTAGCCGTCGTACATTTCGGCGGCCCATGCGCTGGCCAGGCCACCACCGGAGTAACCCCACAGGCCGATGGGCGCTGTCGGGGAGAGCTGTAAAGGGGCGAAGTTCAGTGCCGCGCGCAAGCCGTCGAGCACGCAGTATCCGGGTTCGAAGGGCGCGCCGAATACGCCGTTCGGCCCGCCATGGTCCGGCACCGAAACGGCCCAACCCTCGGCAAGCGCGCCTACTATCAACAAGAGCTCAAACTGTGCCAGCGCGCCGGCAGCCTTGGCCCTGCGACGCAACGCATAGGACGGGAAACAGCGTCCCGCGACGGCGTCGATCGCACACTGGTACGACACAATCGGGCACGGCTTGTCGGGTGTGCGCTCGGACGGGGTCAGAACGGTGGTGACGGTGCTCGACGCGTTGTTGTTCAGGTCGGTTGTCCGGTACAGCAGTTGAGTGGCGGTGAAGCGCTGTGGGATCAATCCGAGGAAGGCCAACTGCACATCGCGCGAACGCAGCACGGTGCCTGATTTGGTGCGCTCGAACCCTGGCGGCGGCTGGTAGAACGGGTCATCGCCTGGGAGCACCGGGCGGATGCTGGCTCGAAGCTCCTCATGCGGTGCCGACCACTCGGCTCCGTCGCCGGCGGCCTCGAGACTCGGGTGCATCGTCATACGGTATCCGTCCTCGGGCAAGCCCGATTCACCAGCAACAGTCAGGCCGCGGCCTCGGCCGGCCGGGCGGGAGTTTGATTTCCGAACAAAGCATGGGTCACGTTGGTCGGGCAGATCGCCGCCGTGGCTTTCCGGGCAAAGCCGTTCGGCAGGGAGAGACGGAATACCTTCTTCCACGCCGACGCGACCTGCTTGGGCAGTGGCCCGCTGACGTAGTCGAGTCCATAGCGCGCGAAGAGCCCCTGCACCTTGGGCGCGATCTCCTGGTAGCGATTGCTGGGCAGATCGGGGAACAGATGGTGCTCGATCTGAAACGACAGATTGCCGGTCATGAAGTGCATCAAGGGACTACCGGAGATGTTGGCCGCGCCCAGCATCTGCCGTAGGTACCACTGGCCGCGGCTCTCGCCGTCGATCGAGGTCTTCTCGTAGGTCTGCACACCGTCGGGGAAGTGGCCGCACATGATCACCGAATGCGTCCACAGATTGCGCACGAGGTTGGCGGTCAGGTTCGCCGTCAGCGTGGTCGCCGCCGAAGGGCCGGACAGCAGCGGGTGAAGCACGTAGTCCTTGCGCATCTGCTTGCCGATCTTGATCAGCACGTCTTTAGCCTGGCGGCGGAACACATCCGGGTCTGTCTTGCCCTTCAGGTATCTGCCGATCTGCAGGTCGTAGCCGGCGATGCCGTACTGGAAGATGCAGGCGTTGATGAAGTTGGTCAACGGCTGGGCGAGGTAGAAAACCTTCCAGCGCTGGTCTTCGTCGACGCGCATGATGCCGTAGCCGAGGTCCTGGTCCTTACCGAGCACGTTGGTGTAGGTGTGGTGCAGCTCGTTGTGCGAGTGCTTCCACATCTCCGACGGGGAAGCGCTGTCCCACTCCCAGGTGGTCGAGTGAATCTTGTTGTCGCGCATCCAGTCCCACTGACCGTGCATCACGTTGTGGCCGATCTCCATGTTCTCGATGATCTTCGAGACGGACAGGCCTGCGGTGCCGGCGATCCACGCGGGTGGAAAGAGCGAGAACAACAGTAAGGCGCGGCTGCTCAGCTCAAGTGTGCGTTGGACGTCGATGACTTTGCGGATGTAGGCGGCGTCGCGCTCGCCGCGGCTGGCGATCACCTGGGCGCGGATGGCGTCGAGTTCAGCACCGAGGTTCTCGATGTCCTCGTCGGCCAGATGGGCGATCGGGTTGTCGTGCTTGCGTTGCAGAGCAGTCATGTTGGTACTCCTGATGGGAGAGAGAAGGTGGATGTCTCGGAGTTCTCAGAGGTCTATGGCGCATGCGCCCGCGGCGGCGGACACACAGGTCTGGATTGCAACGTCGTCGCCGGGAGCCGCGGTGGTGAGGTCGCCGGTTCTCATGTCGCGTACCGCTCCCTGGCGAAGGTGTGCGACACAGCCGAAGCAGATTCCCATTCGGCAGCCCGACGGCATCAGGACCCCGGCGGCCTCGCCGGCGTCGAGCAGTGTCTGGGCACCCTCGGCGTGCACGACGGTGTCGGACTTCGCGAAGGTCACAGTGCCGCCGTCTCCAGCGGTGATCACTGTGGGTCGGAACCGCTCGATGTGCAAACGGTCGGCGATACCGTCCGCGTCCCAACGCGCCTGCAGAGCGTCGAGCATCCCGGCGGGGCCACATGCCCACGTTTGCCGGTCGGCGAAGTCCTCGACAAGATCCTCGAGACCGGCGGCGTCGAGCATGCCGTCGACATCGGTGTGCCTCTCGATCAACCGAATTCGACCTTGGCGGGCCATCATTCGCAGCTCTCCCCCGAAGATGACGTCGGCGGCGGTCGGCGCTGAGTGCACCACCACCACGTCGGACTCCCCCACGGCCATGTTGCGCAACATGCCCATCACCGGGGTGATGCCGCTGCCCGCGGTGACAAACAGGGTCTTCGCCGGCTGCCGTCCGCAGAGAACGAAGTCGCCGGCGGCCTGGTCGATTTGCACGATGGTGCCCACGGTGGCGCGTCGGACCAGGTGATTGCTGACGACGCCGCCGGGGATGGCCTTGACAGTGACGGCGATGTGACGGTCGGGATGCCGGGTGGTCGAGGTCAGTGAGTAGGCCCGCCAGTGCCGCACGCCGTCGACGTCGATGCCGATGCGGACGTACTGGCCGGGAATGTGAGTGCGCCAGGTGCGTCCCGGCTTGATGACCACGCTGACGGCGTCGCGCGTTTCGGGTTGGATGCCGACGATGCGCCCGCGCAGATCACTCGGGGAACGCAACGGGTCGATGACGTCGAGGTAGTCCGACGGAACCAGCGGCGTGGTCACTCGCTCGGCGAGTCTGATAACCCGTCCACGCAACGCGCCGACCACCGTGGGTCGGGGAGCTGTCGTTGTCATGTCTCCACCATCGCTGAGGAAACGGTATAAAGTCTTGGTCATCGGGAGTGAATAAGCACCCGCGATTTGTTCGTGAGGAATAGTCTTGCCTGAGAGTGCGCGCTTCACCGGCTTGGAACTGGGCGACGGCGTCGTTGCGGCGCTGCAAGCCGTGCTCCCGAAGATGGCTGAGCGCACCGTGAGCGCGGTGACCGTCGAGGTGCCCAGCTACACCGACGCGTTCAGCGGCCGGATGGGCCAGAACATCGAGAACGCCGTGCAGATGGCGCTCGGCGCCTTCCTGCGGTTGGCCGTACGCGCGGAAGATTCGGACCTGGCGGCGACCTTGTCGCCCGCCCTCGACGGTGCCTACGAATTAGGCCGGGGCGAGGCCCGGCAGGGCCGGTCCATGGACGCTCTGCTGTCGGCCTACCGCGTCGGCGCCCGGGTGGCCTGGCAAGAGCTGTCGGGCGCCGCGGTCGGCGCCGGCCTGGCCGCTGGCTCCGTCGCACGGTTCGCCGAACTGGTGTTCGCCTTCATCGACGAGCTCTCGGCGTCCAGCGTGGCCGGACATGCCGACGAACTGGCCACCACCGGCCGCGTCCGGCAACGCTACCTCGAGCGACTGGCGCAGCAATTACTCGCCGGTGAACCGGCCGAGACACTGCGGGCCAGCGCTGAGAAGGCCGGCTGGAAACCACCGACTACTCTGACTGCGATCGTGCTGGCCGAGGGCCAGACCCGGGGCTTGGCAGCGTTATTCGGGCAAGCGACCTTGCAACTCAGCGAGGACCTGCCCGGTGTGGGGCCCGCCGAGGCGCTGGCCGTGCTGCTGGTTCCCGATCTGGACGGCCGGGCCCGCAGCCGGCTTCGCTCGGCGTTGCAAGGACGCCCGGCAGTGATAGGCCCTGCCCGGCCGTGGTCCCAGGCGGGGTCGTCGTACCGGCGTGCGTTGCGGGCGCGCCACCTGTCGGTGGGTGACGAGGTCCAGGTCGTCGACACCGACGACTACCTCGTCGAGCTCGCCCTGACCGCCGACCGCGAGGTCGCCGAAGATCTGCGCCAGCAGCTGCTGGCACCACTGGCGGGGCTGCGTCCCAGCACTGCCGAGCGACTCACCGAGACCCTGCGGTCCTGGGTGCTGAATCAAGGAAACCGTGAAGCCGTCGCCAACGAGCTGTTCGTGCACGCTCAAACCGTGCGGTACCGGATGACGCAACTGCGCGAGCTCTACGGCGACCGGCTCAACGATCCCCGAACCATCCTCGAACTGACGGTGGCCCTCGGAGTCGCGACTTGATCGGCCGAAGCTGGCCGGCTCGAACTAATCATCGACTGGCCGCGCCAGCCAAACCGGCGGTGGCTGAACGCAATTGATCGGCGGAATCCAGCGGTACTGCGAAACCGACCCGCGCGTAGGCTACTCCGCGCGGGGTTTGCACCCGCAGATCCAGGCCGTAGCGGTCGATGCCGGTGCACACCGCGGCGTCGGTGTCGGGATAGCCGCCGAACGCCCGGGCCATCGCTGCCAGGGCGTCGGCGTGATCAGCGTTGAGATGCGCGATGGCCCCGGCCGCGGCCGGCGCGACGGGATCCGGCGCCGCGGCGTTGTATTGTTCGCCGGTGGCCGAATCCATCCGGCCGTATCCACCAACCCAACGCACCCGCTGGACCCGCAGCGCCCACAGCGTGAAGTCACTGAAGTCGAGGTAGAACCGCGCGGCGGGCACCGCGTTCTGGTATGCCGCCGCGACCGCGTCCTGCTCGGTGCCCGACGGGTGGGAAACTCTCCCGGCCAGAGTGATTCGGCTTCCCGCCAGCGGGTCGGTCTCACTGCTCGCAGCCACGATCGACAAGCTTGCCCGCGGGTCGCCGGCAAGGTTGCGGCCGTGCTCGGCAAGGTCCGACACGCACAGCACCGGTGTTCCGCCCAGCAATCCGTAGGCCACGAACGACGCCCACGGGTCACCGTCGGCAGTCAGGGTGGCCAGGGTACCGGCATTGGCGCCAGCGGCGATGGTGCGTGCCTGCTCAGCTGCGGTCGGACGAGCAGAGTGGGCCGGCGGCTGCAGCGCCGGAGGCGCGGAGGGCGCGTCACCGGGGTCGCCATGATCGCGGTTCGCCACGACGCGAGGGTACCGCCACCCGGGGTGCTTGCACCGTTGATCACCGTGACGATGTCACTCGGTGAGCGTGTCGTAGTCCAGGCAGATGGTGGTGCCTTCGGCACGCCGCTCGACCGTGCATCGGTCGGCCAAGGCGTGCATCAACGCCAAGCCACGTCCGCGGGTGGCACCGCTGTCAGCCGTGCGTTGCTTCCACGTGCCACGATCGGCAACCCGAACCCGTACGCTGTGCCGGCACGGGTTGTAGGTGGCGTCCATCCTGATCGGCCCTGGCGCCGGATGTGTGCTGTACGCGTGCTCGGCGCAGTTGGCCAGCGCCTCGTTGACGCCGCACAGGATGTCGGAATATCGGGTCGCCGACACCGGCGGCGACACTGCCTCATGCAGCCACTGGCCAAGGTCGCGGCGCAATCCGGCGGCTGCCAGTGGATCCGCAAGGCCCACACGCTGCAGCGACGTCGGTGTACCGGGCTGGTCGATTGCGGTCATGACAATGACATACCCGCGCGTCCGGGGGTTTATCGCGGCCGTCCGCGTATCGCTTCGGTCACGGTCGGATAGAGGTCCACGACCTGATCGACGCCTAGGCTGCGCATCGGTCGGCTGGTGGCGGGCCCGTCGGCTGCCACGCGCAGCATGATGGCGGTTCTGGCCGTGAGGTGGTGAGTCTCGACGAGAAGGTTGATGCCCGCCGAGGACAGAAAGTCCACGCCGGTGAGATCCACGATCAGTACTGCCGGCCCGCTGGTCAGGACCACGTCAAGGTGAGTCGCCAGCGAGGGGGTGGTGATTGTGTCCAAGGCGCCGCTGACCGTTAACACCACCGCCTCACCATCGTCGCGCCGGTTTACTGCGAATAGTTCGCTTCGCGTCATGGTCGTCCCTCTACGGTCAACCGGTATTCGGCGGGGTCCTTTTTCGTCACGGGTCGAACCGTAGTGTGTTCACCACTTTCAAATCTGACTGACGTCTCAGACCTGAGGCCCCTCCGACGGCGGCCAGTGCTCACCGGGCGACACATCGCCGGGTTCGGCGTGGTCACCACGCGACAGCGGCACCCACTGCTCGGTCGGCGCCGGCTGCTCCGATGACGGAAAGTCGCTCAGCTTGCCGGACGGCTTGGCGTCCCACTTGGCGAAGGTCAGCGGCGTCTGCAACCAGGCGTTCAGCAGGCAGTACGTCGCCTCCAGGGATCCCAGGTGGGTGCGCTCCCAACCGTGGCTCCCGTCCAGTCCGAAGCCGACCAGCGCGGCCCGGGTGCCGGCGCCGGCTTCGATCGCCGCAGCAGCGTCAGACCGGTAATAGCGAAAGACGTCTCGCACAAACGGGATCCCACGCTCCTCAGCAAGCCGGCACAGCTTCCGGGTCAAGTGGTAGTCGAACGGACCGTGCATATCGGCCATCGGGATCGTCACCCCGTCTTCCAAGGAGTACTGGCCAGGCGCGCACACCGCGTTGTCAACCGAAACCAATTCGGCGACGTCCGGAGGCAGGCCGTGGCTTGCTCCGTGGCCGACCTCCTCAGTGATGGTGACCATGATCGTGGTGCGGTGCGGCAGCACCACTTTGTTCTCAGCAAAGTTCTTGGCCAGCGCGAGTGCGACCGCGATGCCGGCCTTCCCATCGAGATGCCGGGAAACGATGAAGCCGTCGGCGGTGAGCTCCGGGCTGGCGATCAACGCGACGAAATCCCCGATGTTGAGGCCGAGACGAACCAGGTCCTCCCGCGAGGACACCTTGCGGTCGACGCGGACCTCGACGTGCTCCCAGTCCGTGGGTTGGGTGTCGATCTCGCCGCCGAAAGCATGACCACTGGATTTCAGCGGTAGGACGGTACCGGTGATGAACTCGTCAGGATCGTCGGAGAAGACCCGCACTCGGGCGCCCGCGGCGAACCTGGCCGAGAAGGTGCCGATCGGGATCAGCTCGAGACGACCGTTGTCCTTGAGCCGGCGCACCATGCAACCGATGGTGTCCGCGTGAACCACCAGCGCGCGGTCAGTGGTCGCCGAGTTACCGGCGAGTTCTGCGTTGAGGGCGCCGCGGCGGGTCAGGGTGAACGGCACGCCGAAGTCGTCGAACGTGTCGCCGATCAACTGCATCACTGCGTCTGTTCGTCCGGACGGGCTCGGGGTCTGCAGTAGCGCGAGCAGCGTGTCGATCATCCACACGCGGACCGCCTCGGGCATCGCCGCGGTCTGGCGCACGGTCTCCCCCTTCGAGCGTCGTCTGAAGTCGCGTTTAACCTACCGGTTCACCCTGATCGACCGGCTTGGGCTGCCATGCAACAGCCTTTGAGGCCGGCTGAAGCGATTGCGCGCATCGGCGGAGCAACATACCTGCTCGGAGTAAGCTTTCGTCCGCTCTGTTCCTCCCCGCCCTCGCCGTATTCGGCTAAGCGGCCTTCAGTTCGGCGAGCACCGGAAATAACCGGCTGATCGAGAGTGTTCGTGACCCTGAACCGACAGACAGGGGCAATGCGATGAAGATCGGGATCTCCACGTTCGTCAACGACGACAGCATCGATACCGTTTCGCTGGCACGGGCCATCGAAGAGCGGGGTTTCGAGTCGTTGGTGATCGCAGAACATACCCACATTCCGGCCAGCCGCGAATCGGCATATCCGCTCGGCGGGGAACTGCCGTCGATTTATTACCGGACACTGGACCCGTTCGTCACGCTGGCCGCAGCCGCGGCCGTGACCTCGAAGATCGAGCTGGTCACCGGAATTGCGCTACTCATTCAACGCGACCCGATCATCACCGCCAAGGAAGCCGCGAGCATCGACCTGATTTCCGGCGGCCGCTTCGTGTTCGGCGTAGGGGCCGGCTGGAACATCGAGGAGCTGCGCGACCACGGCACGGATCCGAAGACCCGCGGTGCGCTGTTGGACGAGCGCATCGAGGCCATCAAAGCGCTTTGGACCACCGAGCCCGCCGAATACCACGGCAAGTACGTCGACTTTCCGCCGTCATACAGCCGCCCGAAGCCGGTACGCCAACCGCATCCACCCATCTTCATCGGCGGCAACTCCAATGCCACCGTCAAGCGGATCATCCGGCACGAGGCGGGCTGGATCTCCAATCCGCTGCCAATCGAACAGCTCACCCAGCGCATAGACCAATTGCGTGACGGCGCCGGCCACGATGTTCCGCTGGCGATGTTCGGCACGCCCGGCGATCTCGACTACTGGCATGCCGCCGAGGACCTTGGTTTCGGCCAATTGGCGTTGCTATTGCCCACCCGGTCACTCGACGAGTCACTGCGACTGCTGGACGAGCGCGCTGCCCTGGTGAGTCAGTACCGCGGCTAACCGGGAAGCTTTCTGACCACCCTGCACGGGTTACCGACGGCCAGCACGTGCGGCTCCACACTTCTGGTCACGACGCTTCCTGCGCCGACGACCGAGTTGTTGCCGATCGTTACGCCGGGACACACGATGACGCCGGCTCCCAGCCACACGTTGTCGCCCACTGCTATGGGAGACGCTGACTCCCAACCCTGCCGACGGGCGTTGTGGTCGTCGACAGGGTGCAGCGGCGTCAGAAGCTGCGCGCGGGGACCGATCGAGACGTGATCGCCGATCGAGATGGGCGCGCAGTCGAGCAGGATCGCGTCGTAGTTCACGAAAGTGTTTGCGCCGATGGAGATCTGAGTGCCGTAGTCGCACTGGAATCGCGGCATGACAGACGAACTGTCCCCCAGTGATGCGAGCAAGTCACGCAGCAGCTGCTGCCTCACGTCGTCGTCTGCGCATGGCGCGTTGTACCGGTCCAGTAGGCGCTGGCAAGCCCGGCGGCGTGCCACCAAGTCGGGATCGCCGGCGTCATAGAGTTCCCCGCTGAGCATGCGCTCACGCTGACTTCGCATGCAGCCACACGATACGTTCTGTCCCTATAGCTTTCGCGGACGCTATCCTTCAGTGGCGTTCAATCGGACCAGCGGCGAAAAAATTTCGTCGGCGATGTTCTCGATCACCTTGTCCGGCACGGGTTGCAACGTCATCATCAGTTCGTGGCGGGACAGGTCCACCGGCAACCGCTTGGTACCGGCCTCCCGGTAGGAGCCGCCGAGTCGGGTGAACAGCAGCATGACGAGCCGGAACCGGACTTGGTTGGCAAGCTGTAGCAGGGCGATGACGTCACCGCGCAGCGTCCCGGTGTCCGAGGTCGCCGGAAATCCTTCGCCACCTCAGCCAGATCCGAATGCCGTCGTGGCACAGCGGCCGGGTGGTGCTCGTCGGCAATACCGGTATGTGACGTACGCTCCAGGGTCGAGGGCTATACCGGAAGCGTTGTGCCCGTCTCGGTTTCGGCGAACGCGACGAGCCGCTCGGCGGCCTCGTAGTCGCACGCGACCGCGGAACGGCCGATGAGCACCGGACCGCCGCGCAGGCCGAGTCGACCGCTGACACCGACATAGCTGCCCGGCGGGATCGGCTCACTGATGCAATACAGGGTGGGCGCCGCACCTTTGTCGATGTCGTTGGCCAACCGATTGGCCACCGTCTTGACCACCCGGTGGGCGAGCGACATCAGCGGTGAGTCGGAAACCTGCGATAGATTCGACGCCACCCAGCCGGGATGGGTGAGCTGAGCCGTCACCCGCCCGCCGGCTGCACGAAGCCTGCGGTCAAGCTCCAGGCCCCACAACATCACCGCGAGCTTCGAGCGAGTGTAAGCGCCCATCACCGTCCACTTGTGGTCGCGCAGGTGCATGTCGTCGAGCCGCAATGTCGCTGAGCGGTGAGCATCGGAGCCGACGATGATGATCTTCGAACGCACCCGCGGCAGCAACAAGTTGGTCAGAGCAAAAGGTCCAAGCATGTTGGTGCCCAACGTCATCTCGAATCCGTCGACCGTGTCGATTCGGCGTTGGGTCAATGTGCCGGCGTTGTTGATCAGAATGTCGATAGCACCGTCGATCAGCGTCGGGAATGTGCGCACTGACGACAAGTCGGCCAGGTCAAGCTTCACCACGCTGGTCGCGCCGCCGATTTCGGCGGCGCGCTGCCGGCCGAGGTCGGTGTTGCGCACAGCCATAATCACTTCCGCGCCCGCTGTAGCGAGCGCATGCGCGGTGCCCAGGCCGACGCCGCTCGTAGCCCCGGTCACGACGACTCGGATACCCGTCAAGCTGCCGAGTCGACTCGGCGACCACATTGGCGTCACGGCGATCAGAGTAACGGGCCACACTCACAACCGGTCCCGCACGGCGTCGATCGCCCGGTGGATTCGCTGCTCGCTCACCGGACGCGGTGTGCCGAGCTGCTGCGCCCACAGACTCACCCGTAGCTCTTCGATTTGCCAGGCGATCTCGCGCACGTCCGCTGCCGTCCCCCGCGCCGGCGATAATCCTTGCACCAGTTTGTCGTACGCGTCCTGCACAGCCTGTACCTGCTGCATCCGCTCCCGGTCGGCCGCGGTCGCGTGAGGCAGCCGGTCGAGCCGCCGACGCACGGCGGTCAGATAGCGGGTGAGGTCTTCGAGGTGCGCGCGCCCGGCGGCGGCAACGAACCCGCGCGGCAAGAGCCGGTGCAGTTGAGCGCGGACGTCGGCGATCGCGTCGGTTTGCGTCGGCGGTGGCCGGCTCGGCAGCACCAACTGC